>CACXNV010000005.1 GCA_902769185.1 uncultured Erysipelotrichaceae bacterium | reverse complement strand
TCAGTAGACGCTCTAGTAACCGTGATAATAGAGTCTTTATATTTTATAGATTTCGAATAGAAATATTGTTTATCAAAAAACTTAATATTGTTAAAAGGTAAAGAAGGAACTTTATCCATAGAAGATTTCATTCCTAAACCCATACACTTCAAAAGTGATTCTTTATTAGTCCAAATCATGAAGAATGTCTCATCATCATGAATTAATTTCTTTTCATCCTTAGAAGCAATAAATTCTTTAAAATCAATATCTACTGGTCTAATTACTTCTAAATCCACTCCAACATCTTTATTAGAAGTGGCTAAACAGACAATTCCTTTAGAGTGAGAGATATTAAAGTGCTTACCTTTCGCTAAAGGTTTGCCTCTACTAGAAATAGTGCATTTACCAATATATTTATTTCTCAATATATTAGCGACCGCTCTTTCTTTTTTGTTCTCTGTTCTTAAATATTTTAAAGAATCAGCTTCATCCTTTTCCGAAAGAAGAGGATTATTTAAAAGTTCATCTAACTTATACGGTTTAGAGTCCACAATTCTTAATAATACTTTTTCCATAAATTGTCCTATAAAGAATCAACGTATTTCTTTCTTTTTTCGTTATATTCTTCTTCACTAATCACACCTTGATCTAATAATCTTTTTAATCTTAACAAGGCTTGTTCAGTATTGGTGTTAGTGTATGTAGATTTCACTTTTTCACTCACTACTGGTTCACTATCTTCTTTAACAGGAGATAAAACCGGACTAGACATAAAGTCAGTAACAGCGTCAAAAATGAAATAGCCAAATACTCCGATAAAGGAGATAAGTAAAATAACAATGTAGACTAATGAAAGTGCTTGAGCGCCTTCAGAAAATGACATAAATAATGGAATGATAAAGAATATGGATCCTAATAAACCAGCAATTCCCACTACACCTTTAGTTTTAGTTTTGCTTAATGCAAAAGAAACTACAAATAAGATTAAAGAGACTGCTAAAAACGCCATAGCGACAATTGTTCCACCGCCTAAACTTACTCCAGGATAATAGGTTTGCATAATAATCATTAATCCCACTGAATTAATAACTTTCTCTAAAGAGACAAACACTAAACCCAAAAGGAACAAGGAAATAGGATTACCATAATGTGCCCTACCAGCAAGTTTAAATAACGCTACTAGTAAAATAACAAAAGCGGCAATTGCTACTAGTAAAGAAATAACAGATAAGATGATACTCGAGGTTACTAAACTACCTGTAGCGCCTGAAGAGCCTAAATTCACAAACCCCTGGATACTATTTACAAAATAAAAGATGTAAGCAAAAGCAATTGCTCCACTTAAAACTGATGCAATGATATATTTGGCTTTATTCATACACGTCACCTCTATATCACTATTATTACACAGATAAGGGAATTTATCTTATTATTCTTTCGAATTTTGTTTTACAAATATTCGATTTACATATACTATTTATACAATTTAAGGTAGGCACACTGAATAAATTATGAAATATTTATTAGCAATCTTTAAAGGCGTTTTAGCGGGTCTAGCTATTGGATTAGGTGGATTCTTGTTTACTCTTATGACTTATGCCTTACCTAATGAGTTAGGAAAAATCTTAGGAGCGTTACTCTTCCCTATTGGATTAAGTGTTGTCTGCATATTTAAATTATTCCTATTTACTGGAAAGATTGGTTTAGTTTTTGAAGGTACACAAACAAAAGTCTTTTATATCAATCTCCCGCTTATGTATATCGGTAACATTATAGGCTCATTAATCTTAGGTTATATTTGCTATGCGATATTTAGAAACACTGACTTGTTCTCTAGAATCAGTGCGATTGCCGCAAACAAAACAAACTTTGACACTGGATATGAATATTATCTAATGATGATAGTTAAATCATTAATCACTGGATTATGTGTCTATTTGGCAGTGAAATCTTATGGACTTATTAGAAATAAAATCATTGGTGTTTTATTAATATTTGTCTTCATTTTCATCTTTGTTTATATAGGTGGAGATCACTGTGTCGCCAATATGTATTACTTTAGCTTTGCAAATTCTTGGACGGGCTACGCATTCTTAAATATCGCTTTAGCGACAATCTGTAATTCCATAGGCACTATTCCAGGGGTGCTACTATTTAAAGCCTTTCAAAAGTAGTCTACTAGAAGCAAGAAATTTGAAAAAAATTAAATAATTATTATAATTATAGAATCATGAAAGCAAGAAATAAGTTTAGAAAACGTTCAGAATTTCTCTACCCTCATAGAGTTATTAAAAATAATCACTTATCAAGAAGAGATTTAAGGATTATTAAAGATAACATTTCTTTAAATATGACTGTTATTCGATTAATTGTCGCGATTTTATTAATGCTTGTTGCTTTCGGCATGTTCTTGATGATGAATCTAAGAACAGGCTGGAGACAAATTGAAGTTTATGGAGTAACTAGTGTTGTCGCTCATGCCTCATCATTGCTATTCTATTTAGCCTCAATTATTTTAATGAGTGTCTCTTACTTTGTAAAAAAAGAAAAAACATTAATTAACTTAAATAGAATTGCCGGGTTAATTTTATATTTAGGCGTTGCACTTCAAATGTTATTTGGAATGTACGCTGACTGCCAAATGGGTTTCACCACACAAAGTGAATCTTTATCAGCCTCGATTATCTTTTTAGCGGCCTTATTAGTAATTCAGCCTGCCTACTGGACTGAAGCATTAATTTTGGATTTAGCCACTACGATTTCCACTATTGGTTTATCAGTCTATTGTAGTGCCACAATGAGTATGACCTCATTACATTACTACATCATTATCTCTTTAGCCTTCCCACTTTGTGCGTATTTCATTATTACTCTTTTGTTCTACGCTGAATGTCAAAACTATAAAGAAGCAGTAGAAAATGAAAGATTAACTAACAAAGCATATTATGATGATTTAACACATTGTAAGAATCGCCACGCCTTAAAAATGTTTTTAGATGAAAATGTTAAAGAATGGGAAGCTAGTGACGATCTTAATTTATTAATCGCGATGTTTGATATTGATAACTTTAAAGACTATAACGATCAATTCTCCCATTTAGCGGGTGATTACTGCTTAAAAACTATTGCTGATGCGATTAGAAAAGCTTTCCCTTCTCCAAATCTTGACTTCTTCCGTTATGGCGGAGAAGAATTCATCCTTTTCTTTGAACTAGATAACCCTATGTACGCAAGAAGATTTTTAGAAAAAGCTAGAACCGCTGTTGAAGAATTAAATATTGACTCCCCTAAAGGAGCACCTAAGAAGATGGTCACTATCTCTATAGGAGGAAGTCTAATTAAAAACATTGATAAATTCGATTTTGAAAAAGAAATCGCACTAGTTGATAAATATCTCTATCAAGCTAAAGGGTCTGGAAAAGACGTCTCTTGCTTAGATGGTAACTTAATATAAAAAATCATCGCTCTTCAAATGCGATGATTTTTATTATTCTTTTACCTTAGTAGCTGTTTCTTCAATTGGATTATTTTTAAATTTGAGAATAAATTCGATCACTAATAAAACTACCGCTAGTAGGAAGAAAATAGCGTATAGAATAAAGTGAATTGTGGCCTTATTAATAATTGAAGCGTAAACGCTTATTAAAGTTGATGCGGTAATAGAGAGGACTCCAAACATAGAAAACGCAAAGCTTAACTGCTTATTTTCTAAAAATCTCTCCACTAAGATGGAATTAATAATTGATAATAAGCCTAAAGCTAATATGACGATATTAACAATGCTGACAATAGAGATATTAGAGTCCATTGTCCTTTTAGCGACAATCGCACTACCACTAACAAAATATAATCTTTCTAAGATCGCCACTCCAATAGGGATAATAGAAACACTAAATAAAGGCATCTTTTTATCTTTGTTCATTAGAATGAAGCTCACTAAGCAAGACACCATGATTAAAGCAATAAAGAAATAATCAATCTTATAGATAATTCCCATGGTCTTTAAATAGACACTTGGATCTTCTTGTTGAGATATATATCTCACAAAGCCGTTCACTTCAAATAACCTAAAGAAATAAGCCGCAAAGACTAATAAGATTCCAAAAAATGAAAAATATTTAAATAATCTATTCATAACGCAAATAGAATACTACAATAAATAAGGAAAAAGGAAGATATATAAATATATGTTATTTGGAAAAGAACTAGCCCATGATGAATCTTACATCAAAGAATATGGGGATTATAAGATTGTTGGCTCATATACAGTCTATGAAGCTATTATCGAGCAGATGCGCGATAAAGAAGGAAAGCCAATGACTAATAAAGACGGCTCACCTCGATATAGATATATCGATGATAGAGATTTATCCACCTTAAAAGAAGATAAATTAGTCAAAGAAATTAGACCTAACTTCTATAAAGATGTTTATCAAGTTAATGGAGACTACGTAGAGAAAGTTGAAAAAGAAGATGGCAAAAGAATCTACTTTGTCGTTGACCCTGCTAAAGTAAAAACCTTAGCGAAGGACACTAGAGCGATCATTAAAAACGGAACCTATAGAGTTCTAGAAGAAGTTGGCTACGTTCTAGTAGATGATTACGATATTGAAAATCCGAAAGTGATCGCTGTTAGAAAATTTAAAACCGAAGATCACGCCACTGAAGCTAAAGAGATTGTTAGAAACAAACTCAAAAGAATCACTGGTGAGGACTAAGAAATACTGGGATATCCCAGTTTTCTTTTACCCGTCATAGATAAAGTTTTTTTATAATTAATACAAATTGTGTCGCAATCGTGATACAATAATGTCGAGGAAAAATTATGGCTAAAACAGAAACAGTTCATACAAGAGTCACTCACGATATAAAACAACAAGCGGACTCTATTTTTTCTAGACTTGGTTTAACAACTAGTCAGGCAATTACACTATTTTTAACTGCTGCTGTTAATAAAAACGGAATGCCCTTTGAATTAACTATTCCTTCTAAAACAGAAGAAGATTTAGCGTTTGCAACTGCAATTGCAACAGTGGATGGAGTTGAACCAAGCGAAGACGCAAAAGAAATATTTCGTCTATATAAAAAAGGCATTATTGATATAAAAACCGCAAAATATATTCTTAAAGGGATGTATACAAAATGAAAGATCCCTATCTATACGAAGGAACGAATGTTCTTAAAAATTTGCTTGATATACATGACGAACAAAAACTTGATTCGGTTGAATCTGGATACGCCATTATTAATATTGATGCCTTAAAAAATAGTGATTTCGAGTTAAAATCGATTTTTGATGTTTTTACAATCCATAAAATCATTTTTGAAGATATTTATGAGTGGGCAGGAAATCCTAGAACAATAGATATATTTAAGGGCGAATCAATATTAGATGGTAGATCGATAGATTATGTTTTTTCTTCGTATATCAATCAGGCAATACTTGATTTAGACAAAGAATTCAAATCAGTAAACTGGGATAGCCTTAATAACGAGGAAAAAATTCAGAAGATTTGCTATTTCGTATCTGAATTTTGGCATATTCATCCTTTTAGAGAAGGAAACACAAGAACGTCTTCATTAATGTTATATTTTCTTATTAAGAAGGCAGGACTACACGTCAATCTAAACTTTCTTCAAAAGAACGGGAAATATTTTAGAAACGCATTGGTGTTATCTTGCTTATATAGTTCCTCAAAACCAGAATTGTTATTAGGAATTGTAAAAGACTCTGTTTCTATTAAAAATGTGTCTAGCAAAAAATATGAAACAATTGATGGCTATGAGGTTGATAAATATAGCTATACAAATCACACAATAGAAAAAATAAAAACAATTGAGAAGCCTTCCGATTGGAAAAAATAATTACAATGTTATTCAAAATATTAATCATCAAGAAAAAGAAAAATAGACAACATATAGAAAGATTTACCGAGCTCACTCGGTTTTTCTTTACCAAATAATCGATATATTTGATTTAGTTCGTTATAATGGAAACGTACAAGAGTTTGCACAGGAGGACTAGTATGATTTCTGCTAAAGATGGAAACGTTGTTTTGACTTCTGAAGAAGAATATAGCAACATGAAAGAGAATCTTTTCATTATGTCTAATCCTGCTATGGTAAAAAGATTAAATGAAAGCATCAATCAAATCATTAATCATCAATTTATAAAAATGTCATTAGAAGATTTAAAGAAATATGAAGACCGTTAGCAGCGAAAAGAAATTGACGAATTATCGTCTTTTTCTTTTGGGTGTTTTGCTTTTAACTATTTAATCGTAATTACTATCACTATTTATTATGGTTAACACTTGTCCCATAAGACTCATCGTCTAGTTTCTTTTTAGCTTCTTTAAATGATATAGGTTTGGCGCCTTCAGCAACTTCTTTTTCTGATTCATATATCGCTTGATCGATTTTTTCTTCTATAGTTTTATATTTTGCTTTTTTCATAAAAATATCACTTTCATCGGTTTTTTCGTACTGTAATACGGAATTTTGCTATTTTTAAACACTTCTAATACAAAATAGATGTTTCTATGTCGTATATTTTATATTCTATAGTTCCTTGATAATCAGGGAACTTTTCTTTTAAGTATTCAACTTCTTTAGAAGCATTAACTTCACTAGCGGTTTTTTCGTCTTCTATATCTAAGATATTATGCTTAATTCTTTTAGCTATTGGATCAGAGTATAAAAATTCTTCATTATGAATAACTGCGTGAATCGCCCCACAGTGGGTATGACCCATAATTAAAATATGATTAATATGTAAATGCTCTATCGCATAAGAGATACTAGCGAGTTCACCTTCATTAATTACATTACCTGCGGTTCTAATTACAAATATCTCTCCTAAAGAGCAAGATAATATCTTTTCAGGGACCACTCTAGAATCAGAGCAACAGACCACTAATAAAGATGGATGCTGTCCTTTAACTAGATTATCTCTAGTTGTTTTTAGTTCTTTATTATTATCTAATTCAGATAAGAATTGTTGGTTTCTTTTTTTGATGTCCATTAATAGAAATATTCTGTTTGTGTTTTAAATATTGGATTAGTGAATGTCGCGGTTGTAATACCTTGTTCAGTATCTGTAACTACAGTAGCGGATTCTTCCACTAATGTAGTAGGTACTTGTTCGTATTCAACATAAGTTAATAGAATCAATTTACCAACACATTCAGTGTACTCAGCGTTCCAAGAATATGTGATAGTAAGATATTGACTTCTTACACGTGCTCCAAAAGTATCAAAAACTGCACCTTGTCCGTTTTCTCTGACCGCTGAATATAAGGCTTTGTGACAGTGTTTACATGTTGTCTTAAGGAATGTGAATTTATCTGAATCGATACTATCAAATTTGAATGATACATATGCATAAGTGCATTCTTTAGCCATTTGTTCTAGAGAAATAACAGTAAAGTTAGTATTAGCATCGAGTTGTTCGTGTTCACAATTTGGGAA
Organism: uncultured Erysipelotrichaceae bacterium; assembly: GCA_902769185.1. GTDB lineage: Bacteria > Bacillota_I > Bacilli_A > RFN20 > CAG-826 > UBA2450. The sequence continues at coordinate 48,798 of CACXNV010000005.1, read as the reverse complement.
CGAATACGCTGTATCGACAACTTCTGAGCCTACTTTTTCTTTAGTAACATTGAAATAATGCTCTTTCATATATTCTGGATCATTATAGATTTGTTCTGGAATTGTTTCGTCAGTTAAAGCTAAATAGGTCATGTCGTATGTCGATTTAGTAATAGCGTATTCTAAAACAAAGAAACATGTATTATCTTCTAGAAAATGCTTATTTCCATTAGTGGCAAATGTAATCTCACTGACTTGCCCATCAACTGGAGCAACTATAAAATGTGTATATATTTTTCCATCTTTACCAGTAATACTTGGAGATGCTGGAGCGCTAGAAGCATAATCCTTAATATATTTCTTTCCTGTTTTTGGATTTATATAAATATCTCTATCCAATAGTTCATCAGAATTTGGATGATAAAGTTCAAAGCCATCTTTTTCATGTAAACCATGCGTAAAGTTAACGCATTCAACACAGAAACCATGGTCATTATGAATAGCGTGACTATGCTTTCCTAACACTTTGCCGCAATCATCACAATAATCTGCATGGAATTGCTCACTATACCAGAATTGATGAGCGCCATGAGAGTGATCACAAACTGGAGCAACAACTTTACTAGTAATTGAGGTTGTTCCAATATCTTTAACAGTCATTTTTCTTAAAGAAGTGATTGCGCCATTTTCCACAACAATTGGACAAATAAATCTGAAATCTAATCTAGAAGATCCACTTCCCCAGTATTCTCTATCATAAGTATGAGTTTCTTCATCATATTTAAATTCAAAATCTCCAGTGCCCATTGAAAAAGTATGGCCGTATAATCTCATTTGTTCTAATACTGAATATTTGACGTCAATATTCTGGAATTGATAATTATCTGGAACAATATATAGGCTTCTAGACTCTTTTCCATCTGTGGCAGCCATTAAATATTGTTTAGCTTCTTCATCATATAATTGAGCGTTTACAATATTGACATTACTTAATAAAGTAACTTTATCTTCATCAATAACTGCATTAGATAAATCTATATAAGTTCGAAGTTCAGCAAGATCTCCCGCTCCTGATAAAGCTTCATAAATTTGATTTTTAAAATGTGACAACTTATCTTGATTTTGTAATAATTCAGACCAACTAGAAACTGAATATATAGATAAAAGTAATTGTAAAGAAGTATATACTTCACCAGTAAAGGAAACAGTTTGTTCCAAATCTCTTTCAGTAAACTTCATTACGTTTTTAGCGTTGCCATTAGCAAGTAAAACAACTGGACGATCAGAATACTTATTATAATAAGGTGTCTCAGGAGTAAAGACTTGAGAATGTTCTAAGGTAAAACTCTTACTATTTAATAAAGTTTTTAAAGCTGAGTTAAGTTCTGGATATTTCTTCACTAATTCATAGTTATCTTCATATTTATAAGCTGGATCTCCACCTATAGAATAAGAATAGCCACAAATACATGTATAAGTAGTAACTCCTTCTTCTACTATTTCATCAAAAGCGTGAGTAGCTTCTCCACCTTTGACATCATGCCCACAAGTCGCAGGATGCCAGTGAGTGGTTTCATTATATTCATAATCTTCACTAAATGTATGTTCATGCCCAATAGGAGGGATATCAACAGTGTGTGTTTGAACCTCAAAATATTCTTTAGAGAATGTCGCGGTATATACTCCTACTCCATCACTACTTTCAGTTGGCTCTGTAGTTACTTTGTAAGTAGAGCTAACTGTCTCGCTATCTACGTGACTACTATTTAGTTCGCACACTCTTCTAGCGGTGCATTTAGAATAATCACTTGTCCAAGAATAAGATGGGCTTCCCCACTTATGTTCATGTTCTGGTTCTGGGCTACTTCCACAACTAGTTAACGCCATAGCAAAAATGGATAAGCCAAATAAAAGGTTAAGCTTTTTCATATACTATATTCCTCCGAATATCTACATTAATTATATCAATATTGATATTGCTGTACAAAATTAAATGTAGCATTTGCTACAATTTGTTTACTGGCACCTATTTGGCATCTATTAATAGAAATAGAAAAAGGGGTGAAACATTCATTCATTTCACCCTAATTTTCATTAAACAATGAACTATTTATTCTTCTTTTTCTTTTTAAAGACTAATAATGTTACAAGTAAAGAAACACCTACGACAGAGATAGATATCACAGCGGCAAAAATTGCCGCATCGTTATATTTTAGAAATACATTATTATCTATACCATTTGGTAATACTGGATCCATATCAGGGAAGATGAAATTTTCAAATGTCTCACTCCCATATTTATTGATAATGTAATAGTACTTATTCATCATCTCTTCATAAATATTTTGTGGATCTTCAAAATAATTAAACCCTAATTTAACTATTTCTTGTTTATATTCAACGTTACAATATGCTTCATATTGATTGGCCCATTCAGTTTGTAAATCCTCTATATTAGTGTTAACTCCAGTAGAATCACAAATATTAGCAATCTTACTCATAAAATCATTACAGAATCCTGATCCTGCGTCTTTTAAGAAAACACGGTTTTCTTTACTATCCTCATCGTATTTAATGAAGGCACGGAAATATTTTCCGCGATTCCCATAATGGACTTCAACAGAATAGTGATCACTAAACCATTCGCTACGAGCGTAATCATCACTTATCGTGTGATATTGATAGTAAGTCATCTTACCGTCTTCATCATAATATAAGTAGGCAAAGTCATATGGTCCTTCACCTTCAGGCATTGGATTAATTGTTATTTCCGCTAAGCTACCTTCTTCTAGATTTGTGGTTTCCATTTTAATACCAACATCGTAGACAGTTTTATAAGTAGTTGTAGCGCCTTCGCTTTTAACAATCCTCGGTAAAAGATAATATCCAGAATTATAGTATTTAAGATAAATATTTGTTGGAGTATCGATGGCTTCTCCAGAATATTCAACTGTGCAGTCTTCATCTACATATGCTTTTCTTAAACAGTATTTGCCGTCAATATTAGGAAAAGCTGGGACCAAATAATCATAAGATATTTGATCAGGTAAAGGTTGTGTTCCGGTTTTCTCACCATTAACATCAAAAAATACCGCAGTTATTTTATTAAAACATTTATCTTCATGGAACTTTGGTAAGAAATAAGTTCCATCATCAGTTTGAACAATAAAAATATCATAATGCCTTACTCCAAATTGATATTTGATAGTGACATCATTACCATCAATTTTAAAATATAGTTCGCTAAGATATGATACAGGGGCTATATACTTATCTCTTGGGTGAGTCGATGAAGAATGTTGTCTAATAGATATGACATCGTTCAAATCTAAAGCCAAATTATCATATACTTCAATATAATCAAGAGACTCATCCACAAAGGAAGTTGTTTTATATTCACTTTTATATTCATCAATAGTCTCTGAATTAAATGAACCAAAAACATAATATCCGTCTTCTTCAGGTGGAATTACATAATCTTCGACAAGGAATTCATTATTTTCGTCAATATACACGTTAACATCTTTGTCATTAGAAAATTTATAACCTTTACCACTACTTGGGTATGTGGTGTCAGTGTTATCTATATACGATCTCACTTTAATATATTGATCTTTTGTTCCGTGATATAGAATGGATTGTGCTTTATCTCCAGAGACACCTTCGTCCATTTTAATTGCACCTTCATATTCATAATCATTAGAGCTGTTAACTATGTAATACCCTTCTTCATCAGGCATATCATAGTTATCAATCCATTTACCTTTAAAATAATCAACATCTACTCCGCTACCAACGTTATATGAAGTTACCTGATAAGTTCTTTTATTTATATCGTTTGGGATTTCTAGTGGAACTACAGAGTCTGATAATTCTGCTTTTGTATATTCATCTCCCCAAATTGTATAGAAAGAGACAATTTGAGTATCTATAGGTACAGGGTATTTATATACATCAGCCTTAACAGTATTCAACATTGGGATATCTATGTTACCTGAGAATGCAATGCGTGTGTTACGTCCAAAATAATCTGGGAATTTGGTGCAGTCTAAATAAACATATCTAGTTTCTACTTCTGCTTTTGTTTCAATGTTTGTGTTTGTTTTATTATTAGAAAATAATCCAATACCTAAACCTAAAAGAAGTGATAATAGGCTACCGGATAATATAATATGTCTTTTTTTCATCATGTATTACCTCATATTATAATATACGCGCATGTGTCACATATGTGCCACACATAAGAAATATATATTTTATGTTTGCAAGTTATCACAAAAAAGATAAAGAAAAAGAAGATATAGATAAGATTCCAAAAAAGGAATAATAAGTTACTCGAAAAACCTGTGAAAAGATACAAACAATCACTATTTTTTTATAAATGCGTTTTATTCCACTTTTCCACGAATTCCACCATTTTCCACCATGAAAAGTTATAGACATTCATGTCTATATTATGGTGTTATCACAAAATTCTGGCATTTTTAAGACAAAAAATCACAAAATTCTTAAAGATTTTATATTAAAAATCACAAAAATATAACAACTAGAACAATTAGATTAAATCTTAATCGTGGCTTTATAGTCATTAGAAAAATCTAATAACTGTTTTCTTCGCTTGTACGATACACAATATATTCTTTAAAGCGAGGAAGAATAATAGTTATCTTTCCCCTTTCTTTAATATCGCATATTCCTCTTTTAAACAATTTTTCTTTGTAATTAGATATTTCTTGATTTGTTACCACTCCTGCTTCCACTAATTCTTTGTTGGATTCAAGATTTGACAAAGATATATGCTTAAGGATATTTTTTTCTTTTTCACTAAGCTCTGCATATAGTCTTCGATATACATATTCTTCTAAATAATAATCGTATTCTTTTAATAAAGTGGCGTTAATTTCCCTCTTATCACTTTCATAAAACAAATAGCCTAGTGTCTGAAAAGCAAAAGCATATCCTTTAGTTAGATCCGCTAAGGAGCAAGCAAGTTTATCATCTATATTAAATATTTCTTTATAGGAACTAATTATATATCGTCTATTCAAAGGGGTAAGGTATCTTTTTTGTCCTCTTTGTAAAAATGTTAATCCTTCTTGTTTTTCTAAAGTGTCAACAACATTATAAAGTCCAGTGACAATTAGATAAATTGGAAGATCTTTTCTAAACAAGGATTGGAATTCCTTCACAAAAGATTTCATGTAATCGCCAGTGTCAATATCATCAACCGTAATCACGACTTTCTTACCAGTCTTTTTAATTTTATTAAGCATTTTCTCTAGTAATAATGAAACACTGCTAACTGGTTCTTCGCCTTTTAGCGAAATGGTTAACCCATGAAAAGAAAAACTAAATTCAGCCTTTAAGGATTTAATTTTTTTAGGGGTCTTGTCATATAGCTTAGCCGAGAAATCTTCTAGCATATTTACCGTAGTGTTTATATCTATAGCTATATAATCATCATTATTATCAAAATATTTATAAAGAGAGCTCAAAAGAACGGTTTTGCCAGCACCTCTTACTCCAGTAATAATGAATAAATTAGTCATTGGGTTGTTTGAATTAAAGGTTTCAATTATTTCATCATATTCGTTTATTCTTTTAATATATTCTTGTGGCTCTTTTCCAAACGACAAAGTAAATGGGTTGCTCATAACAAACCTCCTAGTTAACTTAATTATATAACATAATTGCTATTTAGCAACATAAATTAACATAATTCAACATAAATTAACATAATTCAAAATAGATAACATAATTATTGTTTACGAAAAAAAATTCTAATTCGCCGCAACACAACGAATCGCTTTTTATAATTTATGAATAAATATAATTACCTATTAATCTATTATTAATTGAATAATTAGAGGTGATGTCATAGATATATCCATCATTAAATGATGAGGATAATATATCAATAGTCTGTAAGCCGTTATTGTTGTTATTAACAATAATCGTGTCATAATCACTAACTTTCAAAGTATAAGTATAATAATTATTCACTTTACTCATTGCTTTACCCGGCCAAGAGGCTAATTCTTTTTCTAGTGACAAATCACTATTAAACGCATAGATATAGCAACTAGACCAATTAGATTTAATCTTAATAGTGACTTCATAATCATTAGATAAACCTAATAACTTTAAAGCGTCTACTCTACCGTTACCTAACTGAGATAATGTATGAGTTTCTTCATGATTTAATTTATGGCATGAATTATATAAACTAGATTCAAATTCACTAACAGTCTTATTAGGATTCTTTTCAAAATATAAGGCTGCTAAACCCGCTACTATAGGAGAAGCAAAGGAAGTACCTTCCCATCCTCCATCATAAGTATAGTGAACTCCATCTCTATAGAAGTTACAAACGCCAAACATCTCTTCACTTGGAGCAAAGACATCAATAAATTGACTAGAGGTATTATAGTTATAAGATGAACCACTCCAGATTTGTTCATTAGAGTTAAACGCTAAACCACCACAACCTATTACTCCAGTAGTGGCTCCTGGATAAGTATATTCAGTCGCTCTATATGTACCTCCACCATTTCCTCCAGCAGAGATCACTGCGACTCCTTTAGATCTACAATAACTAACTGGTTCATTAAAGACAGTAGTTAAATCACTACCATCATTAACTAAATCTCCATCAGTGCCATATCCATTATATGAGCCAATAGAGATAGTAATGACTTTCGCTCCATTATCAGCCGCGTATTTAAATGCTTCAGCGATACTTTTAGGTTTCTTATCAGTCTTTAGTAACATTAATTCACATTCAGGAGCGATACCTAGTACGCCTTTATGGTTTAAAGCTGCTCCTACTACACCAGCACAGAACGTACCATGTGAATCGCTTAAATCATGAGCATAGCTTTTGCCAACTTGAGTAGTTACACTAGATCCGCTATATGTAAAAGATGCACTTTTATTAGATATCTTGCTAGAGCCGTCTAAATTAACAAATTCTTCGTGAGTCGTGTCAAATGCACTATCGATAACAGCGATAGTAATTCCTTTACCTCGATAACTCTTTAAAGAGGTAAATATATCTCCAATATGATTAAGATAAACTTGTTTGCCTAAATAAGGTTCTTTATATATTGTTTCTAGTTCAATAATCTCTTCTTTAACAGTGATGTTATAACTAGCGCTTTTAGAGATATTATTCTCTTTATATGTCACTGTGACACTTTGTGTTCCTGTTTTAGTCATATCTGGACTAGACACTGTATAACTTGTTACTGCCTTACTAGATCCATCAGAGTATTTAGCGGTCACCACTAATCCGGTATAGTTAAAGGTTTCATTATATTCAAATGTAGTTTGATAGGTACCACTTAAAGATATCGAAGATAATGTTACTACTTCTACTTCTGAAATATTAATTAGATATGAAGTAGATTTAGTGACGTTATTTTCGCTATAAGTGACAGTGACACTTTGGGTGCCCACTATAGACATATTGGGGGTAGAGACACTGTAGTTAGTGACTACTTTACTACTACCATTAGAGTAGTAAGCGGTCACAACTAATCCAGCATAAGAAAAAATATCACCAACTTGATAATCAGTTCGATAAGTTCCACTTAAAGATATAGACACTAAAGTAGGAGTTACTTCACTAATAGAGATCGCATAATAGGCTGATTTAGAAACATTATTTTCTATATATGTAACTGTTACACTTTGACTACCTACTTTATTCATATTAGGAGAGGATACAACATAGTTATTTACTTCTTTATAAGTAGAATCACTATAATAGGCAGTAACTACTAGTCCATCATAATTAAACTCTTCTCCAACAGTAAAAGAAGTTTGATAATCTCCAGATAATTTAATCTTAGTTAGTGATTTATCAACATAGCTAGGTTCACTACCACAGCTACATAATAAAAAAGTAGATAGTAATAAAGTTAATAATGATTTAATTCTCATATACACGCTTAAATATATTATCGTATTTTTATAAGCAAATTGAATAATTTATATAAAAGAATTTCTATAAGTCAGCTAACATCACTTATATAAAATATAAAAAAGGGAAATGTGCAACCATTTTCGGTGTTTTGAATAAAATATTTTCGGTGTTTTGAATAAAACTGATTCGGTGTTTTGAATAATTTTGCCATCATTATTTTCACAATTGCGCCACTAAAATCAATACTCATTTTCACAACTGCGCTAATTTGTGATATGTCCTGTTAACTAGCAACAAGTTATGGGATTTTAAAATGACAAAACGCACAAATTAAAAAGTATTTTTTCATTTTTTCTGCACAAACTAAAAAGTATTTTTATCAATGATGACACAATATCGCAAAAGGTTGTAATGGCGTGCTGCTAGCATGTTTTTGGACTATTGAATAGTTAAAAATTGCATGTTTTTCGACACCTGTTTTAATGAAATTTGCATATATTTCGACATTCAAATAGATAATTATGGTGGCCTTTGCCTTATCTACATCTTATAAATATCAATAATTATTCAAACGTTAAATATGCCAAATTCTCAGTATAACTTTACATATCTGCAGAGTTGTGCTTAAATTGTGGTATGAAAATATTACCAGAATTATTTACTTATGAAGATGTTGAAGAATTGTATCCAAATATAAAAAACTTTTATGCATTCGTGAATCGCGCCACAAAAAGAGGAGAAATAAAGAAAATAAAGAAAGGCTTATATGCCTTAGTGGATCGTTCAACAGGTGGGATATATGTTTCTAGATTTCAAATAGCATCTCGCTTGTTTAACGACTCATATTTTTCCTATCATGAGGCACTTGAATATTATGGTCTAACAACTCAAGTATTTGTGTCACGTTTCACATACCTAACGCATGTGTATGTGAATGATTTGGAGTTTGAAAACATTGTCTACTCTTCAAAAATGAGCATGTGCAATTTAGAAATAATTGATCATATGAAAGAGAATGGAATTAGAGTGGTTTCATTAGAACGCGCGATTATTGATTCAATCGATAATCCTGGCTATGCAGGTGGATTAGAAGAAATAGAATACGCTCTAGATGCTTGTAGAGATTTGCATTTAGAAAAAGTTATCAAGATGCTTGAATTCTATGATAAGGCGTATCTATATCAAAAAGTTGGCTATCTATTCGAAAAACACTTTGGTAATAGAGTGCCAGAGTCCTTCTATCAATTATGTTTGTCTAAGTCAGGCAATAAAATCCAATACTTTGAATCAAAAGTAGGTTTTGCCAAATTAGTAAATAAATGGAAACTAATGGTGTCAGTAGAAAGAAGCATGCCAGAAGAAATATCCTAAATCATGAGGTGTTCCCACAAATTAACGGCACTTTTCTGTCGCCTATTCGATTAATGTTTTAACATATTGTTTGTTTCTAATTTTGTTTTTAAGTTATTTTCTATTCTTAAAATATCTGGGAACACTAAGCCTTTCACTCCTGCTCTAACCAAGGCCAAAACTTTTTTATATTTGGAAACAATATTATTAGCTAATGGTTCAGAAATAGAAACTGGAACATTATTTGAAGATTGAACATATTCGCTTTCAATGTAATCTTCAATTATCGGGAACATATTTTGAATAAGAAAAGCACAATCTTTTCCTAATAGTTGTCCAAGAACAATTGTTTCACACGAACCATATTTTCTAATTTTATAATTATAAATATTTTTGAACTTTTCATATTTTGAAGTAACAGGAATTAACCAAATAATATTCTTATCATCTTTTATTGCTAAAAAGCATGGTCGTTTGTTTCCGTTTTCTTTATTCTCCATTAGCAAAGGATCTTCTGCAAATTTGTAGAATTCATCTTTTATAAAATAGAAGTGTTTGACAACAATGTTCATATTAATAAAAAAACTCGGCCATTTGTGAGACGCATACCGAGGAGCGACACATATTTTTGCTCGGCCATTTGTGAGACGCATACCGAGGAGCGACACATATTTTTGTAACAGTTTCCTGCTACAACTATATTATTCATTACAGGTCGGCATTTTTCAACAAATATTTACAGCTGATGCGTTTAATCCGCGTTATGACATACTTATAGTAAAAGACAAATCATACTGTTTACAAGCAAAATTTTTATACGAAAAATTTACTTATTATTTATATATAGGGTAGAGGTTACATATGTTGTACTATTATATAAATAATAAGTAATATTTCTTTGTTTTTTATCAGCTTTTTTTCGTGATATTGGGACTAGTTATTCTTTGAATACATCTCAAAGCTACTATTGAATGGGAAACAGGTCACTAAATCATGAGGTGGTTCCATAGAATAGAAGAATAGACAATCTTTATATAATCTAAGAGTCTTACCTCTTTTCTTATTCTGTTGATATTGAAGGAACTTAAACATCTTAGGATCGCTCAGGAGTAGGACCATTTCTAGTGAATCCTTCAATAAATTCTTCAATGTTTTTAAATTCTTTATTTGCCATCTTTTAGTATCTCCCAATAGCCTGTTTTGTTTGGCCCATTTCTTTTGATGGCACCAATTTCTTGCAACATTTTTAAATCTCGAGCAACCGTTGGCTCTGAAATGTTTAATGTCTGTGCTATCTCTTTTCTTGTTATTGAAGGAGTTTTTTTAATTAGACTAATAATATCGCTTTGGCGATTTTTTATTGTATCATTTGTTGTATCATTTGTTGTATCATTTGATCTAATAAATGTAAAGCTGAATGACGTTTTAGTATTTTCATATTCCCATTTTATCCCTGCTTCCTTGCAGAGTTTGAAAGTTCTTTCAAAGCCTGTAGCAAAAGAGTCAATAGTATTATTTTTATATAAAGTCATATCAATCAGTGGGTTCCTTAATATCGGACTTTGTTTTCCTGCTGCGAATTCAATCGGATCAATATTTTTTGCTATATTACCAGGATTACTGATTTTTATTTTGGTAGGAGTCAAATAGATTTCGTTTAAAATAGCTGGATTCACCTTCATATGAGCGAAACTATTAACAACAATTTCTCTAATTGCTTCTAACGGTATCTCTGGAGTTTCTATTCTCTTGCTCCCGACAATCTTAGCATTCCATCTCATTCTTTCAGAAATATAGCGAATTCCTTCTTCAATGCAATCAAATATATTACCTTCAAATAATTTGATGTCAGAAAAAGATAATCTTTCATCAGTGTTAAAAACAGCTAATTTCAATTTGAGTGGTTTATTTTTTGAAAAAAGGTAGTATCCTGCGTTATTTAAATGATTATTCTTATAAAGACCTAATTTTGTTAAAGCATCAATGCTGTCTTTATAAACATAATTTAATCTTCCACATTCGTTGGCTTCATTAAAATATTTAATTAATCTCTCTTCATCAATATCATCAATTGTCCATTCAGTAATTGCATTTTCCCATTTTGAATAATCAATAGAGTCATCTTTGAAAAACTGCTCAAGTACTTCATTGCTCATCAATATATCTTCGTCGTCGCTTCTAATGTAGTATCTTCCGTAAGCGGAATAAGGCTTCTTATCACCAGCAACAGATACTTTTATAATTTGCTTATCCCCAATATTTATTAATTCGACTATTGGAATAACTTCAGGCTTAATGTGACATTTAACTTCAACAGAAATATCGTGTGTAGTGTCTTTTCCTATTTGTTGACCCATTACTGTCGAATCGTTTAATACCCCAAAATACAAAACTCCACTACCTGACTTATTGAGCATGGAAGATAGAGATATAATTCCTTGTTTCAATTCTGATGTACTTTTTTTAAATTCGACTGTTTCTGATTCACGATTTTCCATTTTTTTACCTCGCAAATTTATTGTATCATTTATTGTATCATCAAACAATAATTTTGATACAAAAAATCCTCAACACAAATTGGTATCAAGGATTGTGTACTTATATGGACTTCTGGCTCAATTGAATAGTTAAAAATTGCATATTTTTGGACATCTAATTAAGAAAAAATCCTAGTTATTCTTTGAATACATCTCAAAACTACTATTGAACGGAAAGCAAGTCACTAAATCATGAGGTGGTTCCATAGAATAGAAGAATAGATAATCTTTATATAATCTAAGAGTCTTACCTCTTTTCTTATTTTGTTGATATTGTAAAAACTTAAACATCTTAGGATCACTCTCAAAATAATTAACAGAGTTCTTCCCTTCTTCATAAGCAACTTTAGCAAGTATTAGCATTTCACTATCTTCAAGTTGACCAATTCTTTCTAATATACGGGTATGACCGTGGAAGGTCACTCCTATATCACTCTTATAGTGTTTAGCCTTATAGATAGATTTAAACTCATTAATGAATTCAAGGAGTTTGGCTTTGGCTTTGATCTTGCCAAACTCTAAGATATTGAATTCTTTAATGATATCAGTTTCAAATTCTTCCTCAGCTTCAAAAGAAGTATATTCATTATAGAAGTTATCATATTTCTTTTTAGCGAACTCTTTAGAGGCTAAATTACTAGCCTTTTTATATTTAATATCTTTTAATTCGCTTGACGCTAATAATCTATTAAAAGAGATATCTTCTTTAATAAATAAGAATTCATCATTACCAAGATTCTTAAATAGATAATAATGATTGATAAAGTGTTCTTTATAAGTGAATATAAAGTATTCAATATCTTTACTAACTGCATTAATAAATAAGCAGTCTTTACGATGAGAATTATTCTTTCTCATCATTTCTAGATTTAATACTTTATTAGATAACTCATTACTATTAGTTATCCTTATCGAGTGGTTATTACATAAATAGATAAAATCAACAGTGAATAAGTTATTAGACTCAAATAATAGTCTATAGATATCTGAATCTAAATCGATATTATCTTTAATATCATTACTATATAGATTTTCAAAATAATTAATATTCTCTATTAAAGAAGAATCACCTTCTCCATAATAATTAATCTTTCCCTTACTTTTAGAGTGAGATTCAAAATCTAAAAGTAAATCATCCAGATGAGTAGAAATATATTTTTGATTAATGTTTAATTTATGTTCATTTTGATGATCTATCTTAAATAGATAGAAGAAACCACTACTAGAGGATAAAACTAAGGCTTTTAGATGTAAATAGTCATCTAGATAGATAACTTCTACTTTAGTAGTAATACTTTTAAAATCTACTTCATTATTAATAAATCTAATGTTTCTAATAGAAAATAAGTCTTTATATTCTCCTTCAGATAATCCTGATATCTTAAAACCTCTTTCTCCAGGTTCAATTAAAGAAAGGATTAACGATTTATTAAATTCACTATTTGGATTTATGTAATATTTCTTAAACATATCTATCTTATGATAGCATATCCATCACCATATAAATAAAAGCAACATGTATCAAAGTTTTAAATACTTAACTAAATACTGATATATGTTGCCGCGGTTTTTCACTAATTAACGGTAGTAAACTTATCCAAAAATGTTTCTATTTCTTCTATAGAATAAAAGTCTGGTGTCTTATGTATAAATGTCGTTGGAGAAATATATATTAATCCATCTGGACCAATCCCATAAGCAAAATGCCAACAAGTAGCGCCTTTAAATACCCCATTATCTTTAATGTTATATTCCTCACAAAACTTCTTCATTCTCTCAAGGTTATTATCTGAGTCTTTATATTTAAGATAAATGAAGTACACTCTATCAAATCTCGAATCCATAAATATTTAATTCACTTTAAATCATTATATCTTAAACAAAACACTAGAAATATCCTAGTTTTGAATTGGTTGATTGATAATGATATATGTTACTGAAAAATTCTATTAAAATATAATAAACCTATTCTCTCGTACAGGATGAAATCCTACTAGTTTTGATACATTTTTCCTTGAAGGAAACAATAGAAAAGCGACCATTTTAAGGCCGCTAGTTTTCTAAATATATTTGATAATGATTTCTAGAATTTTCTTTCCACAGAAGTATACAGTATTTGTACTAACAATCTTTTTCAGCTCGATATCAGTAACAGGCTTTTCTATTACCATTCTATCTATCATCTTATCTGTATAGATATTTCTTTCTGGAATATGCTTTTGAGTCGAATAATTAAGTCTAAAGACCATCAATTCGTTTCTTAATGCTTCATCGTTTTCAGATAATTCATTGCCAAGATTATCTTTAGCTTTAATCTTCTTATTCTTTTTGCAGTAATCAACATATCTATCGATGTTCTTATTCATAGTATCCTCGTCTATCTTAACGAAGTACTTAGCAATAGCGTTGATTAAGAACTCTTGTTTATTGTCGAATGTAATTAAGTTAATCATCGACCTAATTCCATTGAAGCCAGTGTTTGATTTTGTCCAGTTTGAATAAGCAAGCGAAGGGCTACTATCACGAGCAAGTTTGAATTGATTGACAATTAACTGAGCGAAAACTAAATCGAATAATTCAAAAGCAGAATCTCTAAATTCTTTGTAAGAGTATTCTCTATCAATGAAACCATGCATAAATGCAAGTTCTGGTGAATAGAGCGAATATTTTAAATCCTGATTACGATATTGATACATGTTATTTCTATATTCTTTATTGTAATAGAGTTTTAAAACATAGCCAATTGTTGCTAAGCAATACCATAAGCCGTTTTTAACAAGGCCTTTCTTAATTGAACTATCACCATAGTCATCTTTGTCTTTGTTAATTTTCTTTTGATATTCCTTATAAGCCTTTTCTAAGAATAAGACGTCACGCAAGAAATCAAATGAATATTCATGTTCTCTAAAAATGACATTATATTTCTCTTCGTTTGAAAGCATAGAAGAAACACTGTTACGAGCTGGGCCTGGTTCCATAAATACAAATGAATATAGGTCTTGAGCTAACTCGTTGTTTTTGGTGCGTTGCCACGCTTCTGGATAAATCTCATGATTACATTTTTCACCACGCTTGATTTCAATGAATACTCCATTTTCTTGCATTAAGGATTTGAGATTCCTTTGTTCTATTCTGTTAGCGATGATATCTTTTGCCTTAATTGGTTTTTGCGTGTTGGATGCTTCGGCAACTTTAGAGATAAACAAGTTTTTCTCTTGCGCTGTTTCAAAAACATTTTTAATAATTTTACAGCTAATAAAGAAGTCATCATTGAACGGTATAGTTCCAATCATCCTAGATGTTTGGCCACCATTGACGATTGAGAATTGTTTTAACCAAACTTCGTTTCCGACAACTTTATAATCGTTGCAAACAATAATGATACCGTTGTTTAAATACCAGAAGTCTTTTCCATCAAATAAGATAGATTCTTCAATTTTATTATCGATATTAGTAGATTTAATGTAATAACGAAGGTTCATGGCTAATAAACCTCTATCACCTTCATCTTCCCATAATTTTTTTAATGATTTTGCTGAGATATTGCAAACGATACTATGGTCTTTAAATCTCAAGAAGTTGTCAGCTTCATCAAGAACTACTTTTCCTTCTTCAACCC
This sequence comes from uncultured Erysipelotrichaceae bacterium, assembly GCA_902769185.1. Lineage (GTDB taxonomy): Bacteria > Bacillota_I > Bacilli_A > RFN20 > CAG-826 > UBA2450. The sequence goes on along the minus strand of CACXNV010000005.1, from coordinate 33,385 downwards.
AATCAAATGGTGCTCTATTACTCTCGATAACAGCTTTTACGTCATCGCCAAAAGCAACCACGGCTGAAACTTCAAGGTTTTTAACGCTAACACTGAAAGCTTCGATTTTCTTATTTAAATTATATTTTTCAGTTGGATCACAAGAATAATCAGTAATAACTCTAATGATTACCTTTTTGTTTTCAGATTCATCTAAATACTCTCTTAGTAAATCATCGGCTTCTTTGTTATTAACAAAACGTCCTTTTCTAACATCATCTAATTCAGCTGAAATCCTGTTCAAGAAATTGAAGACTTCGTTCAAAACAAATGGTCCTTCACCAACAAAATAAGAATGAAGACATTCAATTGTGTTTTCTTCTAAAGTTTCGTTAATAAAAACACCATCGATTCCACCATGAGCATCTCTTCTATAAGTGCATCCATTATTCACATTATCTGTGTATAAAGGATCAGCATTAAAGTACGCATTGAAGGCATAAACTTTTAATAATTGAAGTTCTTTTTCCCTGCCTAAAAGGTGCAAATCACTTGGTGCTGCCAAGAAGTAATTCGATAAATCCATAACATCTAACCTCTTTAATATTAGATCACACGAAGATCTGGGGATCAAATGTTATTTGCACGTGATATCGTGCACGTGCATGCATTATGCATTAGTAAACTTTTTTTACTTTTCTTGTTTCAATAAGGTCACTAAAAAGCAAATGAAGCTTCTTAGCGTAATCTGATGAATCAATTAAACATCCTAGTTCAATATTCTTCTCTAATCCATGAAAAGATAAGTTAGCAGATGTAATTAAAGATTTTGTATCATCTACTGAAATTGTCTTTGCATGTAAGGCCGCCATATCATCTTCACGATCCACATAATTGTAAATTTCAAGATAACGTCCTTTGTATAAATCAAGTTTATTAATTATTGGAGACTCGCTTGGTTCAAATCTATTAACAAATATTTTTACCATGACTCCACTTCTGCTTTTATCAATAATCTTCAAAAGCAAATCTTCGGCATAGTCAGAAATAGAATAGCCAGTAATAATAATTATCTGCATAGCTGAATTAATTAAGTCTGAAATGACAGAAATCGTTGGCAACGCTTGTGTTTTGTAATGTGATGGTAAAGTGGCAACTAAGTCAACTTTTTCAGTGTGCTTCATGTTATAAACATGAGCAATAAGATTTAGTAAGTCGACTAATTCTCCATCGCTTAAATTTGGAAATGTTTCATGCAGCACATCCAAAGGATGTTGCATAGCGTTTGGGTCGTTATTAGCAACAAGCTTTTCAATATCTGTAATGATAAAATTAGCTAGTATTTGAGCCTTTAAATCTCTATCCCACATAAATCTCTAACAAGCTCCTTAAAATACGCAGTATCTTCTTTTTGAGGTAACGGAACAACAAAACCTCTATCCAATAATCTATTGCCATTTTCACAAGCTGTTTCTGAAATCATTGTACAAGCATGGCAAGATGCACCATTTATGTCATCAATAGTCGGAGTATGCGACATACATTCTGGGTCACTTGTACAAACTAAAGCATTTTCAAGAGCAGCTTTAATAATTGGGAGTAATTTTTCCTCTTTACCAAGTTCAACCAAACCGCCAAGGGAGCCTTCTTTATCTGAGCTACCTGTGTACAGCAAAATGCCGCACATCTTATCACCAGAATAAATCCTTTCTTTAATTGCGGAAGTTGAATAACCAGAAGAAAGAGACATTTCTTTTATTAATAAGTGAGCAAATGTATGAAGCAAAACATACTTGCCATCCTTGATATTTTTACTTGTCCATCCTCTAGATTCACAATAGCTAACATAGCCATCGCTGTAAATCTTTGAAAGCTTAGCCACGCTACTATTAGAAAGCCATTTTTCAACAGTGTGATGATTAAATTCAATAAAGATACCCTCGCCATTTATTTCAACGCCAGGAAGCCATCTTTCTCCACCACTTTCTTTGGTGAGATAGACAATATTCTTTTGCTCATCAGCATCTGGGTCTGGTGCATCTAATCTAGTGAATCCAAGCAAGACCATGATTTCTCTAAGTCTATTGATTTGAATAATTCTTGAGAAATAAGGAGACAACGCAGCAGAAACAGGTTCTTCTTCAGCCATAAAGTATTTGCGATATTCTTCTTTAGAATAGATTGGTGAGTTGTGATGGGTAAAAGCTTTGTACTCCATTTCTTTAATCATCATGTATTCTTGAATATTTAAATCTTTTTTACGAAGTGCTTCGTTAAACTCAGTCTCACTATATTTATCAGCAAAGAATCTTTCATAAATTTTATGAACACCAGCTTCTCCAAAATCAATTCGATAATTTATGATGTCACGGTAATGCTCATCAATTAAGTTAAAAAGCGGATCAATCCAAGGTGGAATGGATAAAGCACTTCTAATAACTGGGAAATAGACATTTGAAGCACCTCTTTGAGAAGCTCTCATTGTCTTGTTACATCTTTCGTATTGAGTATTAGGTCTAAATGGATGACGTCCAGTGCATTTATATCTTAAGAAATTGTCTTCTTGCATGGCACCACTCATGGTTTTCTTTGCGCCACATTCATCGCATTCAATTCTTAAATCAGCTAAAGTTGATGTCAAACCGGTAGATTTTAGTCTTAAATGGCCTTCACAATCAGTCTTTCCGCCATGAACCCATTCTCTCCAAGGAAAATCATCTAAGTGTCCACATTCACACATCATAATAAATCTAGAAGGGTATGCTGGAGCTCCGCAATCTGGGCATCTAGGGCCCATTCTCAAATAGTTGTCCCTATCAAAATGTTCTTCTATATTAAAAATTCTTCCACATTTTGGATTAGAACAAACGTGTACTTTTGGGAATGAAACTACTGGAACATCGTTTGATCCATCCGTAGGTGGACATTTAAAATAGTCGACATTTAAATAAGAGGCTAGACGTGTATCAAAAATCTTTGTTCCGTTTCTCCCCCAATAATTAATATCAAGAACGGTAACAGAATCTTTTCTTGCATCAGTAATAGCTCCCGGACCAAAAGTAGTAATAATTTGACCAGGTCTTATTTCACCAATCCTATCCGGATTAAAAAATCTTTTCTTAGCCATTAGATAACCCCCTCATCGTAATAAAGTTCAGAGCCACTCTCAACTTCACGCATTGAGTTTAATGTACTCTTAGATTGCCCTAATCTATTCTTTTCCTCAAAGCCAACCATAAGAACTTCAGTGGTTGAATCAGGTTCACCAGAATATTTCATTTTCTTCGTAGAAGCAATTCTCTTCCAATTAGCCAAGAAGACTCTAATCTCCCTCATAGCTTCATCCTTGCCTCTAGGATTAATTAATTGGATTCTCTCCTCAATAATCTTGGTAAATGCATTTAGTTCATCATCACTAAGCTCCAAAATCTTCTCTGGGTTTCCAGCCATATTTGAATATTTCATTCTTAAAACAGCAATGATAATCGCATGAATAAATCTATCTCTTGCTCTAGCTGAGAAAGGAGTTGCGGTTGTGCCTTCAACATATCTATAAAGTTGTAAATGATAACCGGTGAAATTCTCATAATGAGAAAGGTCTCTAGGACGATATGGATTATAGATAGTAAAAACTAGCCCTGGATGTTTCCTTCCGATACGAGATGTTGCTTGAATATATTCGGAATTAAGTTTTGGCTGACCCATAACAGTCATCAAACCAAGTCTATCAACGTCCATGCCAACCGCAATCATATTGGTTGCAACAGCAGTATCAATACACTCTTTATTGTCAAAAGGGGTTTCAAGCTTTTGAAGTTTCCTAGCAATATCTCTCGAATTTATACGAGACGTGATTTCCTCTTGCTTTGCAGCAAATAGAGGTCGGACTTTTTCAAACTTATATCTATTTCTAATTCGGTTCATTCTCTTTGGAATGTCGTCTTGTAACAAACGTACTGTACCACCAAGTTCACGAATTGAGTTGAAATAACCAACTAGAGAGAAATAAGGGTCAATACAGTTAAGATTTGCAGGGTCTTTTGATAATTCAAAGGTATATTGCAAAATGGCAGCATATGTTCTCAAAAGAGTTGTTTTCATGGATTGACCATGTGCACAAACGCCAACATACTTTCTAAACGGTTTTGATTTCAGCGATTCGTCCCTGATAAAATATGAATCACCAATAAGTAAACCTCTTGATGGAAAAATGTTAGTTTTCTTCCTGCCATAGAGACATTTAATCTGTTCATCAGCATTCTTGATTGTTGCAGTTGAACAAACATATTTTGGTTTGATTTTTTTGCCATTCAATTCATAAGAACACAGATCCTCGATTAATGTTTCATACCCACCATAAATTGTTCCTAGAGGACCAGTAATTAAATGTAACTCGTCTTGGACAATTAATTCTGGAGGAGCAAACATCTTAACTCCAACACAATGGGCATCTGGATAAAGATCTGTTTTCAGGTGCTTGTACGGATGATATTCACCAATCGCAACATATCCATGTCTTGTGCATTTTTTGTTAACGCGTCCAAACAATGCATTTGTCTTTGGATCCCATGGAAGCCTTGCAAATTTATCAACAGTGGCCAAAACAACAGTTGGACAACGCCTATAGATTTGTTCATCTATCAAGTATATTGGCATAGGAATCATATCGTCTGGATTATCTGGATATTTGTAAAAGATACAATTTTTATCTTCACAATAAATTTCTATTTCCTCGGTAGTGTCATTATATCTAAAAGATTCTTGCTCCAACGGCCTTCCACAAAATGGACACGTTAATAACTGATTAGATATTTTACGTTTAGCTTCTTTTATTCTTGGAATGTCATCACCCATAAAATCTTTGTAAGAGTTTGGAGTAACATCTCCACCAACCCAGAAGCCGATTGAAATCGGTTCACTACCTAAAACATCTGGTTTTTTGCGTCTTAAGTATTCGGCAGCAACAATCATTCTGGTAATTCTATCTCTTTGTTGAGTGGTCAATAATCTTAATGTGTAACGCAAGAAGGCTGTAACCCCACCATCTTTATTGTATTGATCATTCGGACTTCTAGACATTCTTCTGTGAGCAATAGTAAAAGCAATAAGACCTAAATAAGCTTCAGTCTTTCCGCCACCAGTTGGGAAGTAAAGTAAATCGACAACATTTCTATCTTCACATTCAGGATAAACAATCGAATTGATATTCATTAAAATAAAGGCAATTTGGAACGGATACCATGTCATATCGTTTTCTGGTTTAGATGTATCCGTAAATTCTCCAAAATTACATTCAATCCCTTGACCATGTTTCTTTGAATATGCGGCAATATTCTTCTGCAAACGCATGCACACATTCATAAACGTGAATGCACTAAAAGCCGTGGCGTTTCTTTCAAGAATATTAATGCCTTCTTTCATTCGTTTTAAAGCATTCGAACATTTTTCAATAACATCTCTGCCGACTTTATTGTAAAAATCTTTATCAGACATCTTAGGATCACTTCTTAGTTTATTAATCCATTCTTCATATGAAGAAGTTAATCCACGAAGTCTTTCTAAAGTCTTTTCTTTATTAGAGTTTTTTGCAAAGAATAGTGTTGAAAAATAATCTGGTTGAAATTCTTTAAACGATGCACTCACTCCGCATATTTCATGTTCAGGAATAAATGTTGTTCTTATGTAATTAGTTTCTTCGTTGGTAAGGTTATTCCAAGTTACAGCACACCCTCTGCCTCTAGCAAATACCGGCCTTTGTGAATATAAATATTCACTTTCTGCTAAGGAATCTCTACAGATGTTTTCCGCATAGAATAAGTCTTCATCAGCAATAATCTCTAATTCGACTTGGAACATAACACTATCAGTCGCATCATCTCCAACGCTTCTTTCATTAGAAATAAATGCGCTCACCACTTGATATTCATTAGTTAATCCAAAAATATTTAACTTTAATTTGAGTTTAGAATCTGTTTTAAGAAGGAATTCGTTGCTGGATGGTATTTTATCCATTTCAATCTTAATTGTCTCGCTTTGAGGATATCTTAGATATCTTCTATGAGTCTTTTTCTTTTTAACGTCTTCCTCTTCAGCATATTCCAAAAGGTCAACTTCTTCTGAATCGTTTTCAACTTCATCTAAAAGTGTATAGTCACCCCAATTAACTTTGATGTTGAAAGACTTAGCTGTTTTTTTCAAATAGAACGTTGCGCCAATAGATGTTTGTTGTTTGAATTTCGTGGTCGTCATTGCTTGACCATCATCCTCATCGTCGTCTTGGCTGTAATCGGCAGCTTCTTCCATATCCACATCAAAACCAATTTCTTGTTCTGAAGCTTCACCGTATGCTGCACCTTTTGGATAAATCATCCCAGTTAAGTATGCAAACATTGGGCTTTCATTTAAAATTTCATTTTCATCCGCAGGACCAACTAAATCCTTTTTGACAAAATCAACAATGTTGTCTCTTAGCTTAGCTTCTTGAAACCTATCTGCCATATTATTCACCTACAGATTCCGCTAAGCCTAAAGTGTACTTAAGGGAATTCCCTTCTTTAATATTTTCGTCCGCAACCATGAAGTAATGCCATTTTTTGCCATCTGGGTCACAAGTAGATGCATAACTGCACCATCTAATGCCCACTCTCGCTTTTTCTAAAACTTCTTCATTTTTAACGTCTTTTTTAGCTTTGACTTCAACCATATACTTATCGGTTTCTGTTTCAACTAAGAAATCAGGGTTATATTGCTCACCAGCTCTCCAGAAAATACCTAGCTGATTTAAAGGAGGTTTAATCCATCTAACAACTTTTCCATCTTCCTCAAGAATAATGGAGAATACTCTTTCAGGGTCACTATCAAAAGCATTCTCAGGATAATAAGATTTCTTATATCCATTAAAAATGTATTTTTTGATATTTTGTTTATCGTTGAATGGGTTTTTGAACAACAAAGAGCCACCGCTCTTAATTGTTTTGGAAACTTGTCTAAAACATATGAAGTCTTTTTGAATCTTATAGGTGTGAGTCGTTGTTGAAACACAATGTTCTCTAATTTGATTAGCAATATCATTAACGATTAATGACGCATATCTTCTAACAACTTGTTTCTTATATTCTTCATCGCCATCAATCAAAGCCAAATAATCATTAACTAGCTTTAAGATATATTGAGCATCTTCTGAACTAAATTCTTCGACAGCATCAAAAAGCATACACGCCAACGTATTTACTGGATTTGGGTCTAATAAAACCTCAGCAGGGATTGAATCAATAAGCTTTTGATTAATTGCGTCATATCTTTCTATTTTTGACGCTTCAACATCAAAGTCCTTAATATTCCTTACTACAACAAAAACACTCATTTGTCTTTGTGTGGAAGCGAATATAGATATTCTTGGCACCTGAATAGCTTTCACTTGGTACGCTTTGACTTTGTTTATGAATTCCTCTTTGGTTTTAATCTTTGGTTCAACTTTTGGAGTTTCTTGTTGTATATTTAACTTCTCTTCTTCCTCTGGCAAATCATCGAACAGCGACATTTGACCATCGTCTTTTTCTACCTTCTTTTGTTTGACTGGGACAGGTCCATAAGTTTTTTGATATTCCTCATATAACTTATTTTGTACATCTGGGTCGTCTAAATCTGAAGAGAGACTGAAGCCAGCGTTTTTAGATGCTTCTTCTAATCTTTCCAATTCATCGTCATCAAACAAATTACATTCAAGTTTAACACTTTCGGTTTCTTCAACTGGCTCGTCATCCAAGTTTCTTGTTCTAAACACTCCGCCAGCTTTAATTTCATTAACCAATTCTCGGTAATGCTCATGAGCGACAATATCTAATGTATCAATTGTTTCATCACCGGTTATATGTCCAAATGGTAATCTAAGGCCTCTACCAATTGTTTGAAGAGCTAATATATCACTCTTTGCGGCATTAAGAGGAATGATTGTAAATAAGTTATTAACATCCCATCCTTCTTTGAGCTTATATACATGGAGGATGATTTCAACTGGGTTATCATTCTTTTCAACAGATAGAAGTAACTTAATGTTTTCTTCAGATTCTTCTCCAGTCATATTTGAGTGAACTTCAATAACTTTTCCTTTGTATTTTCCGCCTCTAAACTCATCACTATCAATAAAAGTTCTTACTTCTTTAGCATGATTAGTGTCTTTACATGCAATAAGAACAATAGGCTTAACGTATTTAACACCTTCATCTTGATGATTAGAAACATACTCAAGGATGGCTTTCTTTCTCTTTTCGTGTAAGTCTAAACCATCTCTAATCTTCATTTCTTCAATGGCTTTTTCATCATATCCAGCCATATTCGTTCTGCCCATTACAACTGGAATCTTCAGATACTTGCCAGCACCTTTAGTGATGCCATATGTGTAGATAATATTTTTATTAACGTCTTTTGGGGTGGCTGTAAATTCTAATCCCAATACTGGTTTTAAGTAGTTGATGGCTTTCATTGAAGCTGGAGCATAATATCTATGAGCCTCATCCATGCAAATGACTAAGTCATCAAACCCAGATAAAATATCCGCGAACGAAGATCCTAACGTTTCCTTATATGCGTGGAAATTGAATTGCACGTCACCACGATTAAAAATCTTTCCAATGTTAAAGATAAAGATTTCAACTTCAGATTCTTTACCAGAAGCAAGCATTTGAACTCCACTAGTGGTTTTATATGTTGTATAGTTCTCTCCATCCCAAATTCTAGGATTACCCATCTCAGATTCAAGACCTTTAAATAAATATTTAGGATGGCCAATTTGAGATTCTCTTCTAAGCTTGTCGTATATTGTGTTTCCTGGAGCAAGTATGAAGAAGTGCTTATATCCTTTTGTCTTCCAAAGATAATAAATTAAGCCACCCATTAAACGGGTTTTACCAATACCTGTTGCCATTGAGAAGCAATATGATACAAAGTCAAAATGACTATCAACTTTGATTGTATGGTGACCTTCACAGTTTTCACTAGCAATCTTTTCTAATTGCTCTTTGGATTGTTTTTTGAAATCTGATAAGTCAGAAATTTGTGAAAAATAGTCTAAAGCTTCTTCTTGCGGATCTCTGAAGCTCATAGCTTGAGAGACATATTTAACTACCTTATTCATACTATTCCTTCTCACTTTCAAAGTTGCATTTCTCTTGTATATCTTTAGGGATACGTCTTATTTCAATATTGTCTGGCAAAGCTATATCTCGCTGATGTTTCAAGCAGTAGATAATTAGTGATTGTTTATCACTTAGCTTTGATGCTAAATCAGACACATATTCGCCATTTACGTATTCAAGTGTGACGTGGATAAATCTATTTTCTGTCGAATAACCATGATAGAAATCAGCTGGGGCATAAGTGAAAGATTCAATCTTACAAATAGCCTCACAAACCATTTCAAATGTATAAGTAGGATTAACATCATAAACTGGAATAATTGGATTTTTCACCAATAACGGATCGGCCAACTCATAAAACTTGTAGCCACCACCTGAAATCCAACCAGTAGATTTAGTAACTCCGCCAGGTTCGTTTCCGTTGATAATTAAATCCATTCTAGGCTTGCAATATGAATATGCCGTGTCCATTAATTCAATTCCAATCCATTTGCGTTTCATTTTATGTGCGACAGCTATTGTTGTCCCAGATCCCAAAAAAGAATCTAAAACAAAATCACCTTCGTTAGTTGCTATTGTCAATATTCTTTCTATTAAGCGTTCTGGTTTCGGCGTATCAAAAGGTTTATCAGACAATCCAAGAGCTTTTATTTCACGCTTGGCCTCCTGATTGTCTCCAATTTCCTCTCTAGTCCACCAAGTCATTGCAACAACACCAGATTTGACTTCTGATAAAAATCTTTTAATACGAGGCGTGTTATCTCCCTTTGGGCCAAACCAAATGCGATTATCTCGTACATATTCTTCAAAACGTTCTTTAGACAATCGAGAAGAATATCCGTCAGGAGGAAAAATGCTCCTGCCAGACGGTGTGATAATTTCAAATACATTTGCTTCAACTCTAGGCCCGCACCAAAGATTATCGGACTGCCATAATCCTCTTGGATCGTTGTCTGGGTTTTTATATCTCGATAATGCTTCACCGCTTCTAGGTAAAGTATTTAATTTAAAATCCATTGAATAATTCTTTGCATACACAAGGATAGTATCATGTGCCCTAGAAAGCGTCTTTTTTAAATTGATTGGGGCATAAGCTCTTTGCCACACAATTTCATCAATAAAGTTTTTTCTGCCAAATATTTCGTCGCAAAGTACTTTTAAATAATGACTTTCATCAGCATCGATGCTTATCCAAATAGTCCCATCATCAGTAAGTAAATTTCTTAATAGGTGTAATCTAGCATACATTAAAGAAAGCCAAGTACTATGTTCGACATTGTCATCATAGTGCTCAAAAGCTGAACCTGTATTATAAGGAGGATCAATATAGATGCATTTTATCTTTCCTGCATAATCTCTTTCTAAGGCTTTTAGAGCAACTAAATTATCGCCATGAATTAATACATTTTCAGATTTGGGATCACCGTAAGATTTTGTTCTATCTTCAACAAGAATTCTTGGCTCGATTTTCATCAAGTCAGCAACATCTTTGTCTTTATTAACCCAAGTTAATTCTAATTTTCCAGAATATTTCATATGATGTCCCTCCTAAAATTTCACAACTATTCTCACTAAAAGTGAGGCTTTTTTATAATACTTCTTATTAAACTCATCGATTTGCTTTTGAGCAGTTTTCTTGATTGCATCAATAGCTTGGTAATATCGATTTTGTTCTTTTTCTAAAGCATGCTGTTTCTTTTCTATTTTTTCTCGATAATCAACTTTCTGTAAGAAGTTAGTCATCTGAGACATTTCTTCCTTCATTCTATCGATTTCGTTTTTCTTTTCGGTTAATTCAATCTGTAATAGAGATTCTTGTATGGTTACCCAGTTCTCCATCTTCTTTTTGTTATATTCAATGATGTCGACCGATTCTTTTTCAAAGTCATAAGCCGCCGATGATTCGGCTTTATTGATGACATCCACTATTGTTTGCATTTCACTGCCATTAGCTTTAAAAGTTTCAATATCGGAATTATCAATATCTTTTATTGCATTGATTATTTCTTTTTCGGTTAATCCTAAAGTACTTCCACTATTATCTGTAAGAATTGCTAGAGACCTTTCAAGAATGTTTCCAACAATCAATCCGCCAAATAAGATGTAACCAGATTTAATTCCATAAATATCAAATGGATTCTTCTTCAACTTTAGTGATAATCCTGGGGAAACCTTTTCTGGCTTTTCGATACTATCCCAATAATTAACTTCATCAAGATAGTTAATGATGTCGGTATAAGCTTTATCAAATGTTTCAGTTTTTTCTTCGGCGGTTTTGGTTTCTAATAAGGTACGTAAAGTATTTGCAACTCTATTTCTCTTTTTATCGAGAGATTTATCCAATGCATCAAATCGACGTTTAATTTCTAAAGTAGAATTGGATGTTTGATAAATATCGAAGATTTCTTTTTCGAAGTTATTTCCGCTTTCCAATATCTCCAACGCCTTGTCTGACGCACCAAAAATGCCTTCAAACAATTGGAACTTTTTAGAAAGGATGTCATAAACGCGTTTATCAGCTTCGTTTTCAGTATTTAAGAAGTTGATAGCTAAAACATCATGAAGTTGCCCATATCTATGACAACGGCCAATTCTTTGTTCAATCTTCATTGGGTTCCAAGGCAAGTCATAGTTAATAATGATATTGCAAAATTGTAAGTTCAAACCTTCAGAACCAGCATCGGTTGAAATGAATACTTTTCCCTTCTTTTGGAAATAGTCCACCATAGCATGTCTAAATTCGATTTGAGGACCATAGTTCTTTTTGCTATAGTTCAACGCTTTCCAGTTATTATATATTCTCTTGCTCTTTTCATCTGTCATATCGCCATTAAAAATGACAATTTCATTATCAGTAAATCCCCAATCAATTAAAGTCTGTCTTATGTAACGTTGTGTTCTCTTGGATTCAGTAAAGATAACTGCCTTTTCTGGCAAATGATTAGCTCGTTGATATTCAAAAGCATATTCTACTGCTTCTAAAAGTTTTTCCATCTTAGCGTTAACTTGAATTCTTTCAGCTAAGTTAATAATGTCATCAACAATGCCTATTTCTTCTTCAATAGCATTAAGTCTAATTGTTAATGATTCATCCTCTTTTGTTTCTAAAACATCCTCGTCTTCATCATCTTCATCAAGATAACTTAAAAATTTGTCAAAACCTTGTTGTGCATTGATTGATTTAGTACCTTGTTGCAGTTTATGCAATCTTGTTTTAATAACCTCAAAAGTTTCTATTAAGGCTTTAGATGAAGATGCAAGCATCTTTCTAACAACGAGCAACAAAAGATTCCTGTTATTTGTGTTTGGGAAGCCGTAGCTAATGTCTCTCTTCAAATACTTATCAACTAAGCTATAGAGCAACTTTTCATCTTTAGATAAGCAAAAATCAAATGTCTTGGATGTTCTCTTTTTGAATTGGAGATATTTTCCTACATCTCTTCTTAACGTTCTTTGAACAACTGATTTAATTGCATCTTTTATTGGTTCATAAGTGTTGCTAGCAACATACATATTGAACAATTTTTCATCTCCAAAAATTTTAGGATCAATAAAAGAGATCAAGCCATATAAATCTCCAATGTTATTTTGAATTGGAGTAGCGGTAAGCAAAAGCTTAGGAATATTTTTAGTGGCTTCATAGAGACGTTGATACCTTTTTGCGCCTCTAAATGCATTTCTAAGATTATGAGCTTCATCAATAATCACAAAATCCCAAGCGTTGTTTGTAGCTCGTTTAATAAGTTGGGAAGCATAATAATAAGAAGTGATGGCAACAAGGACATATTCATTATCATCAATGTGCCTTTGAACAACATATCTTGTGTTTTCAGATGTTAGAGCTTGTCTATCTATGATTTCTGACTTGATATCAAATTTCTCATCCAATTCAATTTGCCATTGCTTTCGCAAGGTATTTGGAACAGCAATTACAATCTTTTTTGCGCCACCATTGATTAAGTATTTCAAAGTCAAACCAGCTTCAATGGTTTTTCCAAGACCAACTTCGTCAGCCAAAACAAGTCCTCCCGTATCTAAGGATTTGATGGCTCTAATAAAAGCGTCAATTTGATGTGGCTGTGGTTCAATATCACTTTCATCAAAGCAACTAAAAGGAGAAGCCTTCAAAGCTTGCTTTTTGGTAACGCCATATTGTTCGATAATCGTGTTACTCATTAGCTTTCTCCTTTAATTTAGAAACGAGAAGATTCTTAATCCCTTTTGCAATTGCTTCCGCTAATAAAGGTGGAACAGCATTTCCAATTTGAACAAATGCAGAGGTACGACTACCTTCAAAGTAGAAATTGTCTGGGAAAGATTGAATTCTAGCTGCTTCTCTAACCGTAAGGGAACGAGCTTGATTAATATCAGGATGGATAAAATAATGACCATCTTTAGAAATGTGGGCCATGATAGTTTGGCAAGATTCCAAATCAGCTGGAACAACTTTAAACCTATCGGTAAAAGATGAACGATTCTTGTGAGTTTTTAAATTGTCTGGTAAATCGTTGTAATTGAGTCTTTGATGTTTGTTATTCCAAAGTTGAATAGCACATCTATAAATATCTCTGTCAAGTTCTCTATTTGGTCTAGCTAAATGCCATGTTAAAACATCACCAGGTTTTCTTATGGACGCTTCCTTTAAATAGCTACTATAATTCCCGCGACGATACTTATTACTTGACTCTCCCGGCTGAACTGGGGGGAGATCAGCAAGTAAATCGCTTATTACAGCATCGTATTCTTTTTTTTCAATTTCTGGATAATGCCATTCAGAACCATTTTTCCAACCAATCAAAATGACACGTTTTCTGTTTTGAAGAACTCCATAATCCTTCGCGCAAAGCACTCTATGTTCAATTTCATATCCAACTTCGGTAAAACAGTTTTTGATATCTTCAAAATGTGAATGCCCATCAGATGTACAAGATAAAATCCCTGGGACATTTTCAAAAACAAACATCTTGGGTTGATATCTTTCCAAGAACTTTGTATAAACCTTATAAAGATAAAGGCGTTTGTCGTCTTCTTTATCCTTGTTGGTTGGTCGACCTATCAAAGAATATGCTTGGCAAGGTGGTCCACCAATTATTACATCCACCACTTTGCGTATATTTTGCATTTTCATCAAAGCATCGATTTTGGTAAAAAGTTCACCAAGATTGTCTTCGCTCATCTCTTTTTCGATAACGCGTTCTAAAATTATTGATGGTATACGATTTCTAATATTATCCTTGGAAACTGATCCTCGAAGGTAAGAATTATAAAGTGTGGTTAAGTTATGATTTAAGCAATAATGAAAAACTTCTCTAGACTTGAGAGTTTCAATAGCATCGTGATTCATCTCAACATGCGCAACAGGCAGAAAGCCAGCATTAACAAAACCTTCTGATAATCCGCCTGCTCCAGCAAACAAATCAATAAAGTTTAACTTCCTTTTACTCATCCATACCCAAACCAAAACAGGTTACATAAAAGTTTAGCACAGGAAGAAAGAGTTTTTAACTATTTCCGCGCGAAACTTCATGCGCACGCAAAATGATTATACTTTTATTCCAAATCTAACAATTCCATACTCCTTAACTTGTTCAGGAGAATAGAATTTATTACATTCATGGATTAAATCGTCGAGATTATCAAACAATCCATCAAAGTCTTCTTTCCAAAAATCTTTTAATGCATCTACCCAATTAGGATGCATTGATATATCTGTTATTGTTACCACTAAAGTGTCTTTAGGGTTTTCATTAGACACTAATATTATTTGATCTCCAATAGAAAGATTCCTTCTATCTGGAGTGTTTAATCTATATTCATGTTTCTTTTTGCCTGCTTTTATTAGTTCAAGAAAACAGGGTTTGATTTTCATTGTCATGCGCTTCATAAAATTTATTTAATTGTAGCTTTAATTCTTTTTATGAGTCTTCCTTTTAGTTCGTTATAGTCGTTATAAAATATTGTTGATTTTTGAGCGATATCAAAGTGAAGTTTATTGTTACCTTCTTCTCTTTTATCAAAAAGATGTATTACTGGTTTATCTAATGCAGCAGCATATCCTGCTTCATAATACGCACCATCACAAGGCAAACTAAAATCTGCAACCACGAATTTACTATTTTTTATCTGGAAGAATATTTCTGGCATAATCCAGTCATTCGTTTCTACTTGATTCATCACTATTGGTTCATATCCTGCTAATGATATTGCGTTTTGAATAGCATTAATTCGTTCTTCGTTTTTATCAAATTTTATAGCAATAAAAGCCATCCTGCTGTTACTTGCCTCTAAATTTTCAATAGAATCAACAGCTTTAGCAGTAAGAGTAAAACAGTCAATGTGCATTCCATCATTAATCATTGATATTAACCCTTCCTCTTTCATGCATTTCATCATATAGAGCTTATAGTCTCTTTTTTGAGAATCATTTAAACTAGGGTCTACAAAAACAATGTCATTATCTAATGAAAGAAAGAACCTTAGCTCTCCAGGATATTTTTGTTTTTTTAAAATATGACGAATAATAACATTGAAGATATCTTTCATTCTCTTTGGATACCATTGTTCTATCATCTCGTAAGTTACCAAAATTATGTTTTGATTCGTAAACTCACTTGACACTTCAATAGATTTCTTCATTTCCCCAATAAAATAAGTATTAATTGGATTGTTTAAATCTTCATTGTCCTCATGCGAAAGCAAATATCTTTTTATTTTGAGTAGCACTTGCTCGTTTCCGCAAATTTTTCTAGGTTCAATTAAACAATATCTAAATCGCCTTGGATTTAAATATACTTCAAATAAATCAGGCTCATCACTTAGAGCTCCAGCATTCCCAAATAAGTCGAAGTCTTTAGTCTTAAAAACAGGATCCACATCATATTCTGATGAATAATACTTATTAAATATATATTTTTCTTGTTCCATAGGTTTACCTCATGCTCAAGTTGAGTTGTTTTAAAATAATTTTCACAACTTTAACTATAATAAAAATAAAAAATGGCGACACTCCTAATGCAGCTGCAATCAAGTTTTGGTTAAAATTACTTAATGTGTTGTACATAGGAAAAATAGCCAATAATAGCTTAGGTATAAATATCAAAACGTTGTAGATTGTTTCAAATAATATTTTTGTTGTTTCCATGCATTAAATATACAGGAAATTTGAATGCATTAAAACTCTTGTTTTCTTTATTCTATTATATAAAGAATAATTAATGAATAATTATGAAGTATTCACTTAGTGAATACAAAGTAATTATAAATATAATACAAATATATAATAGAATAGGGGGCTGTACTTATAGTTTAAGAAATCAAATAAGCGAAGTCTTTTTTAACAAACGAAATTATTCGTCGACTTCTACTTCCTCAATATCATATTCAATTTTTTCGTCTTCATCTGGTTCATCGTAATCTCCAGGATTGCTTAAATGCAATATTTCACCGCCTAGACGATAGCCACCTATCCATTCCAAAGCCATATCAACTGCGGCATCATAGTAATCAAACAACGGTTCTCCTTTACTATATGAATCAATTGTGTCACCATTTGGAAAATATAATATAAATTTATACTTTGTCATAACTTCTCCTTAAAAATTTTATCGTTATTTCTTTTCATTTATTTTTTTCTTCTTAACTAAGAATCTTATAGTAACAATCTCAGATATTTGGTCAAGCTCTTCTCCTGCATCTTGAGTCTCTTTGATAATATTTTTTGCATAAGTGTTAATGGCATTCCTTAATACATCCTGATGTGGGACAACAATATCACTATCGCAATAACGGTAAGAATAATTTGGATCACATTGTATATCGCCAAAATAGCTTTCACAATCTGGGCAATATAAATCTTTTTTAATGTTACTGTTACCTTCTTCATTGTTTTGTTCAAATGAAGGATCATCCACTAGTTTATCAACAAGTAAATCTACTTTCTTATTAAGCTTATCTAGTTTACTGTCATTAACTTCGGTATTCTCTAGAATTTGTGCTACAGCAAATAATAAAACTGCAATCGTTGGTCCTAAAACAATAAATAAAATGAAATAGAAAATGTTAACACCCACTAGTGGTACATTAAATGCATAAATGATTACGCCTGCTATATATAATAAAAATTCAATAACACCAGCAAACCTTAAAAAGCCTTTCATAAATTAATACCTCGACCTTCCGATAAATGGAAATAGCACTATACTCCATGGATTAAATGTGCTTTTTGCAATTAAACAAATAGGCGTTGCAATTAAGGCAAAAACAAATAAAACAAAGAATATTGCTAATTTAATCATCCATTTAATAATGATAAAGGCAATGAATATTCTTGCTAATTCTACTAATCCACTTTGAGCAGCCATATATATTCTTCGCTATTATTAGTTATTATCGATATCCTCTTTTATATTCACTGCAGTGTAACTCTTAGAATAATCAAATTCAATAACAGCAGCAAACCTTAAAAAGACTTTCATAATTTACTTTCCCTATTTCTTTCAAAAGTAATAATTATTCCATGTCCTTTAAAGATATTAGGTGTAACAGCGACAACTTTCCATCCATATCTTGCCATATCATTCATTATTCTTTCAGCATCCCCAACGCTAGATGTTTCAACTTTATATTCAGTAATCATATTGTCACCTTCTTATTTGTTTACATTATATATTCTCACTATTCTTTTATAAAGAAAGACCAGCTCACGATATTGCACAAAACAATAAAATATAACAAAAAGACTGATGTGATACACGGTCATCAGTCTTTAGGAGCGTGAAGCTTCTAACAAAGATACTTGGAGGAATCCAGTTAAGGAAGCTTCGATGGTTATTATAACATCTGATATTTTACAAAACTAATTATTTTTAGTTTCTGAATTCAATAATTCTTGATATGTAATTAGCTTTCCTTCAAATGGATGTTTGAAGCCTTTTAAGATTTCTTCTCTATTTTTATCATCATAGACAATAAAGTAGTCACTTTTGCTAATTTTGTTACATAGAATACCATTTCTATTTTGAATAATACTAATAATTGTTTTTAAGGCTTCTAAATCTTTTTTTAGTTCGGCGCTTATATTGTATCTTCTACCGATATTTTCTTCTTTGTCTAGTTCATCATCTTTAACTGCTAAAGAGTTATATAACTCATGTCCTGCAGTTTTAATTCTTTTTCTTTTTTCTCTATTAATAATTTTATCCATATATTCAATAGAGTTTGTTCTAGCAAATTGTGATTGCTCTAATAAGGTTATTGAATCTATTTGAGTTAATTCACATATCGCTTCAAAAATTAATTTTTCCATCATTGCGTCATCTCTAGATAGGTGTTCATGTAATTTAATAATTGAGTGAGGTCCCACTATTTCTTTACATGCATTATGTAATGACATTTGTCCTTTCTTTTCTAGATAAGCAGCTACAAGTTTTTGAACATCATAACATTCATAATTAAATGGTTCTTTTTTATATCTTTTACAGGCGTGATATAAATGAGGAATGTCATTATCCATTGAGTAAGCAAAGCAAATAGTACTAGGATCTTCTACAAGTTTTCTAATTCGATTATAGAAGAAGTTGAATTCTGGTTGGCTATAGTAGAACTCATAGTCATACGCTAATTCTAAATCTTTTTCATGCTTACGACCTTTTAAGTAGAATCTTGATTCTCTATCTTTTCCAGGAGACATAGGTATATCATCAGAACTTATGACATTAAATTTTTCATCGGTTAGTACATAGCCGAATTCACACATCTTCCCAACTCCATTAAAGCAGTTGGAGCATTCAATATCGAAGAATAGGTATTTCATATTAATTTAAACCTCCTTCTATAGAAGCAAGAGTGTAACCGACTGCGATTACACTTCTGCTTTCTTTATCGTAAGTAACCATTAGACTGACAATATGGTATTCTTTTTGAATTTTTTCACTTGCTTCTTCTATGATGTCATCTATTGATGCATCGTTATCGAAGAGTGAATGATCTAAGACTTGGATGAATAAGTTATTATCACTGCCTCTAATTTTAGATATCTTCTTAATTGATTTTTTAACAGCTTCTATTGCTTCTTCATCCATCTTTTGGATTTGCTTAGCCTGTTCTTGTCTCCAAGCATTGCTCATACCTGAACAGACGTATCTGCCATCTTCATCACCACAGATTTCCCAGCGTTTACCTTTGAATCTATTGATGATTACTAACTCATGATGTTCTTTCATATATTCATCGATGAGGATTGATGCTTTTTTTGAGGCATTTAGCATCGCATCAATTTCTTTAGTCGATATTGATTCTACCGTTTTATTGATTAGAGGGAGGTCAATTTTACAAATCCATCTAGATTCATCATATTTTTCAGCGTAGATTTCTTGATCTGCATTTGATGGATGGGCCTTGTTGATCCAGTACTCCACCCACATCATGTTATTGGCGTTTTTTCTAATTGCTATTTTTTTCATCTTAGCTATCCTTCTTTCTGTCGATCTCTTATCGACATCAATAATGTATAACTAAAACAATTAGTAAAACGTTTTTGTCCCAAAATAAGTAACAGCTATTTTATTTAAATGATATTTCTTCGTATCCCAAATCTTTAGAAACACATACATGTTCTCCATAGATTGGAATAAGCTTATTTACTTTTATGAGTTCTTTCGCTTTTCCTTCATCACAAACAACACCATTATTGATTAGAATAACATTAGAGTCTAAGAATAGTGCGTGGTTAGGATTATGCGATGACAAAATAATTGTTTTACCTTCTTTAGCCACACTTTTAAGAATTGATAAAACAAGATTTTGGTTTTTCATATCTAACGCAGATGTTGGCTCATCCAATAAAAGGATTTCAGTATTTTGAATTAAGGCACAGGCAATTAACACTATTTGAAGTTCACCACCACTAATTTCACCTAAATTCTTTTCTAATAAATGAGAGATACCAAGTCTATTAGCAGTAGCTTCGACTTTCTCCATTTCTTCTTTTCCAGGATGTTCATAAAAAGCGAGCGTATTAGTTGTTCCATAAGATAAATATTGTCTGACTGGAATATCATTTGTGACATTAGCCTGTTGAGGAACATAAGCGAATATTTTAGCTCTGTCTCTAATCTTTATATCTTTAAGATTTTTATCCCCATAGATAACAGATCCTTCGGTAGGTTTTTCTAATCCCGCTAATAGTTTAATTAATGTAGTTTTCCCACATCCATTTAAACCAAGCAAAACATTAACAGTTCCTTCTTTAATATCTAAATTTAAATGATTTAAGACGGGTTTTGCTGCTTTTTTATCATATTTAAAGGATAAATTAGATGTCTTTATGTTCATTTAACTTCCTCCTTTTAATAATTAGAATGATGACAAATATTACAGTGCCTAAAAGACCAGTAACTGCACTTAAAGGAATCTCTGAATCTGTAAAAGTTCTAGATAAAATATCTACTACTATCATGAATGTTGCTCCAAAAGTGATACATAAAGGAATAGTCCTTTTTGCATCTCTTCCTGCTATTAGTCTAACAATGTGCGGAATGACTAATCCAATCCAAGAAACTGTTCCACAGAAGCATACTGATATCGCAGTTAACACTGTTGATAAAACAATAATCAAACCACGATAGAAGTTATAATTAATGCCTTTAGTTTGTGCTTCAGCTTTGCCTTGATTAACTAGATTAATTGGGTGTGTGATAAGAAGTAGAACAACGATACAGACAACTACTACTCCCATAAGAATATAGTCTCGACTCATATTTGCACTTTCAAACGATCCCATTAACCAATAAGTAATGCTTGCTAATGTAGTGATATCACCAGACATATATTTGATGAGCGACAATATTGCTGACATAAATCCACCAACAATAATTCCTGATAATAGAAGTATTGTGGACGAACCATTTCTAAATAGTTTTGATATCATCACTGTGACAAATACAGTCAATAATCCCATTAGGAATGCAAAGATACTAATAAACGCTGAAGATAAACCAAGAACAATAGCGATTGCAGCACCAACAGATGCACCAGTACTTACACCTAATAAATCAGGAGATACTAATTTATTTCTAAATGTTTCTTGATATAGTAGTCCTGAAAGTGATAGACCCATTCCAACGAATGCTGCCATTATTGTTCTAGGTAATCTTAGATTAACGATGATGCTTCTTTGGGTATCTAATGAAGCATCACTAGTGAAGATAGCTTTAAAGAAATCATCAATAGCGATGTTAAATCTTCCTAACATTAATCCAAGAATAAAGAAGATTAGAAGCGCAACTATTGAAGCAGTAAGAAATATAATCGTGCGTTTTTTAATTTTTTTATCGTTCATTAGTATAATGAACCACCTTCTGGATTTAGTCCATTTAACATATAAGATACTTGATCATTAGTGACATCGGTTCCAAAGTATTCTTTGATAGATGACTTTACCATCGATGAAATATCATAATCAAAGTATTTAGGGTAGATCTTATTAGCTTGATCATAGAAGAATATTGGAGTCATAACTGATAATTGCTCAAAAGCGGTAAATCCAATAGGAATGTTATAGACTTTGTTATTCTTAACTGCGTCTAGATTGATATATGGTTCTTCTGTTTTTAAGATATTGATATTTTTGTTTTGGTATTGTCCACCACACACAAAGATATCAGGATTTTGTGCTACTATCTCTTCTTTAGAAGGTTGAGTGGTTGATAAAGTAGATCCGACAAAATCAAATCCTAAAGTTCGATATGCATATTCTGTAAAAGATCCCTTGGTGTCGGTATAACAAACACCTCTATCTTTGTCGCCACGAACATAAAATACTTTCTTTTTTGATAGTTCATGTTTTGCTAATTCGGTTTTAACATCATTAATGGCGGTGTTAACTTTATTTTCCCACGCAGATGCTTTAGTTTTGATATCATCTCCATCCCAAATCTTAGTAACTAATTGAGACAAGAATGTTACATAACTATCAAATGTTGGATTACCATATAACGAAACACATAAAGCAGGTACTCCATGGGCATTTAAATCATCTGCCATATATTTTTCTGGAGCTAAGACTAAATCAACTCCTCTAGACAAGAAGAGCTCAGCACTATTGTTATATTCATATACGTAATGATTTTTGCTTTCAGGATAGATAAGCGGTACCCAACTATTATTTAATGTGCCTTTATACGCTCCATCGATTTTATCTCCAAGACCATATGCTACTAACAAGTCATATGTTGTCCTAGAGATGCAAGCAACCTTTTTAGGGTTTTTATTAATTGTTATGGTTGTACCGACCATATCGGTTACAGATATTTGATTGTTTTGATTACCTGAATTAGAGCAACCTGTAAAAGCTCCAACTGAGGCTAGTGCTACTAGAAGTGGCACAAATGTCTTTTTATACATAAAAGAGTCCCTTTCTGGTGATTAATAATTAAATTACCAGTCATCGGCCGACTAGATACGGTACCGAGACAAATATCGTATCTAATCATTTTTAATCAATTATTAATCTACCGATATTATATCACATCTAATGATGTATCTCGTAAATTGGCTGGCACCCACCCTAACGCCGCTATTAAGATGGTGTGCCGTATAAATTTTAAGGAGGCATGTATGTTACATCGCGGCTCTAGCGATTAATCTTTTCGTGGAAGGCAGGCAACAATTATTAAACCGATTAGTCCAAGGAATAATCCACCGAATATCCATCCAACAATGCTTCTGTTTTTATAGCCAGCAATAATTGGACAAGCAATCGTGCTGATGACTGTGTTAATAATTCCTAAGATTGTGAATACTGGTGAAATTTCCATTAGCAATATGCTCCTTCTTGCATTAAGTGAATGCATAAATATCCGTTATCATCTTCTTCTAAGACGTATCTCGAGTCACCGAACATGTTTTTAACTTCACAATTCGGATTTTCTTCAAGATATTCATCTATCAGTTTGGATGATTGCTTTGTGGCATTATCGATTGACTCTAATTTATAGTCGCCAATGCCTATTACTGTTTTTTCAATCAATGGGAGATGAACCAAACATTCATAAATTCCGTTTCTATTGCGTTTTGGTTCTAGGACTGATTGGCCATCATCATCGGCTTGAGCAATCCAATTCAATGTTTTAATTACTTCTTTTGCTTCAATTTGCTTCATTTTGTTTTCTGCTTTCTGCCTCATGGCTCCTATATAGTAAATTGAAAATAATCGACAAGATAAAAATGTCCCAAAATTGGTAACAAAATAAAAAGTGGCAACCGCCACCGAAGTTAATCGATAACAATTGCCTTAATTCCGAGTTTCTTGCATAAGTAGACAAGGATATCCATATCTACAAATTTGTTGTGCTCGTTAATAATACGACTAAACGCCTTACGGCTTATGCCAATTTCTTGAGCGAGCTTAGAAACGGATAACCTATTATCTTTAATAAGTTCTCGGATTTCTTCCATAACATTAGTGGAAGAGCATGTGCCAGTATTGAAGCTCATATAGCAGTACCTCCTCCACTCGTTTATTTCTAAACAAAGGACGCACCTACTGGCTCAAATATTATATCACTTATTTCTCTTTTCTATCAAAGCCTCTAGCGACTAGATACTTTATTAATCTTCTTAAAAATATGATAGATTTGACCAATTCATCATCCGTCGGAGGGGTTATTTCATTTGGGTGATGAAAAAAATCTCTAATATATGTTGGTATTGTGTTTGTTGTATTTAATTTATTATGAACGATATAGACCCGTGTTTTTTCAAAACTCTTCATTTCATCTTTATATAATTTTGTTCCATAGAATTGAATCTTTTCATCTACAGCGATAGTACTATTTTTGCCAATCAAAAACTGAAAATAATTAAATAATTCATCGTGATAATCAAGAGATGGAATATGAAACACTACATAATCTAATTCTGCGAATGTTGGAGTTGGCAAACGTAAATCCATTTCATCAATTGTCTCAGTTTTGATTTTGCCATCTTGTTTTGACAATCTAATAATCAGTACATCGTCTCTTGCAATTAATGACTCGAGCACCTTTTCAGAGTGTGTAGCCAAGAAGATTTGTGGGACATTTCCGTCAACATCGGTTAGCATCAGCTCAATAAGATTCACTATTTCTTTTTGCCATCTAGGATGAAGAGATGTCTCTGGTTCATCTAAGAGCACACAATCAGTGCCGGACGCCATTTTTCGAATATCTTTTATTTTTAATAAAATTTCTTGTTGACCAGATGAATAATTGGTAATGCTGTAGCCGTGTTCCTTGCCATCAATCTTTTTTGTAACTTCATTACTGCACCAAACTTCATCAATGTGATTTTCTTTGAAGATTTTTGTTATTTCGTCATCGCCAAGTTTTTCTAAAAGTTTTAAGCCTTCGCTAATTCGATTAACTGCGTTATTACTTCTTAATCCAAACGGATTTGCACCACCAGTATAGGTTGCACTATTGGTTGGATACATCTCTTGACCGTCAATAAGTTTTCTAACTTCTTTCATAGCGTTTCTATGAAGGCTGCCTTGTCTAAGATAAAGAGCATCAAATGGCTTCGAAACTATTGTATATGGAGTTTGTTTATCTAAGATAAATTCTGATTTCTCATAGTTAAAAATCTCATTTAATATAGTTGTTTTGCCACATCCATTTTCGCCAACAAAAGCTACCACTGCATATGGCATTCCAGTTTTAGGATTAACTAAGTCAATTTCTAAATCTTTAAGTATTGGATGATTCTTAATGTGTAAATGAGTTAAATACATAAGTCCTCCTATTCAAAGAAATACGGCATCTTTTGTTTAAATTCTTCTACAGGCATGAGTCCTTTTGCACCAGGTGGAAGGACTAAAACCACTTTTTCTTTAGTGGTTAAGTTGTGACCCTCTACATAAATAATTGAATATTGAGCAAATAGATTCAAATTCATAAAGAAAGCAAAAATAATAGCTCCTAAGAAAAGAATTTCCATTATAGTTGCAAGTGCTTGATTTGATTTACCCATGCCAGCCCAAATAGCAACGATATTACCAATAACAGATATAATCGCGAGCCATCTAAAAACTCTAAAGACTGCTTTTTCTTTATTAAAAAATATCATGCCTACATTATCTTTTTTATTGTTCAAAGATGAGTTTGCCGCTAGAGCATTAACTTCATATATCTTTTGTGATTTTGTGGCATACACCAAATAGATAATGCCAAAAACCATCCAAACATTTTCAAAGAAAGTAAACAGACTATATATTCTGACACAAACTGAAGATACGATAGTTGTAATAAGCCCAACTACTAATAACAGTAACGAAGATACAATAGCGAGTGTCTTCCATCTCATAAAGTCGGCATTATTACCGAACCACATCAAACTCTTTTTTGCTTGTTTCAAAAATGTTTGCAATATCTCCTTATCACTCATTTTTGGAGCGGTTCTTACTTGCGAATTATGAGCCACTGGCTTAGCTTTAAGCGCTTGTAATTCTTTTTCAATTTCAGCAATCCTAGAATCAGTGTCACTAACATGTGTTTTAACACCAGCAATTTCATTTAAAATCTCAGCTTGTCCAGCTGAAATTTCATCTAGCATTCCAAAAAGGTTTCTTTCTTCAGGCATAAATCTATTTTATATAATAAAGAAAAAAACGAAAATAAAAAAAGCCCCTAACATAGATACTTGGAGGAATCCAGTTAAAGAAGCTTCTTTTAATACTTTGCTTTAATTGTTTTAATCTTCGTTACTAATTAAATATTCAGGTTTAACTTTACTTAAGAAATCGACAATAAAGTTATCTTTCATAAAGAGGATATTGCCACAATAAATAGCCTTCCAATAAGGCATAACTTGAGTGTGACTAGAAGGATTTCTTAATTCAAAAGCTATGTTTTTAACTTTTTGTGAGAATCTATATAAATATTTCTTAATTAATTCTCTACGGTTATTGCCTTTAAATAATTCGTCCTTAAAGATTAAATCAAAATAATCTAATAGATGCACATCCATCTCAATTCGTTTCTCAGTAAATGAAACTGACTTACCTTTTTTATCAGTAAATCCAACTCCAAGAATAGGTTTATTGATTTGCCTAATATTCAAATACTTCTGAATGCCACCTAATGTAAATCCTCCAAATTGGCTATCAGGAATATATTTAATTACGGAATCAGGATTATATTTTTTTCTTTTATAGTAATCATATTCCGCTGTATTAACGGTTTCTTGATTAAGTTCGCTATTGTCTAGTTTCACCAATGGTGGAACACTATTTTTCTTCTCAACAACAAACTTTTGTAATTCAGGATCAAATTCTGTTGCAGGAATATTATTATCTTTTAGATATTTCATAAAGCCGTGGTGAAATACTCTACCTAATTCGATTTCACACATTTTTATCATCGGGCTAATAACACTAGAGAAATCTAATTTATCGTAATTTTCTTCTCCAACATTGGCTAATGAAATATACGCTAATAAGGCTGTAGTCAAACATGTAACTGAATATGGTTTTATGAGTTCATATAAGTTTTTAAACTTATCTTTTAATACTTTTTCTACTTCACTAAATAAATCTTTGACAGGGATATTCTTCTCTATAATATCTTTAGCAAAAAATCCCATCTTATTATTATTGCCATCATCAATGTTTAACATATGATTAACGGTTTCTAATAAAGCAATTAAATCTGAATCTGGTTCTTCACCTGCTTTTTTATAATATTCTAAGGATTGCTCAAGTAATTCTTTAGCTTTGAAGTAGTTAACTACTTTTCCGTTCTCTTTATCAAATTCGGTGTAATAGGTAGCAAGTCTACTAAGCATAGTAGCCGTGAAAAAAGGAGTGTCTTTAGGTGCAATGCTTATGTATTTTTCGATGTAAGTTTTTGCTTTTTTATAATCTGGGTCTGGTTTTTCAAAAAATAGAAATGCTAATTCCCAAATACCACGTTCATCATCTTGATTTGCGGCTTTTTTAAACCAATACTCTGCTTGTTCATAGGATTGTTCTACACCGGTGCCTTCTTCATAAAAAACACCTAAATTACATTCGCACAATGTATTACCTTGCTCAGCAGCTTTCTTATACCAATAAAATGCTTGTTCATAGGATTGTTCTACACCTTTTCCATCTTCATAACAATAGCCTAAAATATATTGTGCATTAGGATCACCTTGCTCAGCAGCTTTATTTGCCCAAAAGATAGATTTTTCATAAGATTGTTCAATCCAATCTTCTCCAAAAAAATATCGAATAGCTAACGCTTCTTGAGAATCAATATGACCTTTTTCAGCAGCTTTTTTAAACCAATACTCTGCTTGTTCATAGGACTGTTCTACACCGTGCCCACTTTCATATACTAAAGCCAACTTCACTTGAGCTAAAATATTTCCTTTGTTGGCAGCCAAAGTAAATAAATTAAAGGCTTCCTCATATGACTTCTTTACTCCATAGCCAAAGTAATAGCATGTTCCAAGTGCGGTTTGACCATCAGAATCATCTTGTTCTGCGGCTTTTGTAAACCAATACACTGCTTGTTCATAGGATTGATTGACAAACACACCATTAAAATAATAAGCACCTAGCTCGAATTGAGCCTTAGGGTCGCCATTTTCTGCGTTCTTTTTTATTTCTAAAAATTTATTTTCTTCCATAAGACTATAACTATTATACATTTACTTCTTAACTTAGATAACCATAGTTAATCATTAATCTTTATACACACATAATAAATCGCAGAACAATTAATTATAAATTGGAGGTTTAACTCATGATAATTAAAACTATTGAACAATATCTAAGGTATGTTTGCATTCAGCCTCATAATGACAAAGATATCTACTTTATAACACTCAATAATATTTACTATTACAACGTGGAATATATTGATGCAGTAGACTCTATTAGAGTAGCTGACCATTTATGTAATTCAATATTCTGCTCTATTGAAAATCTTGCTAATTCAATTAGATCAGGATTAATTGTCCTCAAATTATCTCAAGAATTTGTTACGGACTTGCTATATTAACGCTCTGAACATTTTGAATCTGTTCAACTAACATATCAACGTTAGAGGGCTTTAATTGTCCTTTATATGTACACGTAAAAAGACTATTTTTAATTTTTCTTAATTTTAAGAGCTTTCTTCTTTGAGTTTTATTTAGATATTCTAAATACTTATCAAAAGAGCTTTCTATGCTTTCTTCTTTATACTTACGAAAACACAAAATCTCTAATCTACAAAAATAGTCTATAAACGCATACTCTAAATTCATGCTTATCCTCCTTATTAGTTATAGATTCTTTGTCTACTTCTAGCGCATGGCTTAAAGTAATTAGAACGTCCAATTGTTCTTAGAGCAGAGTTCTCTCTATAATGACCAAGATATGCACTATACCTTGTCTTAAAGCAATCGAATTTATCTTTATATTTGTAATCATGAGCGCCACTGGAGTCAAACTTTCTAACATTCACTTTGTAGCTAGATAAGAATGTTATTTTAAACAAACCAATAAAACGGAATGTTGCGTCAATATAATTTCCGCGCATAAAAGTCTTTAAACGGAGAACTAAATATTCATCAACGTTAGAGTCTGGACAATACGCTATCATTAAGAATTTTCCAAATTCCTTACTGGTTTTATTATTGCCTATATGCGGAATTTCGTAGACCTCATATTTATTGTTGTGCACAAATGGTGTATATGGTTCGGATACATTTTCAAAAGTACCACTTAGATTTTTACCAGTAGTTTCATATGCTGTGATGTCTTCTATGTTATATTCGGCTAGATTAATGCCGTAAACACGCGCTACTTCTTTAATAATAGTTTTAAGTCTTCTATATCGGACATTGTTATAAATCTTTTTCATATTCTTTTCTTCTTTTTTTATTTAGATGATCTACATATTGTGTATATGAGATTATCTAGTGTCAGTCTCCTTTCTTAATTAACTGACACCACTATATTAGCAATAATTAATAAAACGAAAAATTCCAATGTTCACTATATAAAAAAGACCTATTTTAGTAAGTTTTACATAATTTTTATAAGATTTTAAGTACCATTAACGGTACATATGTTATAATCAAAACGAGGTTTTTTTATATGGGTGTATATTTTGTAGATGAAAAAGTTCATATCAATTTATCAGAACATTGTTTAGAAGTTATTGAATTAGATAGATTAAGTCATGGGATATATGGTGATGAAATATCTATCACTGGTTTTATTAATAGAATATTCACTAATTTTTATGGTGAATCAAAAGCTAATGTTTCTTATCAAGTTAGTAAAAAGAAAAAAGAAATAGAAGATAAATTATCTCAAAAAGAATATAGTCATATTTCAGA
The DNA here is from genome assembly GCA_902769185.1 of uncultured Erysipelotrichaceae bacterium. Classification (GTDB taxonomy): domain Bacteria; phylum Bacillota_I; class Bacilli_A; order RFN20; family CAG-826; genus UBA2450. Next base: position 3,923 of record CACXNV010000005.1, on the reverse strand, counting down.
CGCTGATAAAAACAAACTTATTAATAACCTCTTAAATAAATATAAAGAAGAATTAATTAAAGAGAATTCTAGTTATCCTAAATTTTTCGGCAAGAAATATCGCATTAATAACGAGAACCAAGATATTATCGAAGATCTTGATGAAGAAATTGAATATGCCGGATCAGTAGGCAATTTCATAAAGATAATATTAGAAGAGTATTCATTATTAAATCCTAGTGAAAGACAAAGAATATACTATAAAGACATTATTAATGTCATTGAAAGCGCAATTACATCTAATAGAGGAATAAGAATTGTTCAACACACCACTATTAGAAAAGATGAAAGCGACAATAACGTTACTAAACCTGAAACTCAGAAATTTGAAGTTAAGCCATATAAGATAGTGACTAACGTTGCTAAAGACACTTTATACGTTCTAGGAATGGCTAGATCAGAAAAAGGAAGAGATAAAAATATATCGTTTAAACCAAGATGCTTTAGGATTGATATGATTCAAAGAATATCCGACACTGGATCGTTTGGTGATTTCATCTCTTCTAGTAATAAAATTGCTCTTGATGAAGCGTTTAATAAATATGGTCCTGCAATGGAAAACAAGGTCATCACTGTCCAAGTTAAATTCACACAGCTTGGATTAGAAAGATTTTCTAGAATAGTGCATGGTAGACCAAACAACTTCCAAAAATTAAGCGATGGTATTTATGAATTCTCTTGCCCAAAAGAAATAGCGAGAAATTATTTTTGGCGATTGTTACCAGAAGTCACTATTGTCTCTCCTATTGAATTAGAAGAAGAATTCAAACATAAAGCTAAGGAAATCTTAGATACAAAATAGATTATTTAGAATAATATTTACTGTTATCTAGTGCGCAAGACAAATAATTAAAAAATATCCAATCCTTGCTTTTTGTTTTATAGGCAACTTGATTATTTTTATAAATTCCTAATTGAATCTCGTCATTAGTTACTTCATCTAATAATTCTTCTAATGAATTGGAATAAGAAATAACTTTTCCGAAATCAAAAGTGACATATCTTAAATCATCATAATATCCATCGAATATTAAATGGCCGTTTAAAACGAGCATATTCTCATAATCAAAAGGATAAATTCCTTTGTCAGTTTTACAGTATCTTTTGTTTATTGGAATATATTTTTCATTTCTTAATCGAATGATTGATTCTCTTCTAGTGCCATAAGAATCAAATTGATTAAAATGAGCTTTATACGTTTTTGGTTTTATCTTTAAAAACAATATATTATATTGTTCATTTTCAATATTAGCCTTAAAAGAACCATGATAATAATATTCTGGCCAAGGAGAATTAAAATAATAACAATAACTTAAAAGCATGAACGGACTATCTACTCCAACTTCAGATAATAAAGAAACAAATTTCTTATTAATTAATTTGTAATTATCATTGTGGGGGATTTCTAAAACATAATATTTAGTATTGGGTGCTAATACTGTTTTCTTTTCATCGATATTAATAACACCACCAGAAAAGTCAGAGCCTATCATTATATACATATATGTATTTTCTAAATCATATTCACTAATATTTAGACCATATTGTTTAGATGAGGATATTAATATTTTTAACCACTCTTCTTTACTATATTTAATATTCTTTACCATAGCTTCCTTCTCCTTATTATTTAAATAAAAATAGCAAACCTAAAAGAATGATGACCAAAGACATAATCACTCCTATCATATGTTTTTCCACTGTTCTTTTTGTTTCATGAAAAATATCTTCCACAGTTAAAGATGAATTCTCTTCTTCAATTGCTTCTAAACATCCTTTAGCAAAACTATCTGGATATTTGATCATAGCTTTATAAGTAACATATGACCTAATAGATTTAATCAAAAAATAAAGTAAGGCGATAGAGCCTATTAAAATAATTACAAAACCAACTATAAACATCGTAATTACTCCTATTTAATAGGCTTTACATGCCCATGCTTTTTAGGGTTATATGATTCAGTGAAGAATTTAATCACTCCAGGTAAACCCCATCTAACAATACCTGAGCAGCGCTCTGCTTCTTTATTATTAGGATATTTATGATCTATATCTTTTCTCATTGTTATTAGTCTCCTTTTCTATAGCAACACAATCATTTTAACAAATACAAAAAGTTATAAAATTCCAACGTGTGTAAGAACATATAGACCTAAATATATGTAAATTATTTATTTTTTATTTAGATTTGGTACCTATGAGATGTCTAAAAAATGCTCTATAACAAAGTTTCTTATAAAAAGAAGCACATTAAGCGCTCCTCTTTATAAACAGTACAAAGAATGTTACGATTTGATGCAATTAAGGTGTTTACATACGCCTTATTTTTAGTGCAATAATGCTGTCTTAGGAGAATAAATAGTTTCACTCAATTTCAATTCGGCAGTTTCAACAATGCATTGTATTTTTTGCCGAGATCAATTCTATATAATATGTAGAAACACTACTGCTTATTAATGACCAATAACTTAGTTAATACTATGATATGGACATGGATAATATAGAAGCTAATCAATACCCAATTAAAGGCAGACAAGTAGGCTTAGATTTAGCGAAGTGTCTCGCAATTATCTTTATGATCATCATGCATAAGTTTCTTATTAAAGAGATATATCAAAAAGAAAGTTAATGAAGATCCTCATTCTCTATGGAGATTTATTAACGCGGCTTAGTCACGATTATATAAATTAATTTTTTATAGTAAAACAGATGTTATATTGTTTCTGTTTTGATATCGTTGATGTTTTCATCAAGATAAAATCCAAGATAATAAAACGGTAATGTTAATAGCATCTTTTCATTATCGTAACCGTACTTATTTGCGCTTACTTTTATAGCGAGTGTTTTCTTATTTAGTTCGCGATATTTATCTAATGAATCAAGAGATCCTTTATTCTTCTTCACGTCAATAACCACTACATCATTTTTATATTCAAAAAGGAATTCTAGCTCACTACTAGTCTTTCCTTTCCAATAAAACAAAGGAATGTTTCTATTTTCTAGTTCTACTGCTACATAGTTCTCAAAAAATATTCCTGATAAAGTATTATCTTTTAAATCTGATAAAAATGTTTCTAGGCCAATACCGCTTTGTAAAGAAAAAAGTCCCATATCAGAAAAATATAGTCTAAATAATGAATCTTCATCTTCTTGTAAAGGAGTTGATACTCTTTGTTTTAATTGGCGTGATTTATAAATGATTCTACTTATTTCTAGCCACTTTATCGCATAGAAATAATCTCTGTATTTCTTATCTTTTTCAATTAGAGAAAATTTGAAATTCTTATTTTCTTTATTCAGTTCTTTATAGATGTTATTAAAAACATTTTTGGTTCTTAATAATGTTTCATTGCTAACCTGAAACAAAGACATATCATCTAAATAACGTGAATATAATTCTTTTAAAGTATCTCTTGCCTTAAGAAAAGAATTTGTTTTAAAAAACACATCTACGACTTCAGGCATGCCTCCTATTGCTAAGTACTCATAAAATGTTGTCATTGCTAACTGGTGAATTTCATTATCTAGTGGTTTCTTATTTAGATATGATGATTCAAGTAGTTTATAAAGCGCTTTGTTTTTATTAAATAAATATTCATTAAAAGATAAGCAAGTCATATTTAAGACATTAACTTTACCAGTAGGAAACATGTAATTGTTGTTCCCATCTTGGCTAATTTGTTCAATTTCATTATCTAACACCACTTGATCATTTCTTCTTTTCATAAAGCCTAGTTTTGTTCTAACCATGCTTCCAGTGGCAATAACAGGAATGTCTTTGTATTCTTGGCAAAAATATTTTAATGAAGTTAAACAAGGTAGACACTCTTGAACTTCGTCAAATATTATCAAAGTATCTTTATCAATAGTCATATTATTCTTTA
>CACXNV010000004.1 GCA_902769185.1 uncultured Erysipelotrichaceae bacterium | reverse complement strand
ACACAAAAAGGCGAAAAAGGTTTCTTAACAGTTTATCTGTTACATTTACAAAGCAAATTAAAAGGGGCTAAGTCACCTCATAGGTTTCTTAACAGCCCCATTCTACTTCAATTACTTCATCAACTAGATCAAGGACTTCTTGACTAGGCTGTTCAAATTTATTAACAAGGCCCACTAATATATCATCAGGAACTCGTAAGGCAACTTCTCTTAAGTTGTTATATTTTCTGGATTTTTCTAGGCTATTTGGGAATAAGACTAAAATCTTTTTATCAAATTCTGGAGTAGTGGATAAATATTTTAATCTCACTGCATTTACATCGTTAAGAGCGTCAACGATAACTGTGACATCATCGCCCTTAGCCGCGTATTCATGAATTCTTTTTTCAAAAAGCTCCCAAACTTCTTTTTGTTTTGAATGGTCTTGAAAGTCTCCATGAGTAACTTCCATTCTCACTTCGTCACTATTAACGATATAAGTATTTGGGTGACTTGCTTGATACTCTTTGGCCCAGGTCGATTTTCCAGACGCAGGTATCGCGCTTAACATAATCATTGTTTTCATATATTTCTCCTTTAGTGTCCAACCTTCAAAAGGAATAAGAACGAAATAAATATAAGGGATTATTTATCTTCTTTCAAATATTTATTTGATTATTAGGGAAAATATCGAATTGTTACTATATTTCCAATACAAAGTATTGGATTGGCACTCAATGGTTGCGAGTGCTTGACTCTCTCTCTCTCTCTCTCTAAAATTAGAGAGAATTAATTTTTTAAAGATATAGGGGAGTTATTATGAAACGCTTTTCAAAAACAATTATTTCTCTTGCCTCCTTAGGCATGCTTTTTTCTATCGCTAGTTGTGGTAGTTCAGAAACACCAATGAGTGAATTTGAAAGAAAAACTAGAGATATATATGAATCTGGATTAAGAGAAGGCTCTATTAAAAATCAAACTTATGAAGAATGGTTGGAATCTATTAGAGGAGAAGACGGTCAAGACGGTCAAGATGGACATACACCTATTGTTATAATTGGGGAAAATGGTCACTGGTATATTGATGATGTTGATACTGGTATATCTGCTCAAGGTCCACAGGGTGAACAAGGTCCTCAAGGCAATCCTGGCAAAGATGGTGTTTCTATTGTTTCAATCTCACTAACTTCTTCTTCTAATAATGTGGATACTTACACTATTACATATAGCAATGGCACTACTTCAATTTTTAAAGTCACTAATGGAGTGGATGGTGCTCAAGGTATCCAAGGTGAAAAAGGCGAAGACGGACACACTCCGGTTATCACAATTGGCGCTAACGGAAACTGGTATGTTGATGATGTTGATGCTGGTATATCTGCTCAAGGACCTAAAGGAGAAACTGGTCCACAAGGCCCTCAAGGTGAACAAGGTATCCAAGGTGAAACTGGTCCGCAGGGTGAGCCAGGAAAAGATGGAACATCAGTCATAACTGGAAGCGGAGAACCTACTTCAGCTACTGGAGAAAATGGTGATTCTTATATCAATTTAGATAACTGGGATTTTTATATTAAAGTTAATAATATTTGGGTCAAACAAGGAAATATTAAAGGCGCTCAAGGTGAACAAGGTATTCAAGGCGAAGCTGGCGAAGACGGCTTAACTCCATATATCGGAGAAAACGGTAACTGGTGGATAGGAGACACTGACACCAATCAAAAAGCTTGCGGAGAAGATGGCAAACAAGGTATTCAAGGCGAACAAGGCATCCAAGGTGAAAAAGGTGAAGATGGTGTTTCTATTGTTGATGTTAAACAAACTGGCCAAATGGATAATGTTATGGTTTTTACCATTTACTTTAGTAATGGTGATGAATTTATGTATACAGTCACTAATGGTGTTAACGGACAGCAAGGCCCTCAAGGAGAACAAGGTATCCAAGGTGAACCTGGTGAAGATGGTGTATCTGTCGTTTCTATTGAATACACATCAACAGATGGACGAGCTGATACATACACTATTACATATTCTGATGGTGGCACAACTATGTTTACTGTCTATAATGGTGAGAACGGAAAAGATGGCATTCAAGGTGAGCCTGGTAAAGACGGACACACTCCAGTCATTACTATTTCTAGTGATGGATATTGGGTAGTGGATGGAGAAAAAACATCAACTTTAGCTCAAGGCCCAAAAGGAGATCAAGGCGAACAAGGTGTTCAAGGTGAAGTTGGTCCACAAGGTCCACAAGGTGAGCAAGGCATCCAAGGCGAAACTGGACCTCAAGGTGAAAAAGGGGATACTGGAGTCTCAATAACCTCGACATATATTGATGAAAATGGTGATTTAATAGTTACTTTCTCTGACGGAACTATATCTAATGCAGGACATGTCAAAGACGTAGATAAATATACAGTAAATTTCTGGGTTGATGATGAATTAGTGGCAACTAGAGAAGCATTAACTGGTTCTAAAATTTCTAGACCTACAGTGGAAGAAACAGCTGGATATACAATTTCAGATTGGTATTTAGAAGATCTAGGAACAAATGTCAGTTGGGTGTTTGATGGATATTTTGCTTACACAGTTCATGATGATATAGATTTACATGCAGAATTTACATATAACGAATATAAAATACGTTTTATTGACAATAAACATCAACATAATGTTGATTCGATAGATGTTATTTATGACCATAGTTATGTGTTGCCAAGCATTTCTCAAACAGGATATACATTTAGTGGCTGGAAAGATATTGATGGCGATGTCTGGCAAGATGGTACTTATAGAGTTGCGTCTGATATTACTTTATATGCTATTTGGGACGCAAATACATATGAAGTTACATTAAACCCTAATGGTGGATCTTTGGATTCTGATAGCCTAGTAGTTATTTATGATTCCCAATATGAATTACCGATTCCAACTAGATTAAATTATGTTTTCCTTGGTTGGTTCGATGGAGATAATAAAGTTAGTAATTCTGCAACATGGAAATTTGCAGAAGATAAATCATTTGATGCACATTGGACTAATGTAACAAATACATATGTGTTTGATGCAGGAGATGGACAATGTGATATTGAATCTATGGTTATTGGTTGGGAAGATGAATATAATTTGCCAACACCTACAAGCGAATCTTATTCGTTTGATGGATGGTATTTAAACGATGTTAAAATACCCCAATCTGGAACTTGGACATATTCCAATAGCGGAGGTATTTTAGTAGCAAAATGGAAATCACCATTAACCATAAAAAACAATGTAGTTACTAATTGCGATAAAACTATATCCAAAGCTATCATTCCAGATAGTGTCACCTCAATTGGAGATCGTGCTTTCTACAACTGCAAATCCTTAACATCTATCACCATCCCTGAAAGTGTAACCTTAATTGGTAATTATGCTTTCTACAACTGCACATCCTTAACATCCATCACCATCCCTGAAAGTGTCACCTCAATTGGAGAAGGCGCTTTCTGTGACTGCACATCCTTAACATCCATCACCATCCCTAATAGTGTCACTTCAATTGGTGATTGGGCTTTCTCTGGCTGCAGATCTTTAACATCTATCACTATTCCTGATAGTGTCACTTCAATTGGTTCTTTGGCTTTCAATGGATGCCCATCCTTAACAAATACCTATATTCGTGTTTCATCTGTTGAAAAATTCATAAGTATGAAAGGAAAAGATGCTTTAAGAGGCAATGTTCATTTAATCGATCTAAACGGAAACGAAATAACTGAGATTGCCATCCCTAATAGTGTTACCTCAATTGGAGATCGTGCTTTCTACAACTGCAATTCTTTAACATCTATCACCATCCCTGAAAGTGTCACCTCAATTGGAGATCGTGCTTTCGAGAACTGCAAATCCTTAACATCCATCACCATCCCTGAAAGTGTCACCTCAATTGGAGTTGTTGCTTTCGAGAACTGCACATCCCTAACAGATACATATATTTGTGTATCCTCTATTGAAAAATTCATAAGTATGGAAGGAAAAGATGCTTTAGAAGGCAATGTTCATTTAATTGAACTAAACGGAAACGAAATAACTGAGATTGCCATCCCTAATAGTGTTACCTCAATTGGTAATTATGCTTTCTACAACTGCAATTCTTTAACATCTATCACCATTCCAGATAGTGTTACCTCAATTGGCAATCATGCTTTCTGTGATTGCACATCCTTAACATCCATCACCATTCCAAATAGCGTCACCTCAATTGATAATAGCGCTTTCCGTGGATGCTCATCATTAACATCTATCACCATTCCTAATAGTGTCACTTCAATTGGCAATCATGCTTTCTGTGATTGCACATCCTTAACATCCATCACCATTCCAAATAGCGTCACCTCAATTGGTTCTGATGCTTTCTATAACTGTATTTGTACAGTCTACTGCCGCGCAAACACAAAACCATCAGGTTGGGCATCTGATTGGAATTATGGCTTTTCTGGTTCTATAGTTTGGGGGTATAAGGGATGATTATACAAAGTATTTCTATAGATATAGTCTCAATTGTTATAACTTCAATTATATCTATCGCAGGAATAATGGTTCCTGCAATTATTGGAATATTTCAATTTAAGAAGGAGTCTTATAACAAACGTGTAACCGAAGAAAGAATACGTTGGCTAAATAAAGTGCGTGAAGATTATTCAACTATTATGGCAGCGTATGATTTAAAACACGCTGGTATCAATAATTATTGTCAGCCACAAGTCGATAAAGATTATTACGATAAAATGATGTTTGAAGCTACTCAAGCCAAGTATAATTTGATATCAAGATTGAATACAAACAAGTTAGAAGGGAATGAATACAATTATTATTTGAAAGACATTTTGTCAAAGATGGAGTTTATAGCCACTGATAAATATATATTTAGCGATGAAGAATTATCGCTGTTTAAAGAGTATATGAATTTAATGCTTGAAGCTGAATGGCAAAAGAGCAAAAAGGAGACAAATTAGCTATGGAAGATAATAAAACTAATAAAATTAATTCAAGGACTCCTGCCATAATTGCTATATCGGCAGTATATATGCATTTAAATTTATTTTTCCCAGTTTTTTCAATGCTTTTAATTAATAAATTTGTTTCTTCAACTAATTTAGATACGAGAATCATTTTTATTATTTGTTCTCTTGTTATATCTTGGGTCGGCATAACTATTACGTTTATATCACTACTTAGACATTTTATTAAAATTGAAAAGATCAGAATTGAAAGCGACATAAACAAAGAAGATATTTTAAAAACAGAAGCTAATGAATTAACAAAATATCTAATTGAAAAAGCAGAAGAAAAGCGCACCAAATAAATAACTCCCAAGCTTACTATTCTTGTTTAAATTTCTATTTTTATTGTATGAAAGTGCACAATTCATTTTAGTGTACATATTTAAATTCCTAGTTTATTAAAAATTATAAATTTGTAATAATAGTGATTGAGGTAAAAAAATATATGAAAACATTAATCGTGTATTTCTCTCGAGTTGGAGAGAATTCTGTTAATGGTGAAATGGAAGTTATCACCAAAGGCTTTACTGAAATCGTCGCAGAAAAGATTGCAAGTAAAACTGGTGGCGAGCTTTATAAATTAGAGCCTGAGATTCCTTATCCCACCAATTATCAAGAATGTGTAAAAAGAAGTAAAATTGAAGATCAATATAATGAAAAGGTTGCTTATAAAAATCCACTTTCATCTTTAGATGAATATGATGTGATTTATTTAGGCTTCCCTTGTTGGTGGAGAACTTATCCTCGAATTGTCGCTAGCTTTATAAAAGATCATTCTTGGCTTGGCAAAACTGTTTATCCTTTCGCCACAAACGAAGAAGGAGCGTTAGGCTTAGCAGAGCTTGAACTCAAGGGTTCTTTAAAAGGTGCATTAATTAAAAAAGGCTTTGCTTGTAAAGGGAGCGAAGTGGAATATATCGATGACAAGCTTAATGCTTGGATAGGAGCATAATTATGAAAAACGTCACAAAAGACATCTATTACGTTGGTGTAAACGACCATCAAGTAGACTTATTCGAAGGTCAATATGTTGTTCCTCTTGGAATGGCGTATAACTCTTATGTCATCGTTGATGACTTAGTGGTGGTTATGGACACAGTCGACCAACACTTTACCAAAGAATGGTTAGCCAATATCAAAGAAGTGTTAGGGGCTAGAAAACCTGACATCTTAGTGGTTCAACATATGGAACCAGACCATTCCGCGAATATCATGAACTTCTTAAAGGAATATCCAAGTGCAAAAGTTTTAGGCAACGCGAAAACCTTTAAGATGATGGAACAATTCTTCCACGAAGAAATTAAAAATAGAATTGTTGTTAATGAAGGTGATACCTTAAATTTAGGTAAACACGTCTTAACATTTGTCTTTGCACCTATGGTGCACTGGCCAGAAGTTATGGTCACTTATGATAGCTATGACAAAGTCTTATTCTCTGCGGATGGCTTTGGAAAATTTGGCGCCAATGACGTTGAAGATCCTGAAGGATGGGATTGCGAAGCAAGAAGATACTATATCGGTATCGTTGGAAAATACGGCGCCCAAGTGCAAGCTTTATTAAAGAAAGCGGCAACTTTAGATATTCAAATTATTTGTCCATTACACGGACCAGTATTAGACCATGATTTAGGTTACTATTTAAAACAATATGATACATGGAGTTCTTATAGAACTGAATCTGAAGGTGTAGCAGTTTTCTATACTTCAGTTTATGGGCACACTAAAAAGGCAGTTGAATTCTTATGTGAAGAATTAAAAAGACTTGGCTGTCCAAAGGTTGCGTGTAGCGATTTAGCGCGTGATGATATGCCTGAATGCGTCGAAGACGCGTTTAGATATGGCAAGATTGTTTTAGCTACAACTACTTATAACGCAGGTATTTTCCCATTTATGGATACCTTTATTGCTCACTTAGTGGAGCGTAACTTCCAAAATAAAAAGATTGGCTTAATTGAAAATGGTACTTGGGCTCCAATGGCGGCTAAAGTTATGGCGGATAAACTCTCTGGCTGCAAGAATGTCGAAATCGTGGAACCAAAAGTGAGAATCTTATCTGCGATGACTGATGAAAATAAAGCTCAAATTTCTGCTTTAGCAGAAACATTATGCGCTGAATATAAAGCTCATAAGGAAATCAAAGAAGAAAAGAAACCAGAACTTGATCCAAAAGCTTTATTTAAAATTGGATATGGCTTATATGTTGTAACTTCTAAAGATGGGTCTAAAGATAACGGCTTAATTGTTAATACAGTTTCTCAGTTAACCGATTCTCCTTTAAGAGTCGCAGTAAATATCAATAAAGCTAACTATTCTCATAACATCATCAAAAAGACTGGTGTTCTTAATGTGAACTGTTTAAATATTGAAGCGCCTTTCTCAGTGTTCCAAGAGTACGGCTTTGTTTCTGGTAAAGACAAAGATAAATTTGCTGGTAAAGAAGTTATTAGAAGTGAAAACGGTTTAGTAGTGCTACCTAACTATGTTAACGCTTTCATTTCTTTGAAAGTTGATAGCTATGTCGATTTAGACACGCACGGCATGTTTATTTGCTCAGTTACTGAAAGTAAGATTATCAATAACGTTGAGACCATGACTTATAATTATTATCAAGCGAATGTTAAACCAAAACCAGACACTAATAAAAAGAAAGGCTACGTCTGTAAAGTGTGCGGTTATGTCTATGAAGGAGAAGAACTCCCAGAAGATTTTGTCTGTCCACTTTGTAAACATGGCGCGGCTGATTTTGAACCAATAAAATAAGAAAGGAAAATCACAATGAAATACGTTTGTACTGCATGTGGATTCGTCTATGACGAAGATGATGGATGCCCAGAAATGGGAATCGCTCCTGGAACTAAATTCGAAGATCTTCCAGAAGACTTTACTTGCCCATGGTGTGGCGTCGGTAAAGACATGTTTCAAAAATCTGAATAATCTAGGCTAACATAGAGGGAACGCTTAAAGCGTTCTTTTCTTTTGTCCGATTTATTCGATTAATATTGTATCGAATTGTATTTTTTTGTATAATTTTGTTGAAAGGAAGAAAAGTATGATCAAATGGTTTAATGTCAAAGACCGGAATGGCGTTGCTTCTTTAAATATAAATAGCATCGTTTTAAATACAACCGCTATGTATCCTTTTGATAACGCGTATCGAGTGCAAGTGGGGATTGAAGATAAAAAAATTATTGTTAAGCCTCTAACAAAAGATGTAGTGGATTCTGGAATATTAGATGAATGTTGTTTATTAAAACTAGAAATTCATAAGAGTTTTTCAAGAATTTCTTCAACTCAATTGATGAATCAAATCGCTGATGAATTATCGATCAAATTTGATAAAAAGCCGATTAGATTTATCTCAAGTTGGGATAGCGTTAATAACTATTTGATAATTGATACTTCAAAGGAGGCTAATTGATTATGGAACAATATATGTGGATTATCTGGTTATCATTATTCGTTTTGATGATTGTTATTGAAGCAAGTGGACCAGCATTAATCTCAATTTGGTTTGCTTTTGGAGCATTAATATCATTAATCGTTTCAGTTATTCCTGGAGCGCCTTGGTGGTCAGAACTAATTATCTTTATCGTGATATCTATCTCCACCTTATTAGCGTTAAGACCAATATTTAAGAAGTATCTTAAACGGAACACTGTTAGAACTAATATTGATAGCTTTATTGGTAAAAAAGGATATGTAATTGAAGATATTTCATTTCTTCGCCCAGGAGCTATTAAAATTGGAGATATTAGCTGGACTGCGATACCAGCAAACGAAAAAGAAACAATCAAGGAAGATGAAATAGTTGAAGTAGTCTCCTTAAACGGAAACAAAGTTATTGTTAAGAAAGTCGAGGATTAAAATATGATTGCGTTAATTGTTATCTTATCTATCTTAGGAGCGATTTTATTAATTGTTATTCTCTGCTCCATTAAAATTGTCAAACAAACTGAAAAAGTTATTGTCGAAAGATTAGGCGCTTACCGTACAACATGGAATGTTGGTATCCACATGCTTCTTCCATTCTTTGATCGTGTAGCATTGCGTGTTTCAATGAAGGAACAAGTTAAGGATTTTGAACCACAATCAGTTATTACAAAAGATAATGTTACAATGGAAATTGATACGGTTGTCTTCTTTGTAGTTACAGATGCAAAATTATTTGCTTATGGTGTAGAAGATCCTCTTAGCGCTATTAGTTATTTAAGTGCTACAACATTAAGAAACATTATTGGCGAACTTGCCCTTGATGAATGTTTGACTTCTAGAGAAATCATTAATGAAAAAATGAGAAAGATTCTTGATGAAGCAACCGATCCTTGGGGTATTAAAGTTAATCGTGTTGAAGTTAAAAATATTCTTCCACCAAAAGATATACGTGAAGCAATGGAAAAACAAATGCGTGCTGAACGTGAAAAAAGAGAAAAAATACTTCTTGCTGAAGGCGCAAAACAATCCGCTATTTTAGTGGCTGAAGGTGAAAAACAATCCGCAATTTTAAAAGCTGAAGCTGATAAACAAATGGCGATTCTACGTGCTGAGGGTGAAGCTGAAAGCTTAAGACAAGTCAAACAAGCTGAAGCAGACTCCATTAAAATGGTCAAACAAGCTGAAGCAGAAGGTTTGAAACTAATTAACGAATCTAAACCAAGTGAAGCTGCTTTAAAGCTTCGATATTTTGAAGCCATTACTAAAGTCGCTGATGGCCAAGCCACTAAGATCTTCCTTCCTAGTGATGGGATGAAAATTGGATCTATTGCTTCTATCGTCAAAGAAGTAAATAAAGATTAATTGCTATCTCTTATAACGCTCCTTGCGAGCGTTTTTTCTTTTATGTTTTTAAATTATTTCAAATATATTTTTTATAAAAAGATTGCCTTTTAGTTCTAACTAATTATAATTTTAGCACTAGGAGGATGTAAGACATGAGTAATACTAGAAACAAGAAAATCATCTTATTAGCTTCTACAGGTCTAATCACCTTATCAACTATGGCAGTTGTCTTATTAGGACAAAATGATGTGGAACTTATGCCTTCAAAAGCCGCTGCTAATACTGGTAGAGTAGTTACCATTAATAAAAACAATCGTATCTTAAATTACTATGACAACGGAAAACAAAATTATGGTGGTGCAATTTTCCTATTACAGGATAAATTGGGTTATGGTTATGTTGAAACTTTACAAAGTCAAAAAGATGTATATTTAAATAGCAATAATTGCATTTTCTGCTTATGGGGCGATTGGAATGCCGGATTTGGGTGTGCTTTCTATGTTAACATTAAAAGATTTTACAATAATCATGTATTTTCTTTAGATGGGCAACATGAAATTGATGTAGTTCCTTTTAGACGTCTCACTGGAATAGATTTTACACTAGAAAAAGGAGCAGATCGTTTAACTACTTTAAAAGGTATTCATCCAGATCATACAACTGGAACAATGACAAAGATTGAGGATACAAACGATTATAGGAAATATCACTGGACTCCTGAAGGCGGTTATCTTGATAGCGACAGCGACTCAAATGCTTATTTCGAGCCAGATGAACCAAAGGGAACAGAACATAAAGCCTTATGGATCACTGAAATGGTCTTCTATTACGATTGCTAATCAAAGTAATTAATGAAATTAACGCTCCTCGTGAGCGTTTTTTTTGGAATTGAAAAACTTATAATTCGCCAAAAGTAGGTAAAAATGGTCATTTCTGGCGGATTATCCCTATAAAAAGTGCGTATATTTCGCCAAAAGTGGCTAAAAATAGTTGATTCTGGCGGATTATCCGTTTTAAAAATTTTTAATTGAATAAAATCTTTATTGGATTATAAATTGATAAATGTAATAATATCTAGCGAAGGAAAGAAATTTATTTCTTCTATTCTAAGAGAGCGTTACATTGGTGAAATAACGTAATAGAGAATAAATGGGCCACTCCTTGTCGTGTGGGTAATGCCACCGTGAAGTTAACGAAATAACTATTAATTAAGTGTCTCTCCCATATTGGAGAGAAAATAGGATGGTATCGCGGACTTGTTCGTTCCTAAAAGGAACGTTTTCTTATATTTGGAGGAAAAATATGAAAAAGATGTCTTCAAGTGAAATTAGACAAATGTGGTTAGACTTCTTTAAAAGCAAAGGACACCACGTCGAACCAGGTAGTTCACTCATTCCTAAAAATGATCCAACTTTACTTTGGATTAACGCTGGAGTTGCGGCTTTAAAGAAATATTTTGATGGTAGTGAAGTTCCACCAAGTAGAAGAATTACCAATGCTCAAAAATCAATTAGAACCAATGATATTGAAAATGTGGGTGACGCCACTCACTTAACTTTCTTTGAAATGCTCGGTAATTTCTCTATTGGAGATTACTTTAGAAAAGAAGTTATCCCTTGGGCTTGGGAACTATTAACTAGTGAAAAATGGTTTGCTTTTCCTAGACAAAAATTATATGTTACATATCATCCAGATGATTTAGAAACTAAAAAATGCTGGTTAGATGTTGGAGTCGAAGAATCACATTTAATCAAAAAAGAAGATAACTTCTGGGAAATTGGTGAAGGACCTTGTGGACCTGACACTGAAGTGCATTTTGATCGTGGAGAGAAATTTGACCCAGAACATGTTGGAGTAAAACTATTAGAAGAAGATCTTCCAAACTTTAGATATGTGGAAATCTGGAATATCGTTTTCTCCCAGTTTAATAGTGAAATTGGTAAGAAAAGAAGCGAATATAAAGAACTTCCAAGTAAAAACATCGATACCGGTGCGGGATTAGAAAGATTTGCTTGTGTCATTCAAGAAACCGACACTGCTTATGAAACTGATTTATTCTGGCCAATTATTAAAAAGACAGAAGAAATATCGAAAAAAGAATATTCTTCAAATAGACGCGCTTTTAGAGTGATTGCTGACCATATTAGAACCATTACCTTTGCTTTAGCGGATGGAGAAATGTTCTCTAATGAAGGTAGAGGCTACGTTTTACGTAGATTACTCCGTAGAGCAGAAAGATATGGACACGTATTAGGAATTGACACCCATTTCTTACATAAACTTGTTCCAGTAGTCGCGGAGATTATGAAATCCTACTACCCATATTTATTAGATAAACAAGAATTTATCTCTAAGATGGTGCAAGCTGAAGAAGAAAAATTCTTAAAGACACTTCAAAACGGAGAATCTTTACTTATGTCTTTAATTAAAGATAGCAAATCTTTATCTGGCAAAGACATGTTTAAGCTCTATGACACATTTGGCTTCCCTAAAGAATTAACTTTAGAAATCTGTGAAGAAAATGGTGTTACAGTCGATGAAAAAGAATTTGAAGAAGAAATGAATAAACAAAAAGAGCGAGCTAGAGCCGCTAGAGGTGATCAACAATCTATGAATAAACAATCCATAGATTTGATGAACTTCAAAGAACAAAGCTCTTTCAATTATGAAAAAGTTGAATTAGTTAGCGAAGTTATTGGCTTATTTGTTAATGGAGAAAAAGTTGATTCATTATCAGGAGAAGGTGACTTAATTGTTAAAGAAACTCCATTCTACGCAGAAAGCGGAGGACAAGTTTCTGATGTTGGCACCATCTCAAATAAATCTATGGAAGCAAAGGTTGCTTCTGTAAGTAAAGCTCCAAATAAACAGCATTTACATCATGTCACTGTTTTATTTGGCGAAATTAAAGTTGGTGATAAAGTTAATCTCAAGATTGATTCTTATAACCGTGAATTAATTAGAAGAAATCACTCTTCAGTCCATTTACTTCAAAGTGCTTTAACTGAAGTCCTTGGGGATCATGTTGCTCAAAAGGGCAGCTATGTGTGCGCTGATTATATTCACTTTGACTTCTCACACTTTAAAAAGATGAGTGAAGAAGAAATCGCGGAAGTGGAAAGAAAGGTTAATAGATGGATCTCAGAAGCTATTGAAGAAGAGACTAAAGTCTTATCTATCGACGAGGCCAAAAAGATTGGGGCAAAAGCCTTATTTGATGATAAATATGGAGACATCGTTAGAGTCGTATGCTTTGGCGAAGTTTCTAAGGAATTCTGTGGTGGCACTCACGTTAGTAACACAAGAGATATTGGTGTCTTTGTCATTGAAAGCGAAGAATCAGTCGCTAGCGGAGTGAGACGTATTGTTTCTAGGACCTCAATTGGCGCTTATGAATTACTTAAAAAACGTGAAAATATGTTAGCACAAGCTAGAAATAGCTTAGGAGCAGGTTCAATTAGTGAAGTAAACATTAGACTTAACGCTTTATTAGCAGAAAAAGCCGAACTTAAGAAAACTGTCGAATCATTAAGCCAAAAACTCGCAAATGCGGAAAGTGCTTCACTAGATGGAGAATTTGTCTCTTGTAACGATAAAGAAGTATTGATCAAACACATCAAAGATGCGGATAGAAACGCCTTAGTATCTTTAGTTGATAAACTTAAAGTTACTCATAAGGATTCTGTGATTATCTTTGTTGGTGGTGGTAAAGATTCTATCCCTGTTGTTTGTAGTGTAAATGGTAACGCTCAAAAAGCTTATAGAGCAGGTGACTTAGTTAAGTCTGTCGCTACTATTTTAGGTGGCTCTGGAGGAGGAAGACCAGACTTCGCTAGTGGAGCAGGTAAAGACGCTTCTAAAATTTCTGAGGCAATTGAGAGCGCTAAAGGATTAGTGAAATAATGGAAAAATATATTGGACTAGATTTAGGAACAACAACTTTAGGTGTTGCTAGCAGCGATGTCTTAGGGTTTGTCCATGGAGTTGAGACCTTTAGATTTCCTAAAGAAGCTTATTCTCAAGCTAGAGATTACGTTCATAAGTTAGTGGAAAAAACTGGTGTTAAGAATTTAGTAATTGGTTTACCAATTAATATGGATGGTTCACAAGGCTTTAGAGCGGATTCTTCCAAAAGATTTAAAGAAGACCTTCTTAAAGAAGACCCAACTCTTAAAATTGAACTTGTAGATGAACGTTTAACTACAGTGTCCGCCCATAAGACTCTTAACCAATTAAATGTATCAGGCCAGCAAAGAAAAGGTGCAGTTGATCGAATCGCGGCCTGTGAAATATTAGATTTCTATTTAAGAATGAAAGGAAGATAAAGCAATGATTGAAGATGAAAAACAAATTACCATTCGTGATGAAGAGGGAAATGAACATTTAATGGAAATTCTTTTCACCTATGAACACGATGAAAGAAAGAAAAAATACGTCTTCTTATATAATAAGGAAACCCCGGAAGACGTAATTTGTATGGAATATAACGATAAGGGCGAATTATTTGAAATCGAATCCGATGAAGAATATGAAGAAGTTGAAGAAGTCTTCAATGCCTTTATGGATGAAAATGCGACCGATTAAACGGTAAATATAATTATTCCAAGTAACGCTGATAGGCCTAGAAGTTTAATTGCTCCTAGGCTTTTCTTTCGGACTTTTTTATAAATAAAGAGCATACCAGAAAGAATCACTAATAAGGCAAAACTTCTAACATCAAATTCCCATTCTCCTTTAAAGGAGTTTCCTCTAAAGAATAGGACTTTAATAAATAACACTAAGGCAGTTGATAAAATAAGCGCTAATACAACTGGTCTAACTCCAGATAATGCTCCTTGAACATATTTATTCTTCATAAATTTTTTCATGATCATCGCAATGATGAGAATGATAATAATTGAAGGAAGAATAACTCCAATAGTGGAACAGATTGCTCCAAACACCCCTCCAACAGAATTACCAACAAAAGTCGAGATGTTAATCGCAAATGGTCCAGGAGTGGCTTCACTCACGGCGATAAAATCAGTGAGATTAGATTCACTTATCCAGCCTTTAGAAACGACTTGTTCTTGAATCATTGGAATCATCGCGTAGCCTCCACCAAAGGTGAATAAACCAATTAGAAAGAAGGTATAGAAAAGTTCAAAGAAAATCATTTACTACCCTCCTTTTTATTAGCGATTAAAGTTAAAACAATTCCGGTAATTATTCCTAATAAAATTAGGGATAAAGATAAATATTTAAAGCCAATATCAATGAAGGAGAAGACAAGCATTATGCTTAATGTAGACACAAATAAAATGGTGCCCACTAAGTTGACTTTAACGCCTTTTCTTAATCTTAAAACAGCAGAGAATAATAGAATTATGACTCCAACTTTTAAGCCTTTAAACATCGCCGCTATTACTGGCCACTTCATAAAGTCTTGATAGAAGAAGGAAATAACAAAAATAATGACAAAAGAAGGAATGGCGAGACCAATAGTGGCAAATATTCCTCCAGTTATTCCTGCAACTTTATAGCCAACATAAGTAGCGGTATTAACAGCGATTGGTCCAGGAGTAGACTCGCTAATAGCGAGAATATCCATGATTTCTATTTCACTAATCCATTTCCTTTTTTTGGTTACTTCTTCTTCGATAATTGGAATCATCGCATAGCCTCCACCAAAGGTGAGTGCTCCAATTTTCATAAAAGTCAGAAATAGAATTAGTAGCTTAAATAGATAAGAATCCTTCTTCATAACGGACTTATTATATACGAAGTCAATAGATTAATCTATTTGAACCAAGTATATGTATTTTGAAAAAATCTTGGAATATATAACTCGTTATTGCTATAATAACGCTTGACTGAATTTGTGAGGTATTAATAATGGCGGAAAAAGTAATCTTAACAAAAGCTGGTAAAGAAGAACTTGAAAAAGAACTTCGTGAATTAATTGATAACACCAGAGAAGAAGTAAAAAGACAATTAACTGAAGCTCGTGCACAAGGCGACTTAAGTGAAAACGCTGACTACGATGCTGCAAGAAATAGACAAGCTGAAGTCGAGGGTCGTATTAAAGAGATTGAAAACATCCTCTCCAATGCTGAAATTATCGATGATGAAGCAAAAGCGAAAAAAGGCGGCAATAAAGTTGCCCTTGGTTCAACTGTTACAGTGAAGTTCGTTGAAACAGGTAAAGAAGGCAAATACATGATTGTTGGTACTGTTGAAAGCGACCCATTCAATAACAAAATTTCCAACGCTTCTCCATTAGGCGAGGCCTTAATTGGCAAAGTTGTTGGTGACGTCGTTGATGTCAAAGGACCAAAAAAAGTCTACAAAGTAGAAGTCCTAAAAATAGGCGCCTAAAAAAATTTTTTTGCAAAAAAATCGCAAAACCTCCCTCTTTATATAATGTAGGAGGTTTTTAATTTTATGTTTAAAATCCTGATCGGGGTCGTAGTTGTGACAATCGCCGTCATTGCCGCATTTGTGATGATCGACCCAAAGTCGCAAATTCAGTCTGCTGGGACAGTTACCGAGGTTGCGAATACCTTTACCGTCGCTATTGAAGGTGAGGTTTATAAGACTGGCAATTTTACAATGAAAGAGGGTAGCACCATGCTTGATTTAATTGAGACTGCTGGTGGCACAACTGTTAACGCTGATTCTAGAGCGTATTATGATGAAGCCCTTTTAACAAAAGGCATGACTTACTATATTGCCTCTAGATATGACACTAGTGATGTTTGTAGCGCTAGTGAAGTGAGTAAAGTGAACATCAATATTGATGATGCTGAAACTTTATCTACAGTAAGTGGCATTACTTCTACAATTGCTAATTCCATTATTACTTATCGAGAGACTAATGGAATATTTGCTACTTTAGAAGAACTAATGGAAGTGTACGGCATTGGTAACGCTACTTATCGTAAGATCCGTAACTATGTAATTCTTCACGCGTGAGTTTATTAGTTCTATTTGTTCTTCTATATCTTGGTATCAATGTTCGGGTATCAATAATTCTAGGAGTCATAGAACTAGTAATTGTCCTTGCTTTTGCCTTTTATCGGTTCGGTAAGAAAATATTTATTGCTGGGATGATATCTTGCCTCATTGGCGTTGGGTTGTCCTTTATAAGGCCTAATTTCAATAAGAGCGAATATAGCGGAATAGTGGAAGAAGTTAAAGAAAACTACTTCATCTTTAATTCCACTTTTGAAAAGCTTTATGTTTATCAAAGAGAACATTCTTTCGAAATAGGGGATATTTTATCGATAAAAGGTAGTAAAGTTCCCTTGGATTTTGAAGTTTTAGAATCAAACTTTAATTTTCAAGAATACCTCAATAACAAAGGGGTATATTCCCAGATGTATCCCACATCAATTGAGGTTAAATTTAGAAACCCAATTAGAGTCTTATCTTTTAAAAAGGAATTTCTTTCTCATTTTTCTAGTAATTCCAAAGCTTTAATTGGCTCATTTCTTTTCTCTATGGGAAGCGATGAAGATGTCTATAGTGAGATGAGATCACTTCATTTAAATCGTCTATTATCTAATAGTGGATTTTACTTAACGATTTTATATTCGTTTTTAGCGTTTTGCGTTTCTAGATTTATTAAAAAAGACAAATATAAAGACTTAGTACTTATAGGGTTATTCTTACCTGTTTTTATCTTGTCTTATCCACGGTTTGTGGTTATAAAATTTGTCTTTTTAAAGATTCTTAGATGGATTAATAATCACTTGCTAAAAAAGAAGTTCTCCTATTTAGAATTGGTCTCTTTTTCTGGAATATTCTTTTTAATTATTAATCCCTTTTACGCTTATCAAGATGGATTCTTATTAACTTATTTAATTCCAATTAGCGCTCTTTTCTTCCAGAATTCCTTCAAAGGATATAAACCCTTTCAAAAGAAACTGCTCATTAGTGGATTGATCCTAATAGAGTTTATTCCTTTTGCCTTAGCTTTCTATCATGAGGTTTCTATAGTTTCTATTATCTATCACATTATTTTGTCTCCATTTTTTGTTTTATATTATTTCCTTTCTTTGTTATCGATTACCCATATTCCAATTTATGGGATAGTTAATGGTTATGGAGATTTCTTATCTCAGGCGATATCTTTCTTTTCTAAATACAACCTCACAATCTATGGGATAGAAATGAGCAATTTAACGATTCTTTTATTTGAAGTTCTATTCTTTATTTTCGTTTATTTTTTATCCAGCCGCTTTAAGCCAATGATCTACGTTTCTAGTGGGCTACTATTAATTCTTAATCTATTTTATTTTATTCCTTTAAATAGTTTATTTAATGACCAAGTATTTTTTATAAATGTAGGTCAAGGAGATGCGACATTAATTAGAAGAAAAGATACCGCTATTTTAATTGACACTGGTGGACATAAAAGTATTGATATAGCAAAAGAAACACTCATTCCGTTTTTTAAAAAGAATCAGATTTACGATATTGATTTATTAATTACCACTCATGATGATTTTGATCATTCTGGAGCGGTTAATTCATTAATTGAGAATTTTACAGTGAAACGTTATGAAAAAGATTATAAATCTTTTCCTATTTCTATAGGTGGATTTAATTTAACTAATTACAACGTATATCCTGATTTATGGGGTGAAGAAAACGATCATTCATTAGTGATTGGATTTGCCACTAAAGAATATCATTATCTCATTATGGGTGATGCTCCTAAAAAGATTGAATCCAGGATTATGAAAGATAATGTTTCTATTCCTTGCGATATTTTAAAAGTGGGGCATCATGGTTCAAACACTTCTAGTGGTGATACTTTTATTAAATATCTCTCTCCTAAAGTTGGAGTGATATCATGCGGGAAGAAGAATAAGTACGGACATCCTCATAGTGAAGTAGTAGTGATTTTAAATAAATATAAAGTGCAAATTAGAAGAACAGATTTAGAAGGTACAATAACTTATTACTAGTAAAACTGAAAATAAGTTATAATAGTTAACGATGATTTATTTTGTTTACGGTAATCAAGGACCAAATATTAAGTCGCAAATCCGAAAGATTGGCGAAGCTTTTTTAGGACAAGAAAAACCAGATGAACTTAATTTTATTAAGTTAGATGGCCATAATGTCTTAGTCCAAGATGCAGTTGATGAATGTAAATATGTCGCCTTAGGCTATGAAAAGAAAGTTGTTTCACTAGAAAATTGTTATTTTCTTTTAAAACCAAAACCTAAAAACAAAATAGAATCTGATCAAAATTATGATGAATTATTAGATTATATTGAAAACAGTTCTCAGGACTTAGAATCATGCTTGATACTTTCAGTATGTAATTCTTCTGTTGATGAGAAAAGCACTCTATTTAAATCGTTAAAAGAAAAAGCAAAAGTTATTCAAATAGTGGATCCAGATGAAAAAGGCTGGAACGAATATGTAAGAGCTTATTTAGCTAAAAAAGAAATCGTGATCGATAGAGATGCAGTTATGGAACTAGCAGAACGCACCTCTGGAGATGTTTCTTTATTTCAAAATAGTGTTCAAATCTTAACTTTATATACTGACCACATTCGCTATAAAGATGTTATTCTAATGATTAATAAGCCATTAGAAGATAACGCTTTCTTAATCTTTAATTTATTAGTCGATAATAAAAACGCAGAAGCCATTAGTCTATTCCGTGATTTACAAGTTAAGAACATTCAATCTCCAACATTAATTGCCCAACTTGGCAATCAATTTAGACTCTTATCCCAAATTAGTTACTTAAGTAAAAAGCGAATTCCTAAAGAAGAAATCGCTAATGAATTAAAAATTAAGCCAGGTAGAGTTTATGTCCTTTCTAAACTCTTACCGATGATAAGTGATAAGGCTATTAAAAGAACTTTAGATGATTTATATCAATTAGATTTAGACATAAAAAGCGGTCTTGTGGACCGCAATTATGGTTTTGAATTATTTTTAATAAAGTTTAAAACGCAATAAGGTTTACTTATTTTAATGAGTTAACTAATCTTTGAATCTCGCTCTTTTGTCTTGCAGCGGTGTTTTTGTGTTGGACACCATCAGAGACGGATTTATCGATTAAACGATATGCTTCTAATAAAGCTTTTTCTGCTTCTTCTTTTTTGCCAGCTTCAACTGCAACTTTTACTTTCTTAATGGAAGTTCTAATTGCACTTTTTGCAGCCTTGTTTCTTAAGCGTGCTTTTTCGTTTGTACGATTACGTTTGATTTGAGATTTAATGTTTGCCATGTGTATACCTTCTTTTTTGCGTCAGCGATAATGATACTAAATGCTTATAAATAATGCAAATAATATTTGTAATTATTTCTTGTTCTTTTGTAATGAAACAATTTCTTCAGCGAAATCGTTAATACAAGTTAATTTACCATAAGATGTTTCTGGAATGGTGACTTTGAATTGATCTTGAACAGTGGTGATTAATTCCACATAACTCATGGAATCTCCTCCTAAAGCATCAATCCAGTGTGCGTCATCATCAATCTTAAATTCTGGAAGAATTAAGATTTTGGAGAATATTTTTCTTAATGGTTCAACAACTTTTTCCATAGTTTCTTTAGAGAAGTTTTTATTGCCTTTAACTTCTTTTTTGAAATCAAATGGGATATAGTCGCCGTTCATTGTTTCAATACTCTTTTTAACAACGAAACGTTTAACTTTCATGTTGTTAGCAATTGGTAATTTATTTTTTGCGAAATAGAATTCAGTAATCTTTGTACCTTTTGGTAAATTGAGTCCGGCTTTCTTAACTTCTTCTTTTAAAACATCGATTTCATCGCTAGAAATGCTGTTATCAATTTCGACTGCACAAACAATTCTTTGATTCTTTGTTCCTTTTTGGTCAACACCTAAGACACAGACAGCTTGGACATGAGGAATTTTCTTAAAGAAGATTTCAAGTTCATCAGGGAAGATGTTTTCTCCATCCGCATTAATGATGACATCTTTCATTCTGCCTTTTAAGTAGTATCTATTTGTGGCGTCAACTTCAGCGATATCACCAGTAGAGAAATATCCATCTTTATCAAGTTGAGTTTCTCTTTCTACTCCACCGATAATTTCTCTAATATGAGTGATGTCAGATTTAACTAATAATTCGCCAGTACGGCCTTTGCCGTTTGTTGGTTTAATCTTATAGGAAACTCCGTGTAGTGGGATACCGATAGAACCTTTAAGTCTTAATTCTACGACTGGAGATAATTCAACAGAGGTAATACCGATTTCGGTCATACCATATCCATTATATAATGGATAGCCAACGCCGTTTATCACTGTTTGGGTCTTGCTATCAAGATATCCGCCACCGGAAATACAGAAGCGAATTTTATTACCTAATAATTTCTTTTGGATGGTGTTTTGGACCATCTTCACTGGGCCAGCTTCTTCTTTTAAGATTTTGCCAGTGTTATAGCCAATTAATTTGTCCATGTATTGTTGTCTAGTTGGAGTCTCTAAGGCCTTCTTTCTTTCTAAACCTTGGGCTAAAGAATCCCAGAATAGTGGGACAGAGAAGACGTGAGTGACTTTACATTTTTGACAGACACTTTGAACTTCTGAAGGTGCCAAATTACGAACGAAAACAAAGTTTGCTCCGTAATAGAAGTACCATAAGAAAGTAGCGATGAAACCAAAGATATGGTGGAATGGAATCATTGCTAAAACTCTTAATGGTCCCATGGATTTTGGATATAAGAGATCTTTGGAAGTTTCCGCAAAATCTAAGGCCGCTAAGATTTGGTGACATAAATTTTCGCCGTTAAAGACCATAAGTTTCACATCACCAGTAGTGCCGCTAGAACAGAAGATGACTTCGTTTTCCCAATTAGGAGCGAATTCGTAACTATGTTTTTCTTGTAATAAGTCTCTTAAAGAGAACTTAGGAACATCATATGTATTATTATCATCTGTAATAATAGCGATAGCCTTACCTTGCTTAATTAAGTTTTCGGTTCCTTCTTTAGATGTTTTTGCATCAACTAGAAGTGGCTTATAGCCAGTCATTAAAATCGCCCAGAAAATCTCTCCCCAGTGTGGTCCATTATTCGCTTTAAGAGCGATAGGAACATTCTTAGGTTGTTGAATCATGAAATTAGATAAAATAGACGCGATTTCAAAAGCGTGCTTTCTAAATCTTGAATATTTGTATTTCTTTAATTTACCTTCGTTATTAGTGTAGGCAACGGCGATTCTTTTTAAATTTCTTTTTGTGGATAAGACAAATATGTCTTCCATAGTTCTTGATGTGTTAAGAAGTAAGTTTGCTTCTTCCGCACAGGATTTAACTTTTTTGTATTCAGGGTACATGTTAGTCTCCTTTGTTTCCTTGTGTATTTTAAACCATTTGTTCATTTATGAGAATATCTTTTGTTTCTATATCATAAATTATGATAGAGCTAGAACCTTCATTAATATCCATAATCATAAATGTTCCGTTAGTGTTGTCTCTTGGAAGAGTAGTAGAGCCAGGATTTAAAAAAACCTTGTCTCCTTCTATATAAAATTTATATTGATGGGTGTGTCCGTTAACAAGAAATTTATTATCTTTAATTTGTTCGTTAGTAAAAGACGGCTTATGTTTCATTAATAAATATCCAATAGGAGTGTAGATTCTTATCAATTCATCAAATGGATAATAATCGGTATTCCCTTTAACTGATTCAAAAGGGTATAGAGAATCTCTATCTAGCCCGCTATCACCAGCGTGCAAATAATAATCCATGTTTGGATAAGTATTAACAAGCTCTTTTAAGATCTTCTCGTCTCCATGAGAGTCACTAACCACTAAAATTTTCACGATAAATATTATACTCTTTTCTCTTTATAGTTAGTATCATTAAGTATATAATTATTCTTATGAATAACAAACGCATCATTTTTATGGGAACTCCAGAAATTTCCGCTACTGTTTTAGAGGGTATTATTTCTAGTGGCTATAACGTGGTTGCTGTTATTGCTCAACCTGATCGACCAGTTGGAAGAAAAAAGATATTAATGCCTGTTCCAACTAAAGAAGTGGCTATTAGACACAATATCCCAGTATATCAACCTATTAAAATCAGAAAAGAATATGAATTTGTTAAAGAATTAAACCCAGATGTAATTATCACTTTAGCATATGGACAAATTGTTCCCCAAGGCTTATTAGATATTCCGCCTTTGGGATGCTTAAACCTTCATGGAAGTTTGCTTCCAAAATATCGAGGTGCCGCTCCTATTCAATATGCACTTATGAATAACGACAAAGTGACTGGCATGACCTTAATGAAAATGGTTAAGGAAATGGATGCTGGAGAGATGTATGCGACTGAAGAAGTAGAAATCGCTGAAGAAGATAATTCAACTTCTTTATTTAAAAAGATGGGTGATGCTGCTCTTAGATTAATTCTTAAAGAATTACCAACTATTTTAGAAGGTAAGTTAGTGGGCGTCCCACAAGACGAATCTTTAGTGAGCTTTTCACCAAGTATCAAACCAGAAGAAGAAAAACTTGATTTAAACAAATCAAAAGAAGAGTTACACGGCTATATTAGAGCGTTAAGTGATGTTCCTGGAGCCTATTTATATTTAGAAGGCCTTAAATTTAAAGTTTATCGTTCTTCAATTGTTTCTGACGAATTATTTGGAAAAGTTGGAGAAATTGTTAAAGCAGATAAAAAAGGACTACATCTACAAACTAAAAATGGTGTTCTTTCCTTATTAGATGTTCAACTTGAAGGCAAAAAAAGAATGGATTACATGTCCTTTATTAATGGACATCCAAATTTATTACACGAATTATTACAATGAAAATAGAAAAGAAAGCTCATATTGAACTATCGGTCCATCAATTGGTGGATTTTCTTTTAAGAAGCGGCGATATTGATAACCGCGTTTTTAATCGTTCTAGTCAAACCGAAGGTAGTAGACTTCATTCTGTTTATCAATCTAGCCAAGGCAAGAACTATATTTCCGAATATCCATTAAGAAAACAATTTTTAATCGATAATATCGAAATTGTTTTACAAGGTAGAGCGGACGGCATCATTAAGAAAAGCGAAAAAGAATATATTATTGATGAAATCAAAACCACAGTGATTGAACTTGAAGAATTTCGAGAAGAAAATCTTGATTGGCATCTAGGCCAGGCTAAATGCTATGCCTATATGTTCGAGGACGCCCTTAAATTAGACTCTATCGGAGTTAGACTAACTTATATTAAACAAGGCAAAAATAGCAAAAAGTTAATTGATGAGTATTATTTTCAATTTCCAGAATTAGAAAAAGATATTCTTAACTATCTAGATAATTATTTAGAGTTCTATCATGTCATTATGCGTTTAAATGAACAAAGAAACGCCTCTATTGAACAATTAGAATTCCCATTTAAAAGTTATCGTAAAGGACAAAAAAGCTTCTCTAAAGCGGTTTATGAGGCTGCACAAAATAAAGGAAAAATCTTTATTGAGGCCCCAACTGGCATTGGAAAAACGATGTCAGCGATTTATCCATATGTAAAATATTTAAAAGAAGATGAACAAAGTAAGATATTTTATCTTACTGCGAAAACAACAGGTAAAGAAAACGCCCATAAGGCATTAACTATTTTAAAAGATCATGGGCTCAGCATTACCGATATAGTCATCACATCGAAAGAAAAGATTTGTTTTTGTAAAGGTAAAAGCTGTAACCCTGATGAATGTCCATTTACAAAAGGTTATTACAATAAAATAAAAACAATCATTAAGGAATCTATCTTAAGATATGACGATTTTGATTATGATACGATTTGCCATATTGCTCGTAAAAATGAAGTATGTCCTTTTGAATTAGAATTAGATTTGTCCTTATTTTCTGATGTAATTATTTGCGATTATAACTATGTTTTTGATCCAATTTCATATATGAAACGCTATTTTGATGAAGATGCAACTCATTATTTAGTTTTAGTAGATGAGGCTCATAACTTAGTGGACCGTAGTAAAGACATGTATTCGGCCTCTGTAGATAAGAATTTGTTTTTAAAAGCTAAACATAGTTTAAGGGGCGTCTCTAACCGTAAAATCAAAAATGCTTTAGCAAGAATTAATAAAGTGTTCTCGTATTATGAAGACACTTTTGAGCTTGGCACTGTACGTTTAGATGATTTCTCTTTAGAGACTTATAAAGAATTTAATCACTTTATCACCTCTTATCAGGAAGTGAGTAAAGAAGAAAATAAGTCAATTAGCAAAGAACTAACTGATTTATATATTGAAGTTAACAAGTTTATTAAAATATCAGAATTAATTTCTGATCATTTCTTAACATATGTCAAAAAAGAAACTGACAACGTGATTTTAAAAATATATTGCCTAGACGCCTCAAGATTTTTAGCCTCAACTTACGCAAGAGTTAATTCAACTGCCTTATTCTCTGCGACGTTATCCCCAATTGACTACTACGTGAATGTATTGGGCGGAGATATAAACAAGAATCAAAGCATGATTTTAGAATCTCCATTTCCAAAAGAAAATTTAAAATTAATCATCGCTCCAAAAATTTCAACGAGATATAAAAATAGAGAAAAAAGCTATGCAGATGTCGCTAATTATATTAAGACCTTTGTTTCTAGCAAGGTCGGTAACTATTTTATTTATTTACCAAGTTACGAGTATTTAAATAACATTCTTCCTCTAATTGAATTCGATGAAAACGTTGATGTTTATATTCAAAAGAAAGATATGAGTGAACAAGAAAAACAAGCGTTTATCTCTAATTTTCATCAAATTGATGAAAGAAGCAAAGTAGGGCTTGCAATTATTGGTGGAGCGTTTGGCGAAGGGATTGACCTTGTGGGTGACGCTTTAATCGGAGTGGCAATTGTCGGAATTGGTCTACCAAAGATTAATTTTGAGAGTAATCACGTTGCTGATTATTACAAAAACAATAACATCGACGGCTTTAATTACGCCTATACATATCCAGGTATGAATAAAGTTATGCAGGCCGTTGGCAGATTAATTAGAACTGAGTCTGATCGAGGCGCAGCTTTATTAATTGATGAAAGATATATGTGGAATGATTACAAATCTCTTTTTAAAAAAGAGTGGAGTGATTATGAAGTAGTCTTATCAGTTGATGAATTAAAGAAGACTCTACAAAACTTTTTCAAATCCTAACATAAATGTTATAATGCTTAGCAAATCTACATATGATACGTATAATTATTCAAGGACCAATTAGATGAAAAGTTGTTTAGTTGTTATTCAAAATTTAACTAAAAGTGGCTCACCACAAACGTTTTTGCATGTAATTGAAGCCCTAAAAAAAGAAGGATTTATAGTCGATGTTTATGCTTATTCGGTGTTTGATGAAAAAACTGATTTAGCAATGCTAAAAGCATATCAAGATGTTTGCAGAAACATTTATTTTAATAACATTAACGGGAACTCTATCTTATATAGATTTTTCCCGTTCTTGCTTCTTTCTAGCATTAAAAAAATGATTAAGAAAGGAAAATATGATTTGTTTTTAACAAACAATTTTTATATCTCTGCTTATGTTGTAAAAAAAGAATATGGGAAAATCAAAAATGTCTATTATTCTCTTGGAAACGTAAATCAAAAGAGCAAATATTGGATTTTTAGAAAAAAAGATATTTATATTAAAAAACTAGTCACTAAAGTTGATGCTTATATTGGAATATCAAATTTAGCTTTTTTTGACGATATTGAAATTCCGAATAATAAAAAATTTGTTTTAATGGATTATCCAAACGAATGTTATCCAAACATTGTTAAAGACAATAAGCAAGATTTAGCCATTGGACAAATTGGATATTTTTCTCAAAACAAGAATCAATTATTTACAATTGAATTTTTTAACAAAGTTAAACAACATTTTCCAAATGCAACTTTGTTATTTGTTGGATATCAATCATCTGATGAACCAAATTATATTGAAGAAGTTAAAAAGAGAGTTGCTGATTTAGGCCTTTCTAATAGTGTCAGCTTTCTTCCTCCAAATTATGAAAAAGAAGCATTTTTTAAACAAATTGATGTATTACTTCTTCCATCTTTTCTTGAAGGACTTCCAATTTCATTAATGGAAGCACAATTCTCAAATACACCTTGCATTGCTTCTGAATTTATTTCTGCCGACGCTGATTTTGGCTTATTAAAAAGGCTACCACTCAACACTGATGAATGGTTAAAAGAAATACAAAACACAGATTACAAAGTTCTTAGACGTCCGAACTATGTATATACTTCAGAAGAATTTGATAAACGTATAAAACATATAATTGATAGCGTTTTTCTGTCATCAAACTAATTGTAAATAAACCTCTGTTTAAAACTCTAACATAAATGTTATAATGCTTAACTAATATGAATTTTGATCAAAAATATACAAGAAATTTCTCAATCATCGCTCATATCGATCACGGCAAGAGTACACTTGCTGATCGTATTTTAGAATCGACTGGGGCGGTCTCTTCTAGAGAAATGAAAGATCAAATCCTTGACTCTATGGACTTAGAAAGAGAGCGAGGAATCACTATTAAATTAAATGCGGTGACATTATCCTACACAAGTGATGATGGAAACACCTATATTTTTAATTTAATAGACACTCCTGGGCATGTTGACTTTACTTATGAAGTGTCACGTTCTTTAGCGGCTTGTGAAGGTGCGGTTTTAGTGGTGGACGCTACTCAAGGAGTAGAAGCTCAAACATTAGCAAATGTCTATCTAGCAATTGATAATGACTTAGCCATCTTACCTGTAATCAATAAAATTGATTTACCTAGCGCTATGCCAGAATGGGCGAAAGAAGAAATTGAAAAACGCATTGGAATATCTAGTGAAGAAGCAGTGGAAGTATCCGCTAAAACTGGTTTTCATATTCATGAATTATTAGAAGCGATTGTTAAAGAAATTCCTGCTCCTAACGGGGATGAATCCGCTCCACTTAAAGCGCTTATTTTTGATTCTTATTATGACTCATATAGAGGTGTAGTAATTCTTATTAGAATTAAAGAAGGTTCTGTTAAAGTTGGAGATCATATTAAACTAATGCAGTCTAACAAAGACTACATTGTCACTGAACTTGGAATTAGATCTCCTGATGAAATCAAACTCAAAGAGTTAAAGTGCGGACAAGTTGGTTATTTGTGCGCGCAAATAAAAGACATCCGTGATGTTCGTCCTGGTGATACAGTGACTTCCTTTGATAACCCTGCTAATAAAGCTCTACCTGGATATCGAGATATCAACCCGATGGTGTTCTGTGGATTATATCCAGTAGATAGTGATGATTATCTAGATTTAAAAGATGCCTTAGAGAAATTATCTCTAAATGATGCTTCACTACAATTTGTTCCTGAAACCTCTCAAGCCTTAGGCTTTGGCTTTAGATGTGGTTTTTTAGGACTCCTTCATATGGACGTCATCCAAGAAAGACTTGAAAGAGAATATAATATTGACCTAATTTTAACTGCACCTTCGGTGATATATCATGTTTATCTCACTAATGGAGAAATGGTGCCAATTGATAACCCATCTAAACTTCCAGACTCTTCTAAAATCAATAGAATTGAAGAGCCATATGTTAAGGCTAATATCATGACTCCAAAGGAGTATGTTGGTCCAATTATGGAACTTTGCCAAGAGAAACGTGGCATTTATTTAGATTTACAATATTTTGATGACACAAGAATGATATTGGTTTATGAACTACCTTTATCTGAAATTGTGTACAATTTCTTTGATAAACTAAAAAGCTGCACTAAAGGATATGCTTCTTTTGATTATGAGCCATCCATTTATCGACCAAGTGATTTAATTAAGATGGATGTTTTATTAAACGGACAAGTAGTAGATGCTTTATCTAGTATTGTTTATAGACCTCAAGCCTATAATAGAGGATTAGGAATAATTCGAAGAATTAAAACAGTTATTCCTCGTCAACAATTTGAAATCCCTATTCAGGCCGCAATTGGCGGAAAGATTATTGCCCGTGTTGACGTAAAGGCTGTACGTAAAGATGTTCTTGCTAAGTGCTATGGTGGAGATATCTCCCGTAAAAAGAAGCTTTTAGAGAAGCAAAAAGAAGGCAAGAAACGTATGAAAAAAGTCGGATCTGTTGAAGTTCCACAAGAAGCATTCATGTCAATCTTATCGATTGACGAAGAAGAAAATTAATAATAATTTGGTAAAAAATTAGTAGGTTTTTAGTTTTGCTATTGTAAAACAAATCTGCTTTTTTTATAATGTAAACAGCAAAGGAGTTATTTTATGGGTGTTAATGATATTGCAGTAAGATTTACTGAAGACAAATACGCTACTAAAAATGAAGTGTCACGTGAATTAAAGATTTCTGTGATTGATGGCGTTTGGGATAAGATTTTATCTTATCGTGCCCCATTTTGTCATTATTTAGCAATTAGAGGAACAGATAAGAACCAATTAAGAGTTTGCTTGTGTCCAACTATTTCCAGTAACTTAAATACAGTCGAGGCTAAATTATTAAGAATTGTTAGCGAAGCAAACAAATTAGACAGCGTTAATAGCGATAAACAATATTTTCGTCAGTCCTGTTTAGTAAAGAATTTACAAAATATTGCTTTAGCAAACCTCGCCGTTAGCGATGAACAACATGTTAGAGGTGTTTTACTAGGATCCACTAATGATGTTGCTTTAGCAAACTATTTAAGCGCTTTAAGATATGTTGAATCAAAGCATGAAGGACCTCTTGATGTTGATTATTTAGCTGAACTTTATAGTAGAGTTACAGGCAATGATGAATTAACCTCTTTCTATCGTACAAAAGAAATGGAAGATAGTGGGGCTAATGTTCTTATTTCCCGTGTTTACAAATGCGCGCCAACCCATTTAATTGAACCAATGATGGATTCACTATTCAACTTTGTTGAAAAATCCAATGTATCTCCTTTATGCCGTGCTTTAATTAGCTATTACTATATTCAATTTGTTAAGCCTTTCGATAAATATAACAATGAAATCTCAACATTGTTTGCTAAATCTGTGCTTGCTCATTACTCATTAGGAGAGTTTGCTATTTATATTCCTTTTGAAACATTCCTTAATGAGAGCGAAGGTGAAATGGAAAAGATTTTCCACGATGTTCAGACAAGTTCAGATGTCACTTATTTCTTAACTTTTGCTTTAAGATTTATTGGTAAAGAATTTGATAAAATGCTTGATTCTTTAGCAGAATATTCTACTAAGGTCATCAAAGATGACTTCTATCAACTTGACGAAGAAGAAAAGTCGGATCAAATAAGTTTATTCTCTATTGAACCAGAGCCAGTCAAAGAAGAACCTAAACCAGAACCTGAGCCTGCACTTGAACCTGCTCCAATTATAAAAGAAACCCCAAAAGTGGAGCCTGCCAAAAAAGAAGTTGAAGTTAAAACTTCGCCAATTATTGAAAAACCAGCGGGTCTTGCTGTATCTTATATCCCAGAAGAACTCGATGAGAAAACCGCTGCTAGATTAGAAAGACATCTACTTGAATTAGATGTAAGACTATCTAAGGGGCAAGCTCATTTCTATGCTAGACACTGCACCCTTGGCATGTATTACACAATCGATCAATACAAAAAAGCGACTAAATGTGTCTATGAAACAGCGAGAACTTCGATGGATAAACTCGTAGAGTTTGGTTATTATGCCAAAACACAAGCCGGGAAAAAATTTGTTTATACTCCAGTAAAAAGAAATTAATCAGAAAGTGAGATAAATATTATGACATTAGCAGCATTAAATGGTGGAATCATATTCTTAATCATCTTAGGCGCCGCAGCAATTATTGCGTTAATTGCCTTCTTGATTTACTTATATTTGAAACCAAAACTAAAAAAAGACGATAAACCAACCGAAGAACAAATTGTTCGTGAGGAAATGGAACGTATTTTAAAACCAATTGATGATGAAGAAACCGCTAAAGCGGTTGAGCAATATAAGGATGAGGACGAAGACTAATCTTCCTAAAGCCTTATATATTCACATTCCTTTTTGTGAATCAATATGTGATTACTGTGACTTTACGAAGTTGCAGTATTTTCATTCTTTCGCTGAAAAATATCTAGTAGCGTTAAGAAAAGAACTAAATGAAAAGGTGACTAATAAAGAATTAGACACCATCTATATAGGTGGTGGAACTCCTACATCTTTGAATGATGCTCAATTTGAAGAGTTGCTTAAAATGGTGGACCCACTAACTAAAAGTGTTAAAGAATATACAGTAGAAGCTAATCCAGAATCATTAACTTTATCAAAGATAAAATTATTAAAGAAACATGGAGTTAACCGCGTATCTATTGGAGTGGAATCTACCAATAATCAAATTTTAAAATCTATTAATCGCAAGCATACTTTTGAAGATGTTAAAACCGCTGTTGGTAATTTAAGAGAAAACGGAATTAACAACATCAATCTTGATTTGATTATAGGCTTACCAAATGTTTCATTCAAAATGTTAGAAAAAGATATTTATAATATCTTATCATTAAACCCAAATCATATTTCTTGCTATAGTTTAACAGTGCATGAACATACTGTGTTTTATATTAACAAGATTGAAGAACCTACTGAAGAATATGCCTATGAAGCATACAAAACAATAAATTCATTATTAGAAGAAAATGGATTCATCCATTATGAAGTTTCTAATTGGGCTAAGCCTGGATTTGAAAGCCAACATAATCTCACTTATTGGCGTAATGAACAATATTATGGTCTTGGTCTAGGCGCTAGTGGATATATTGATGATACTAGATATAAAAATACTACCAACTTTAATAAGTACATTTCATTTGTAAATGAAATAGAAGAAGAAAAATTGACTTTAGAAGATAATAGACAATATGAAATAATGCTTCGACTAAGAACGATCGAAGGAATTGATATTGATGCTTTTAAAGAGAAATTTGGCTATGACATTTATAGTAAAAATAAAGAAGTTATCGATGACTATATTAAAACAGGGTATTTACAAATAAGAGAAAATAGAATTGTCCCTACTTTTGAAGGAATGATGATATTAGACAAAATTTATCTAGATCTAGCATAAAAAATATAAAAATATAAGGATATATAGGCGCGTAATAGCGTCTTTTTTCATATTTTTACTATGTAATTAAAAAAATTAGCACTTATGTGTTGACAGTGCTAACAAAGAAGTTATAATAGTATTAGCACTTGAAAATGTGGAGTGCTAAAAGGAGGTCAAAAATGTCATTAACAAGAAGCGAAGCCATCTTAAAGATGATAGTGGAATATTTCATTAAAACCGCTGAACCTGTTGGCTCCCATACCCTTATTGAAGAATATCAACTTCCTTATAGTAGCGCGACCATTAGAAATGAGATGAGTGCTCTAGAGAAGATGGGATATCTTGAAAAGCCTCACACAAGCGCAGGTAGAATTCCTTCTTCTAAAGGATATGAATATTATTGCGAACATTTAAGAGATAAAGATGTTGATGATCAACTTAGATATTCACTTCAAAATGTCTTATCTAGCAAGATTCAAAGTATTGAGGAAGTAATCAAACAAAGCTGTGAGATTATATCTCATATGACTAATCTCGTGAGTGTTGTCTCTCGAAGTGATGAAGAT
Source organism: uncultured Erysipelotrichaceae bacterium (assembly GCA_902769185.1). Classification (GTDB taxonomy): domain Bacteria; phylum Bacillota_I; class Bacilli_A; order RFN20; family CAG-826; genus UBA2450. The sequence goes on along the minus strand of CACXNV010000004.1, from coordinate 70,019 downwards.
CTTGAAAGACTAGCGTCTGTGCAATTAATTCCAATTAACGAGAATACAATTACCGCGATCTTTGTGACTGATAAAGGCTATGTTCAAAATAAAACATTCATCTTAAGTGAGAACATCAAATCAGAAGACATCGTAAAGTGTGTTGAACTTCTTAATCAAAGATTAAAAGGAACTCCAATTGGTGAATTAGTGCCAAAGATGGAATTAATTAAGCCAATTCTCTCTGATTATGTCATCTCTCATGATGCAGTGTATCAAGCTTTATTAGAAACATTTGTAAGATTTGCGGGAGATCGATTATCGCTTTATGGTAGAGAAGAATTATTCTCTCACCCAGAATTCAAAAATGATACCGAAGCGTTAATTAGAGTAATGAAACTCCTCGATGATGCCTCCTTATTTAAAAAAGTAGATATGAAGGCTCTTGGAGAAAAAGAACCAGTAGTGAACATCGGAGATGTTGAAGGTAACCCAGATGTCGCTCTTGTCACAGCGAAGATCAAAGTTGGTGATGAAGAAAACACCATCACCTTGGTGGGACCAAAAAGAATGGACTACGATAAAGCAATGTCCGCTCTAGAATATCTCTCCGAAGAATTAGATAAGTATTTCAATGACAAAGGAGGAAATGAAAGTGGAGAATAAAGAAACTGAATTACACGAAGAACTCCCTAAAAAAGAAAAGAAGAAATTAGAAAAAGCGAACGAAGAAATCGAAAAGTTAAAAGCGGAAGCTAACCACTGGAAAAACGAATATTATCGAGCCTACGCCGATACAAAGAACTTAAGAAATAATCTTGAACAAGATTACAAGAACGCTCTTAAGTATCGTAGCGAAGGATTTATCGAAGAACTTCTTCCAATATTAGATAGCTTCCATATGGCTCTTGCTAACGAGCCAACTGATCCGACACTTAAGAATTACTTAACTGGATTCCAATATGTTTATCGAAACATGGTGGCGGTGTTAGAAAACGAAGGAGTGAGCGAGCTCGTTCCTGAAGTTGGCAAAAAATTTGATCCAAACACTATGGACGCTGTAGATACAGTGGAGGGAGAACAAGATAACATTGTTCTAAAGGTCTATGGTAACGGATATAAATTACATGATCGCATTATTCGCCCAGCGAAAGTGCAGGTCGCAATCTTAAAACAAACAAAAGAGGAAAAAACCGAAGAAAAAGCATCATTTGATGCATAGGAGGAAATAAATTATGGCAAAAGAAATTATCTTAGGTATCGACCTTGGAACTACTAACTCAGTAGTATCCTATTTACAAGCAGATGGCACTGTGAAAGTCATCCCTTCTCCAGAAGGAACAATGACTACTCCTTCAGTAGTTGCCTTTAAGGCAAATGGTGAAGAAATCGTTGGTAACGCTGCTAAAAGACAAGCGATTACTAACCCAGATACAGTTTCATCTATTAAAAGAAAAATGGGTAGTGCAGAAAAAGTTCACATTAACTGTGTGAATAAAGACTTCACCCCACAAGAAATCTCTGCAAAAATTCTTGCTTACATGAAGAAATATGCAGAAACTAACATTGGACACAAAGTAGAAAAAGCAGTTATTACTGTTCCTGCTTATTTCAACGATGCACAAAGACAAGCAACTAAAGATGCTGGTCAAATCGCTGGCTTAGATGTTGTCCGTATTATTAACGAACCAACCGCTGCCGCATTAGCCTATGGCTTACAAACTGAAAAATCTGAAAAGATCTTAGTGTTTGATTTAGGTGGTGGTACATTCGATGTCTCTATCCTTGATATTGGTGATGGTACCTTCGAAGTCGTTTCTACCGCTGGAGATAATAAACTCGGTGGTGATGACTGGGATGCAGTAGTCGCTGATTACATTAAAGCGCAAATTAAGATGGATAGTGGTGTTGATATCACTGATAAAGGTAGCTTACAAAGAATTAGAGAAGCTGCTGAAAAGGCCAAGATTGAATTATCTTCATCCTTAGAAACAGTGGTCTCGTTACCATTCATCTCTATGACAAGCGCTGGTCCTGTGAACTTCGAACATACTTTAACCCGTGCTAAGTTCCAAGACTTAACAAGACATCTCTTAAAGAGATGTGAAGAACCAGTTAGACGTGCATTAAGCGATGCTGGTATGAAAGCTAGCGAACTTGATCAAGTCTTATTAATCGGTGGTTCTATCCGTATGCCAGCGGTTCAAGAATTAGTAAAAACTTTAACCGGTAAACAACCAAACTTATCTGTTAACCCAGACGAAGCTGTCTCAATTGGTGCGGCTTATCAAGGTGGTGTGGTTTCTGGAGATGTCAAAGACGTAGTCTTACTTGACGTTACTCCATTAACCTTAGGTATTGAAACTTTAGGTGGTGTCTTAACTCCTCTTATTAAGAGAAATACCACAATTCCAACCACCCAAAGCCAAATCTTCTCAACCGCTGCTGATAATCAACCTGCCGTTGATATCATGGTTTATCAAGGTGAAAGACCAATGGCCCATGATAATAAATTACTTGGTCACTTCCAATTAACTGGTATTAAACCAGCTAGACGTGGTGAACCTCGTATTGAAGTCACATTCTCTATCGACGTTAATGGTATCGTTAAAGTGTCCGCTAAAGACTTAGATACTCAAAAAGAACAAGAAATTACCATTACTGGTAGTAACGGACTTTCTAAAGAAGATATCGATAGAATGGTTAGAGAAGCCGAAGAAAACGCTGAAGCTGATGCTAAACGTAAAGAAGAAACTGAAGTTAAGAATAAGGCTGAATCCTTAATTAACGATATCGACATTTCTTTACAAGAAAAAGGCGACAGCATTGATCCTGCTCAAAAAGAACAAACTCAAAAATTAAGAGATGAACTCAAGACTGCGTTAGATAATAACGATATTGAAACTCTCAAAAAGAGAATCTCTGAATTAGAGCAAGCAGCAGCCTACATGGCTAACGCTCAAGCTGGTAAAGGTCAACAAGCTGGTCAAGAAGGCACCCCAGGAAGCAATCCTGACGATGTCGTTGACGCTGACTTCTCAGACAAAAACAAAGCGTAATTTGTATTAAATAAATTTCCTTTCGCTAGAGGGCTTCGGCCCTCTTTAGCCTAAGGAAGAAAGGAACAACATGGCAAAAAGAGATTATTATGAAGTTTTAGGTGTAAGTAAGACTGCATCTAAAGATGAAATCAAATCTGCCTATCGTAAATTAGCGAAAAAATATCACCCTGATAATAAAGAAACTGGTGATGAAGCTAAATTTAAAGAAGTGCAAGAAGCCTATGATATTTTGTTCGATGATCAAAAGCGTGATGCCTATAATCAATTTGGCCATGCGGCATTTGAACAAACTGGAGGAGGCCCTGGTGGAGGTAATCCATTTGGTGGTGGATTCTCTGGATTTGGCGAAGATATTAATTTAGGTGATATATTCTCTTCCTTCTTTGGAGGAGGTTCCGCTAGAAGAAGCGCTAGTAGAACTGGCCCTCAAAGAGGAGATGACATCTTAATGAAACATCGTGTCGATTTTATGGATACGGTGAACGGTAAAGATGAAGAAGTGTCATTCGATTACGATGAGGATTGTCCACACTGTCACGGCTCAGGGGCTGAAAGTCCTAGTGACATCAAAACCTGTTCTAGATGTAGCGGCAAAGGAACAATTATTCGTCAACAACGAGGCATCTTTGGAATGATGAATACTGAAACCATTTGTCCTGATTGTAATGGGGCAGGTAGAACAATTCTAAAGAAATGTTCTGTTTGTGGTGGAAGCGGTCATAAACGTACCAAAAAGACCATGAAAATTCATATCCCAGTCGGCATTCAAAACGGACAACAAATTCGTTTACAAGGAATGGGCGCTGCTGGAACTAATGGTGGGGAACACGGAGATTTATATATTGAAATTTCTGTTAAACCACACCCATATTTCCAAAGAGAAAGAAATGATATTCATCTTACTATCCCAGTCGACTTTGTCGATGCAATATTAGGGGCAAAGATTGAAGTTCCTACAGTTAATGGAAACGTTTACTTAACAATTCCGGAAGGAACTCAACCTGGTCAAACTCTAAGGATGCGCGGACAAGGCATTAAAGATTTAAGAACTGGTAAGCCTGGTGATCAATATGTACACCTTGATATCAAATCCCCAACTTCGCTTAATAAGAAACAAAAAGAAGCTCTTAAAGCCTATAAGGAAAATACCAAGGAGAGCGATGATCCTTACTACAAGTTCCAAAAAAACTTTAAAAAATAAGACCCTTTGGGTCTTTTCTTTTTTTGAGACATCTTTTTAAAATTTTTTTGCAAAAAAATCGCATTTTTCCCCTCTTTATATAATGTAGGGACATTCTCTACAAAGGAGGAAAAATGTACTTCATATCCCAAGTCGGCCAACATGATTGTGCCTTTGCTTGTCTTAAGATGTTATTGGCCAATTATCATCATGACAAGAATTATTTATTTTTACAGTGCGAGGATAAGCCATATAGTTTTATGGACTTGAAGAAAATCGCAGCCACGTATCATATGGATGTATCAGGCGTTCGAGTAGAAGGATCCAAAGAGCTTGAAAATAATAAGCAATATCCTTTTATTGTCACATTAGAGAAAAAGAAAGGAGTGAAACATAGCGTTCTCGTTCTAGGAATGAGCCGGAAATACGTAAAAATATACGATCCGGAAACTGGCAAAAGGAAAATCCTTTCTGAAATCTTTTATGGTCAATGGGACCGTAAAGCTTTAATAGTCAATAAAGAAAAAGGCTACCAAAAGTATAAATGTGACGTGCAAATCAATGATTTCATTGATAAGAAAGATAAAATCACTATCCCATTATGGCAAATTATTAGTTCCATATCTTTAGCAGTGGGAATGTATTTTATTAACGCTAATTCGTATTTCTTTCTCCCAGTTATCTTTTTAGCATTATTCATTATCTTTGAATTGATGTTTAGAAAAAATTTGATTTCCGCAATGCAAAGGATGGATGACAACATTTTCAACTACAAGATCAAAGCAGAAAAGAAAGAGTTTTACGACTTCTTTAAGGTAATGGAAAAATATCGTTATGTCTCTTTAACGATTATTCCAAACTTACTTTATGTAGTTTTAATATCTGTATTTGTCACTATGGTGTTAGTGATGAATAGTACAATAAACATAATCTATGTTTTGCTTTCTTTATTACTCGCTTTCATTCATGTTTATATTTATCTCCCATATCAAAAAAATAAATATGATGAAGCACTTGAAAAAGAAGCAGAAGTCAAAGAAGTGGAAAACCAATTTCAATTTCGTTCAGTAATTAACACCGCTCACGAGAGCGCTTATAAGCTAGGTTTGTTTAAAAATGCCTTAACTTATATTGAAATTGCGGTTTTACTGATGAGCATTATCACGGTGATGGCAGTGTCACACATTGTCAACATTACCTATGTTATTTTCTATCTATGTATATCTGTTTATCTGAAAGATAATTTCATTCGTCTAATGCAATATTCAGATAGCAGTGAAGATTATAATAATCAATTGGCCAAATTACTTCATTATATCGATTTGTCGATTAAGAATAATCCCGTGGATTGAGTTTATTATCTATGATAAGATATTCTCATGGAATTAGATTTTAATTCAAAATTCGCTGAATGCGAATCATATGAAGATTTTTATTTAGAATTGATGGATGTGACTTTTAAAAAGTTAAACATCAAATGCGACCCAATTGTGTCGGTCAGCATTGTTGACAATCGTTATATCCATAAAATTAATAAAAAATATCGTCATATTGATCGCCCAACAGATGTGATTAGTTTTGCCTTCCTTGATAGCGAGAATAATTATGATAAAGTTTTATTTTCGCCAGGACCAGTAGTGTTAGGAGATATTTATATCTCTTTAGAAAAAGCTAAAGAACAGGCTGAGGAATACGGACATAGTCTACATCGCGAGTTATCATTCTTATTTGTACATGGCCTACTTCATCTATTAGGGTACGACCATATGAATGAGGAAGACGAAAAAGAAATGTTCCAATTACAAGAAGAAATCTTATCTGAAAAAGGAGTATAATCTCATGGACAAAAATCAATTAATCATCAAAGCTAAAGAAGCAAGAAGCTTATCTTATTCTCCCTATAGCCATTTCGCTGTTGGGGCTGCGCTTTTAACAAAAGATGGAAAAGTCTTTGTTGGCGCTAATATTGAAAACTCCAGTTATCCATTATGTATGTGTGCAGAAAGAAACGCATTGTATAATGCGATGATGAATGGCTATAAAAAAGAAGACTTTGTGGCTTTAGCTTTATCTGCAGATACTGACGAGCCATGTTCCCCTTGCGGAGCGTGCCGCCAAGTGATTAGTGAACTTTTTCCAAGAGAAGCTCCTATATATATGAGCAATCTTAAGGGAGATGAAAAAGAAACAACAATCGATGAACTTCTCCCATTTGCGTTCTCGGGAGACGATCTTAAATAATGAAATCTGGGTTTGTAACAATTTTAGGACATCCAAATGTTGGCAAGTCGACCATTTTAAATGGTTTAATCAACCATAAGATATCGATTGTCACTGATAAAAGTCAAACTACGAGAAATATTATCAAAGGTATTTATCGTGGTGCTGACTCACAAATTATTTTCATTGACACCCCTGGTATTCATAAGCCTCACGCTAAATTAGGTGAAGAAATGAATGCTATGGCTTATTCAAGCGCACATGATGCTGATGTCAATATCTTAGTTGTGGATGCTTCTAAACCATTCGGAGAAGGAGATCAATATCTACTAGACCATTTAGATATAAAAAACGCTCCTTTGGTTATTGTTTTTAATAAAATCGATCAAGCTAGAATTGACAAAGTAGAAAAGTTAAAAGCAATTTATAAAGAAAAACTTCCAGAAAGCCACTTTATTGACACTGTGGCGAGCGAAAAGTTCAATTTGGACTTGCTCATCAAAGTAGTGGAAAATCTCCTTCCAGAAGGCCCAGAATATTATCCCGGTGAAGAAATCACTGACAAGGATGAAGTTTTCCAAATTAAAGAAATTATTAGAGAGAAAGCTTTAAATATCCTTAGAGATGAAGTGCCACACAGCATTGCGATTTATGTTAATAACATTGATTATGAATCTAAACCAATGCACATTGTTGCTTCAATTATTGTAGAAAAAGATTCCCAAAAGGGAATAGTAATTGGTAGTGGTGGCAAACGTATCAAACTCATCGGGCAAAAAGCCCGACAAAGCATAGAAAAATATTTAGGCAAACATGTCTATTTAGAATTATTTGTAAAGGTGCAATCAGATTGGCGTAACGACGATGCTTCATTAGAAGCATATGGATATAAGAACAAAAAGAAATAACATGAAAGTTATTATTTTAAGCAAAAGCAATTATAAAGAAAAAGATTGTATTTATAACGCTCTTAGCCAAGAAGGATTAATTTCCTTTATGGCTAAAGGAGCACAAGATCCAAAAAGTAAATATGTATGGCTCAATAATCCGTTAACAATAGCGGATGTCGATTTTCTTTCGGATGGGCGATATAAGCACAAAGTTATTAATAGTGCAGTTTTAATATCGTCACCAATGCAAAAATCCACTAATTATGAGTATTTAGTGGCAATTAACGTTCTAACTGAACTTAGTAAAAACGTTTTAGCTGACGAGGAAAAACATCTCATTTTTGATGAAGTAGAAGCTGCACTAAATGCTTTAAAGAATGATAAAGACCATTATATGGTCATCCTTGTGTATTTAGCCAAATTAATTAAATTTGGTGGAGCAGAATTAGAAGTTGATAAATGTGTTTTCTGTGGTAGCAAACAAGACATCGTTGCTTTTAGTTTTGAAGATGGCGGATTTGTTTGTAGAAATTGTTTAAATAAAGAGACAGTTAGAGATCTTAACGGAACACAACTACATCTAATTAGATACATTTTTAAAGCAAACGATTATTCTTTACCAGAAATTGACAAATATTCATTGGATGATAAAAAGTTAATTTTGCTAAAATTAAGAGATTTCGTCGATGAATATATGGGAGTGAAACTTAACTCCCTTGATGCCTTAATCCAAGCACAATAATAAAATACACTGATAATAGGTTGACAAGATACATAACAAATCATATACTTTTTCCTGCAGTTTTTTGGAGGTTTATCACATGGGTGATTTTAGTTTTGATAAAGTATGTAGTCACTTAATTTCGTCTGGTTATTATTACCAAGGAAGTGAGATTTATGGTGGCTTATCAAATACATGGGATTATGGACCATTAGGTTCGGAAATTAAGAATAACATTCGTAGAATGTGGTGGAAAAAATTTGTTCAAGAAAGCCCAACTAACGTCGGTATTGACGCTGCTATTTTAATGAATCCAAAAGTTTGGGAAGCAACTGGACACGTTTCTACATTTAATGACCCATTAATTGATTGTAAGAAATGTAAGCAACGTTTCAGAGCCGATCAATTAATTGAAGCGGCTGATCCAAGCGCTCCAGTGACATCTATGAACAATGATCAAATGATGGAATACATTCGTTCACATCATATAGCATGTCCAAATTGTGGAGCTGAGAATTTCACTGATATTCGTCAATTCAATATGATGTTTAAAACACATATTGGTGTTACTGAAGATTCTAAATCTACAGTTTATTTAAGACCAGAAACCGCTCAAGGCATGTTTGTGAATTTTAAAAACGTCTGTAGAACAACAAGAAGAAAATTACCTTTAGGTATTTGTAATGTTGGTAAAGCTTTTAGAAATGAAATCACTCCAGGTCAAATGACATTCAGAATGCGTGAATTTGAACAAATGGAAATGGAATTCTTCTGCAAACCAGGAGAAGACTTAAAATGGTTTGAACATTGGAAAAAAGAATGTTTAGAATTTATTAATACCTTGGGTATTAAGAATGAAAACCTTCGTTACCGTGATCACGACCCAGAAGAGCTTGCTTTCTATTCCAAAGCCACAACTGATATCGAATACTTATTCCCATTTGGATGGGGTGAAGTATGGGGCATCGCCGATAGAACTGATTATGATTTAAAACGTCATATGAGTTATAGTGGAGAATCTCTAGAATATTTAGATCCAGAAGACAATACAAAATATGTTCCATATTGTATTGAACCATCAGTCGGATTAGATAGATTGGTATTAATGGTTTTATCTGATGCATACGATGAAGAAGTGCTTGAAAATGGTGAAACCCGTATTGTAATGCACTTATCTCCATTAGTGGCGCCTGTTAAAGCGGCAATCTTACCTTTATCCAAAAAACTAGAGGATAAAGCAAGAGACATCCAAAGAATCTTGTCTAAGTATATGCCTGTCGTCTATGACGACACTGGTAGCATCGGAAAGAGATATCGTCGTCAAGATGCAGTGGGAACTCCATTCTGTATTACTGTTGACTTTGAGTCTCTTGATGATAATCAAGTTACAATTAGAGAAAGAGATTCAATGAACCAAATTAGATTACCGATCGAAAAACTTGTTGAGTATCTTGGAGTCAAAATCTTTTATTAGTTTATTTTTAGTATCAAATTAGTAGTTTTATAATTTATTATATGGCATACAATAAATCAATTGCTGAAGATGTATTAAAGCATGCGGATATTGTTCAAGTCATCTCTTCATTCATTCCATTAATCAAGCAAGGAAAGAATTATAAAGCGGTTTGTCCGTTCCATGATGACACAAATCCATCTTTAGTGGTGTCTCCTGAAAAGCAATTCTTTAAATGTTTCGTTTGCGGAACAAGTGGAACCGCCATCTCCTTTGTTCAAAAATATAAAAAAGTCTCCTATGGAGAAGCGATTAAAATTGTCGCTGATATAGTTGGATATCATCCAGAAGGACTTGATTCTATTGCTAAACCTAAAAAGGTTGATGAAAAAAGAGAATCTTTGCTCAAATGCCTTCATGACTTAAGTTTATATTATCAATTTGCATTGAATACTCCTGAAGGAAAAGAGGGTTTAGATTATTTTGAATCTCGTCATTTAGATGCTCCAATTAGAAATAAATATAAATTAGGCTATGCCTATAAAGATGGAAAAGCCACAATTGCGTATTTACAAAAGAAAGGACATTCAATCAAAACTATCGAAGATACAGGTGTTGCTAAAATGCTGTCTGTCGGTAATTATGCTGATATGAATGAGGGTAGAGTGATATTCCCAATTTGTGATATCGATGGCAATGTTGTTGGCTTTAGTGCTCGAAGATTAGTGGATGATGATACCGCTAAATATATGAACACTCCTGAAACGTATTTATTTCATAAATCGAGCAATTTATATAACATTCATATCGCAAAAGATGCAGCCAAATTAAAAGGTTATATCTATATCTGTGAAGGCTTTATGGATGTTTATGCATTAAGCAAGATTGGAATCGATGCCGCTGTTGCGATTATGGGAACATCGTTGACTAGCGAGCACATTCAGATATTAAGATCATTAAATGTTGAAATTAGACTTTGTCTAGATGGCGATTTACCAGGGCAAAGCGCAATGATGAAGTATTCTAAATTATTATCTAAGGCTGGATTAAAATATCGTGTAGTGGATAACCAAGGCAGCTCAAAAGATCCAGACGAGATATTAAATGAAGATGGAAAAGAAGCTCTTGAAACATATGTAAATAATCTTATTTCTCAAGTGGATTTTGCTCTTAATTATTATTCAAGGTCCAATCCACTTAAAACAATGGATGAGAAAAAGGCATTAATTAAAGAATTTTTACCAATACTATCAAAGATAAATAGTCAAATTGAGCTAGATACGTATATTCGTAAATTGGCAAGAATCACAGGATTTGATGTTGAATCTATAAGAGGCGTTGTTAAAAGAACTAGATTATCGACTGCAGATGATAATGTAGTGGCAACAACAAAAATTATGGAAGAGTATCGTCCTGAAAATAAGGAGCTCCAGAAGCTCTTAACAGCAGAGAGAGAACTTTTATACCAAATGACACAAAACAAGTCTGCTGTGAGCTTTTATGAGGCAAAAACGCCAGGATTCTATGATGATATCTATCGCACAATTGCAAATTTTGTCATCGAATATGCTGCAAACCATGAAATGATGGATGATGCTGGCTTACTTGCCTTACTTGAATCTAGTGATTTAGAAAATAAAGAAAGAATTATTCGAGATTTAGTTAGCATTTATTCTGAAACTCATCCAAAAATATGCACTGACGAGCTGCTTAACAACTTGTTAGAGACTATTGAAGATGAAAGAAAACGTATTAGTGAAGAAGATGTCTTATCTCAATCACTAGAGGGCAAGTCCGAATTAGAAAAAGCAAGGATCATTAACGAGTTTAATCGTCGAATGGTCTCTAAGAAATAACATAGTTAAAATTGAAATCTTATTGATTTGAAGGGAGAACAAAACAATGGGAAGACCAAAAAAAGTGGCTGAAGAGCCAAAGAAAACAACTGCTAAAAAGGAAGCTAAACCTGCAAAGGCTAAGGCCAGCGCGGCAAGTGGTTCAAAGAAAAGAAACACCAAAACTTTAACCACATTAGCAGAAATTGAAAGCAAACTTCTTAAGAAAGCAAAAAACAATGGGGATTGTATTGATCAAGATGAAATCTATGATGCATTAGCGCAATACGAACTTGACGATGATGTAATCGAAGATTTAATTAAATACTTCGCTGATCATGACATTGAAGTTTTATCTTCTGATGAAGATGAAGACGAAGATCTTGATGCTGAAGATGATGAAGAATTTGATGAAAGCAAAATGTCTTTAGAAGACGATGAAGACGATTATTATGACAGCGACGAGACTGATGAAAGCGAAGAAATAGATTTTGATATCGATCATTTTGACACATCAGTTGGCAGCGATGTCAAAGTAAACGATTCAGTTAAGATTTATCTTAAAGAGATTGGAAAATTTGATCTTTTAAAACCTGAAGAAGAACCAATTCTAGCCGCTAAAATCTTAGAAGGTGATGAAGAAGCCAAGCAAAGATTAATTAACGCTAACTTGAGATTGGTTGTTAATATTGCTAAACATTATGTTGGGCGTGGTATGTTGTTCTTGGATTTAATCCAAGAAGGTAACCTTGGTTTAATGAAAGCTGTTGATAAATTTGACTATACTAAAGGTTTTAAATTTTCAACTTATGCGACATGGTGGATTAAACAAGCTATTGCTAGAGCAATTGCGGATCAGGCACGTACCATTCGAATTCCTGTTCATATGGTTGAAACAATCAATAAAATGACCAAAGTCCAAAGACAATTAGTCCAAGATTTAGATAGAGATCCAACTGCTGAAGAAATTTCTGAAGCGATGGGTGGAGAACTTACTCCAAAAAGAATTAGAGAGATTCAAAGAATTGCCCTTGAACCAGTTTCATTTGAAACCCCAATCGGCGAAGAAGATGATTCTCATTTAATTGATTTTATCGAAGATAAAGATAATGAATCACCTGTTGAATATACAACAAAAAGACTTCTTAAAGAAGAACTTGACTCTATTCTTACAGAATTAACAGATAGAGAAGAAAGAGTTTTAAGACTTAGATATGGTCTAGATGACAATCGTCCTAGAACTCTAGAAGAAGTTGGTAAGGAATTTGGCGTTACTCGTGAACGTATTCGTCAAATCGAAGCTAAGGCTATTAAGAAGTTAAAGCATCCAACAAGACGTAAAAAATTAGGAGACTATCGTAGCTCATAATGAAATTATCAAAGAGATTACAAGCCATTTATGATATGGTTCCTAACGGTGTCGTCGCTGATATCGGTAGTGACCACGGGAAATTAATAATTTCCTTATTTCAAAATGGCATTATCTCTAAAGGATACGCTATCGAAAATAAAAAAGGTCCATATTCTAGATTAGTAAAAGCAATTGAAGATAGTGGATGTTCTGATTCTGTTATCCCGATGTTTTCTGACGGAATAAGTGAATTACCAAGCGATGTTGACACAATTGTTATCGCAGGAATGGGAGGTTTCAATATAATTGAAATTTTAAAAGCTCATCCATTCAAACTTAAAAATGTTAGAACAATTATTGTTGATGCTCACAATTCTATTCCAGAGATGAGAAAACAAATTTGTTATATGGGTTACATCATTGCTGATGAAGATATAGTCAATGATGGTGGAAAATATTACGAAATCATCAAATTTATTGCTGGAGAGTGTGCTTATCTAGATAATAATGATTTTGAATTTGGACCAGTTCTAAGAAAAGAAAAATCATTAACTTTCAAAGAAAAATATCAATCTAGAATTGCTGAAATTGATAATTTATTATCAACAAAGAAACTTTCTGGAGATAGAATCTTAGACCTTGATAAAGAAAAAGAAAGAATTAGAAGAGTGCTATGAAAACTAAAGATCTCTTAAGAAAATTATCTAAACAATTTCCAAAGCGTTACGCCAAAATGAATCATGACTATGTTGGCCTAGCCGTTGGTAAACTCCCAGAAGAAGTTCGTAAAATCTTCTTATGTTTAGATTGTGATTGGGAAATATTCCCAATTATTGAAAAAGAAAAGCCAGATTTGGTTATTACACATCATCCTTTTATTTATGGTACTAAAACTCGAGTATTCAAAAGAGATCCTAGCAAGAAGGTTTTGTTTGAAACATTAGCAAAGCTAAACATTCCTGTCTATAGCTATCATACGAACTTTGATACTGGATTAGGCGGAATGAATGATGCCTTAGCTAATGCTTTAGATTTACAAGACATTAAAATAATTGAAAATTGCATTATGATGCGAGGTGGTAGACTTAAAAAGTCTATGTCTGTTGAAGAATTCGCTAAATACGCTAAAAATGCGTTAGGCGTTGATTATGGCTTGTTGATAGCTTGTGGAAAACCTGTTGTGGAATCTATAGCTGTAATCGGCGGTGGTGGCTCTGGGCACTGGGTCGAAGCTAAAGAAGCTGGATATGATATTTATATTTCAGGCGATGCACCTCATCATGTAAGAAGAGAAATTGTTAACGCTAAATACAATTATTTAGATGTTCCACATGAAGTCGAAAAAATCTTTATTCCAACAATGAAAAAAATCCTTGAAGGATTTGATAATACTTTAGATATTGTGACTGTTGATCACGAAAAAATGCCAAAAGTTATTTGCTGAGCAAATAATTATATATTTCATCCACAACATATTGTGGAGTTGAAGCCCCTGATATAACAGCGGCTTTTTTCTTACTTTCAATCTGGCTAAATGATTGCAATTCTTTTAGATCATTTACCATTAAAACTAAGGCAGATGGATAATTTGATTTTGCGATTTCAAATAATTTATTTGAATTGCTGGACTTTTGGTGACCAACTACGATAATCAAATCAGTATCTTTATCAATTTTAGTAACAGCCTCTTGTCTTAATCTGGTGGCAGCGCAAATTTCATTTTCGATTCTAGCACCAGAAATATGTTCTAAAATATCGGAATAATACTTGTCTAAGCTTTTATAATTAAGGGTTGTTTGATTGATTACATATGGATTGTTATCAGTAATTAAATAGTAGTTAATTAGTAATTGTGTATCATATAATGATACATTTTTTGAAACTGACAAGGCAGCATTTGTTTCTTTATGTCCTTTTTGACCTATATAAATAACCTGATGTCCTGATTCTATTTCTCTTTTTATTTTTTCTAAGTTACTTTTAACTTTAAAACACGTCGCATCATAAATAATTAAACCCTTTTGTTTTGCTTTTTCTTCTATAGCATCGTTATGACCGTGCGCTGTGAAAATTATAACATCACCTTGATTCAAAGAATCAACTGCTGCAAATTCATCGGTGTCATCTAATGTAATTAATCCTTCTTTTGCTAAATCATCAGTTAAGGTTTTGTTGTGAGCAAGCATTCCTAAAATATATATTTTTTTATTAGGATGTTCTAATCTTGCTTTTTTCGCTATCGAAACTGCTTTTAATACACCTGAACAAAATCCTTGAGGTTTTACTAGAGTAACTTTCATGAAAATATGTTAACATATTCCAGAGGATAGCAAAATATGGAAAAAACCGAATTATATATAGGAAGCCATGTGAGTATGAATGCTCCTGATTTTTTTGTAGGAAGCGTTAAAGAGGCAATATCTTATGGCTCAAACACATTTATGTTTTATACTGGTGCTCCGCAAAACTCTTTTCGCAAACCTTTAAATGAATTAAAGATTGAAGAAGGGAGAAAGCTTCTAAAAGAAGCTGGTTTTGATGAAACAAAATTAATTGTCCACGCTCCATATATTATTAATGCTGCCAATTATACAAAACCAGATTTATGGGAAATGTCTATTAATACAATTGTTAGTGAGCTTCGAAGAACTGCAGCCTTTGGAGTTAAAACATTAGTTTTACATCCTGGAAGTCACGTCGGGATGGGTGCTGAAAATGGCATTTTGGCTTTAGCCAAAGCCTTGGACCTGGCATTTACCACTGACGGTACAGACGTAAAGATTGCCTTAGAGACAATGGCAGGAAAAGGACACGAAATTGGAATCACATTTGAAGAAATTCGTTCTATTATAGATCACTGTAACCATAAGGAACGTTTAGGCGTTTGCCTAGATACATGTCACATTAATGATGCTGGATATAATGTTGAAAATTTTGACGAAATTCTGAAAGAATTTGATGAAGTCATAGGATTAGACAGATTACTAGTCGTTCATGTTAACGATACAAAGAATCCAATTGGTGCTCATAAAGACCGTCATGAAAATATTGGCTATGGCTATTTAGGATTTGATACTTTGTATAAAGTTGTTCATCACCCTCTTTTAAAAGGAATTCCAATGATTCTTGAAACCCCTTATTACAATGAAAAAGCTCCTTACAAGCAAGAAATTGAAATGCTTAGGAGCGGTAAATTCATCAAGGGGTGGAGAGATTAGAATTTGTTTATTTCTTCGATTAAAGCTTCCAGAGCTCCAGCTTCTGGAACTTTTTTTATAACTTTATC
The DNA here is from genome assembly GCA_902769185.1 of uncultured Erysipelotrichaceae bacterium. GTDB lineage: Bacteria > Bacillota_I > Bacilli_A > RFN20 > CAG-826 > UBA2450. The sequence continues at coordinate 54,042 of CACXNV010000004.1, read as the reverse complement.
TTTTTTAAAGATAACATATTCGTGATGTCCGCCAGCAATCCCAATATCAGCGTTTTTGGCTTCTCCTGGTCCATTAACAACACAGCCCATAACAGCGACATGAATTGGTTTATTAATGGTTTCTAAATATTCCATAACTTTTCTAGCTAGCTCTTCAACGTTAACTTGGGTTCTACCACAAGTTGGACAAGCAACTAAAGTTGGATAGTTTGGATATAGTCCACAATCATGTAGTAGTTGTTTACATACTTTTATTTCATCTTTAGGATCACCAGAAATAGAAATACGGATTGTGTCTCCAATTCCTTCCAAAAGCAACGGAGATAGCCCTGCAGAACTTCTAACCATTGATATTTCTTTATATCCAGCTTCTGTAATTCCTAAATGAAGTGGGTATGGGAATGTTTTGGAAGCTAAGCGATAGGCTGCGATCGTTTCTAAAATGTTAGAGCCTTTTAAAGATATGACTATGTCATAAAATCCTAAATTTTCTAATATTTCAACATGCTTTTTCGCTGATGCAACCAATTTTTCGGCAGTATATTGACTTGAATAATCATGAATTGATTTGTCTAATGAACCAGAATTAACACCGATTCGAATTGGAATATGTTTTTCTTTAGCCATTGTGACAACTTTTTTGACATTTTCAATATCGCCGATATTTCCTGGGTTGATTCTAATCTTATCGACCCCATTTTCCATAGCAAGTAAAGCTAAACGATAATCAAAATGAATATCTGCTACCAAAGGGATAGAAATTCTTTTCTTAATTTCTTTTATAGCAGCAGCATCTTTTTCATCCATGACTGAAACGCGCATCAATTCTGCTCCAATTTTAGCGCATTCATTTATTTGCTCGCTTACAGCGAGATAATTTTCAGTCTTGATGTTACACATTGATTGAATAACAACTCTGTTTTGTCCACCAATTGCTAAATCTTTGACTTTTATTTGTCTAGTTAATTCTCTTTTTGTCATCTTTTGTATTTTAGCACTCACTATAATAAAAATGTACTTTTATTATTTTAAGTGATGTGATAACATAACATACGCAATTCAAGGAGACAATATCTATGGCCAAAAAAGAAGATAGAATTTCTATAACATTAAAGTGCACAGAATGTGGTGAAGAAAATTACCTTACTTCAAAAAACAAAAAAGCAAATCCTGATAGATTAGAAAAATTGAAGTATTGCCCACGTTGCCAAAAGAAAACACTTCACAAAGAGAAAAAGAAATAGGGTAACACCTATTTTTATTTTATAAAAATATATGGAAATCTATAAGTTTGATTATAATCCAATTGATGATTTAGTTAGCAACACTTATGTTCTTGCTGATAGTGATTTAAACTGCATCATCATTGATCCAGGAAAAGGCAATGACAAGCTTATAGATTTTATTAATAGGCATAATTTAAAGCCAGTGGCGATTCTTTTAACTCATGGACATATAGACCATATTCGCGGAGTTGATCGTTTGGCAAAAGTTTTTAAAGTAAAAACATATATTCATTATTTAGATGAAGAAATGATTAAAGATAGCGAGTTAAATTTATCTATTCAATTAGGAGAGCCTTTAAAAGTTACTTCAATTGTTGTTACAGTTATAGATAACGAAGAGTTAAATCTTTTCAAAGAAAAGATAATTGTAATTCACACACCTTTTCACACCAAAGGGAGTGTCTGCTATTATCTTCCAGAAGAAAAAGCTTTATTTACTGGAGATACTTTATTTAAGCAATCAATTGGTAGAGATGATTTGCCAAATAACGATAAACATCAAAGAGTGGAATCACTCAACAAAATAAAAAAACTACCTAGCGACATAACTATTTATCCTGGGCATGGTCCTAACACAACTTTAGAAAGTGAATTATTAAATAATCACTTTTTAATAAATTAATAGTTTGGTATAATACCAAAGGAATTTAAAGAAAGAAGGTTTATATTTATGGTTAATGTTACAGAATTAAGACCTGGCAACTATTTCATTGAAGAAGGCAATATCTATCAAGTTTTAGATATCTTACTTAACAAAACCGCAATGAGAAAAATGGTTGCGAAAGTCAAAGTGAAAAACCTCCGTTCAGGCGCTGTTACTGAAATGGCACGTAATAGTGGATACGGAATTGAAACTATCAGATTGGAAAAAAGACAAATGCAGTATCTTTATGATACTGGAGATGCCCTTTGCTTCATGGATCAAGAAACATATGAACAAATTGAAATTTCTAAAGATAGATTAAAATGGGAAATTCAATTCTTAAAAGGCGAAGAAATCGTCGAAATTACTTCTTATGAAGGCGAAGTACTTGGTATCAACTTACCAGCAAAAGTTGCTTTAAAGATTACACACTGCGAACCAGCCATTAGAGGTGATACAGTTAATAAAGCAATGAAAGACGCTGAATTAGAAACCGGACTAAAAGTCCGTGTCCCATTATTTATCGAAGAAGGCGAAGTTGTCTTAGTTAGAACCGATAATGGAAACTACGACGGAAGAGCGTAATTAAGGAGAACACTTATGTCAACAGGTGGATGGATTGGATTATTAGTCGCTGCAGTTATCGCCGCTCTTATCGCTGGATTCTTCCTTGCTAGATGGTTCTTTAAAAGACAACTTGAAAAGAATCCTCCAATCAACGAAGGAATGATCAGAGCCTTATATCAAAGCGTTGGAAGAAAGCCAAGTGAAGCTGATATTCAACGTACAATGGCTGCTGTTAGAAGACAACAAAAATAATTTAACTTATAGGTTAATAATAAAGACGTCGTAAAGCCAATTTACGGCGTTTTTTATTGCCTCTTGAGTTAGGAGTGGCAAAAAAGAGTTTCGTTGATTTGCACAGCTATTAAAGTCAATCAAAACATATTGATGTAATCTAGAAAAAATCCACATCTAAGCGTGATGTGGAAAACTTAATTCACAATATGTCAAATGTACTAATTATCTACTAATTATTTACTTGTAGATTATTTCATCCAAGTAATTTTTCTTTCTGTGCCTTCTTTGATTCTCTTAATGTTAGCACGATGTCTAAAGGTTAAAATTGCAGCAGCAAAAGTAACGACAATTGAATGGACATAACCAAACTCCATCATTGTGTAATATCCTGGGATCCAGCTATAGGCAAATGGTATTGCTCCTGTTAACATTAAGATTGTCCAAATCCAAGTTAATGTTGTGGCAATCCAGCTAATTGAGATACTTGCAAGTGAAACCATTTTCTTCCATTTAAGAATGACTAGGAATAAACAAGCTGGGATAACTCCAAACAACCAAGAAGAAACAAAACCAAATCCAATAAAGGAGGACACATTTTTACCTCCTTTAAATCCGGCAAAGATTGGCCAGCAGTGCCCAAAAGTGCATCCGACCATAACCATATAATAAGCAGGCCATTGAACTAAATATGCTGATGTATCCGGATTATTTATTTTGGCAGATACGCTTGGAATTAGAGGTAATCCATTATACATTGGGACGTTTGTTAAGATTGCCCAAGAGATAATAAAAGGAGCAATGACTTTTAAGCAATCTAAAACAATACAAAGAACACCGATTTTCTTTCCGAATATTCTACCGACGTTTGTGCCGCCTGAATTTCCTGAGCCAAAATCACGTGGATCTTTATGGAAAAATAGCTTACCAATCCATATTCCGTTTGGTATAGAACCAAACACATAGCCGATAATTATTAATAAAATTGCTACCAATATATTATATAAAATAATATCCATTTTTTGCCCTCGTTCTATTTTACTAAATAACTTTAATTTTGCAACAATTTCCGTTTATAATAAACGGCGAAAAGAGAGATATAGCATGGCAGAAAGACAATATACCGCTAATGATATTCAAATTTTGCAAGGCCTAGAGGGTGTTAGAAAAAGACCAGCAATGTACATTGGTAGCTCTAACGCCAGTGGTCTTCATCACCTTGTTTGGGAAGTAGTAGATAACGCTGTTGATGAAGCGTTAAGTGGATATGGAAAGAACATTACTGTCACTTTATACAAAGATGGAAGCTGTTCCGTTTTAGATGAAGGACGTGGTATTCCTACTGGTATCAATAAAGAAACCGGAAGACCAGGTGTAGAAATTGTTTTTACTGAATTACACGCTGGAGGAAAATTTAATTCAGCTGTTTATAAAAGCGCTGGAGGTCTTCATGGTGTTGGTGCATCTGTTACTAATGCATTAAGTGAATGGTGTGATGTCACCGTTTATCAAAACGGTGAAATACATCATTTACGTTTTGAAAAAGGTGGACATTTAGTGACTCCTTTAGAAGTTACTGGTAAAACCAATAAGCATGGAACACTTGTAAGATTTAAACCAGACCCTCTTATCTTCTCTACTGTTGATTTTAAATATGACACAATTTCCAGCCATTTAAGAGAGTCTGCTTTCTTAATGAAAGGTGTACGTTTCATCATTGTTGATGAAAGAATTAACGAAAAGCAAGAATTCTTCTATCAAAATGGCTTGGTAGAATACGTTAATGTTCTCAACGAAGACAAAAAAGAAATTATCCCAGTTGTGGAATTTAACGAGGTTGATTCAACTACACAAATTGAAACCGAAATTGCTCTTCAATATTGTTACGAAGACTATAACGAAACCATCTATTCCTACGTTAATAATGTCAAAACTGGAGATGGTGGAACCCACGAATCAGGCTTTAGAACTGGTATTACTCGTGCAGTTAATGACTTTGCCGAAGCGCAAGGATTACTTAAAGGCAAAAAACTTGAAGGTAGCGATATTAGAGAAGGCTTAACCGCTATTATTTCCTTAAAAATTCCAGAAGAATTACTTGAATTTGAAGGACAAACAAAAGGCAAATTAGGTACTCCAGCTGCGGCTCCAGTTGTCTCAAGTTTAATTTATAATAAGTTTACTTATTATCTTACTGAGAATAAAGAAAATGCGATGCGCATTATTAAAAAATGTGTGGATAGTCAGCAAGCTAGAATTGCAGCTAGAAAAGCAAAAGATGAAGCTCGTAGTAGTAAAAAAGCCAAACAAGAAGTCATTCTCTCTGATAAATTGACTCCTGCTCAATCTAAAGACTACATGAAAAACGAACTCTTTATTGTCGAAGGTGATTCCGCTGGTGGAACCGCTAAAAAAGGTAGAGATCGTTTACATCAAGCAATCTTACCACTTCGTGGTAAACCTTTAAATACCGATTCTATTGCTTTAGATAAATTGGTACACAATGAAGAAATTGCAACCATTATCAACACAATCGGTGCCGGATTTGGTCAAACTTTTGATGTTAATGACATTAGATACGGAAAAATCATTATTATGACCGATGCTGATACCGATGGTGCACATATTCAAACGTTATTATTAACGTTCTTCTATCATTATATGAGAACTCTTATAACTACAGAACACGTCTATATCGCTGTTCCACCTTTATATAGAGTTGCCCGAGAAGAAAATAAAAAACTTATCCAAGAATATGCTTGGGATGATGCAGGCCTTGAAGCTGCCAAAAAGAAAGTTGGTGGTGGTTCTCAAGCCAAAATCACTAGATATAAAGGTCTTGGTGAAATGGACGCAATTCAATTAAAAGAAACGACAATGGATCCAAAAACTAGACTCTTAATACAAGTTGATATTAACGACCCATTCCTAGTGGAAAAACGTGTAAACGTTTTGATGGGAAAAGATGCTTCCCTTAGAAGAAAATGGGTTGAAGAAAACGTTGATTTTACCAATGTTGATACATTCTTAAAGGAGGCGAAGTAATATGGCGAAAAAACCTGAAGTAATCGAAGAAAAAATCGTCGAGAATATTTCTGTTGAACCCCTTGAAGATGTAATGGGTGACCGTTATGCTACCTATGCAAAATATGTCATTCAAGATCGTGCAATTCCTGATGTTAGAGATGGATTAAAACCTGTTCAAAGAAGGATTATTTTCTCAATGTATAAAAGTGGAAACACTTTTAATAAACCGACTAAGAAATGTGCTCATACTGTTGGTGCGGTTATGGGCACTTATCACCCACACGGTGACACTTCAATTTATGAGGCTCTAGCAAGAATGAGTCAGGATTGGAAAGTTAGATATCCATTAATTGACTTCCAAGGTAATAACGGATCTATTGATGGTGACTCACCTGCTGCGTATCGTTATACCGAATCTAGATTAAGCGAATTATCTAACGAGTTGATTGCTGATATTGAAAAGAAAACAGTAGACATGCAACTCAATTTTGATGACACAGAATTAGAACCAACAGTGTTGCCTTCTAGATTCCCAAATTTATTTGTAAATGGTACTGAAGGCATTGCAGTTGCTTTAGCAACTGAAATTCCACCTCACAATCTTAGAGAAATGATTGAGGCAACTATTTATCGCATTAATCATAAAACTGCAACTGTTGAAGATTTAATGCAATTTGTTAAAGGACCAGATTTCCCAACCGGTGGCTTTATTTATGATTCTCCAGGACTCCAACAAATGTATTTAACTGGTAGAGGAAGAATTGAAATTGCAGGAAAAGCGGAAATTGTAGAAAAAAAGGATATTAATCAAATAATTATCACAGAAGTGCCTTATAAAGTGGTGAAAATTCAGCTTGTCTATGAAATAGACAAAATTAGGCACTCAAAAGCGATTGACGGCATTATTGAAGTTAGAGATGAGTCTGATTATAAAGGAATTAGAATCGCTGTCGACATTAAAAAGAACGCAAAAGCAGATCTTATTCTTCAATATTTAATGAAGAAAACTAATCTTCAAACTGGTTATACCGCTAATATGGTGGCCATTGTTGATGGTAGACCAAAAACTCTTTCACTACTCGACTATATCGACGCTTATATTGCTCACCAAATTGATGTAGTTACTAGAAAAAGTAAGTTTGATTTAGATAAATATTCTAGTCGTTTACATATCGTTAACGGACTTATTTTAGCTTCGCTAAACATTAATGAAGTTGTTGATATCATCCGTAAGAGTAAAGATAAAAATGACTCTAAAGTTAACTTAATGAATCGCTTTAGCTTATCTAATGAACAAGCAGAAGCTATTGTCACAATGCCTTTATATAAGTTAAGTCACACTGATGAACTTATTCTAGAAAAAGAAAAGGCAGACTTAGAAAAATCTATTGCTGACTTAAAAGAAATTCTTGATGATCCAAATAAACTCAACAGAGTAATTATTAAAGATTTAAAAAATCTTTCAAACAAATATGGAGATGATAGAAGAACTCAAATAATTGAAAAAGGCGAAACTAAAGAAATTGATAAACGTGACCTCATCGCTAAAGAAGAAGTTATGGTTGCTGTCAGCTATGATGGCTATTTAAAACGTAGCTCTATTAGAAGTTTCTCTAGTAGTAACGGAGAACTCCCTGGTTTAAAAGATGGAGACATGCTAGTTGGTAGTGGAAAAGCCTTAACAACAGATTACCTGATTTGTTTTACAAATCAAGGCAATTATGCCTCTGTACCAGTTCATTCTTTAACTGATGCAAAATGGAAAGATGAAGGTACACATATTAATGAATTTACTACCCTTGCCAGTGGTGAAAAAATTATTAAAGTCATGGCAATTAGCGAATTAAGAAATGACTTATATTTAGTCATTTTGACTAAATTTGGTCAAATTAAACGTATGGCTCTTTCTAATATTGATGTCATTAAGCATTCGCGTCCAGTCAAATATATGAAACTCCTTCCAAATGATTCTATTGCTGGAGTCCAATTAGTAACAGGGGATAGTGATTTATTAGTTATAACTAATAATGGTAATTGTTCATTCTTCAATGAAAATGAATTATCGATTCTTGGAAATAAAGCTGGTGGAGTGAAATCTATCTCTGGATTAGGAAATAATCAAATGGTGGGCTTATTAGCCTTTGAAAAGGAAGAAAAGTCCAAAATTATATTATTTACTAATAAAGGACACATGCGCGTTACAGACATTTCCAAATTCTTTAAAACAAATAGATTAGGAAAAGTGCAATCCATCATGCAATCCTTTAAAGGTGATCCACATAGCATTGTTAGCGTCTTTAAAGCAAAAAGAGATGAAAGTTTAAATATAAATTTATATTTAAATGATAGAACTAACAAAATTATTACAGTGGATGATTTAAGAAACACTGAAGCTCAATACGCTAAAAAGAATATTGATGAGATTACAGCAAAACAACATATTGCCTTTGTATTTGATTCAGAAGTAGTTGTTGTTAATAAAGATATTGTTTCTCATCCTGTACCAGTTAAAGAGGTAAAGGAAGAAGAAAATACCGAAGCTGAAGTTATTGAAACAGCGGAAGTCGAAGACACTAAGCAAGATAAAGAAGAAGTGAACTTCGAACAAATCTCAATATTCGATGATTTAGATTAAATATAACATAGTTATATATAACAATAAAATAGTTAGAAATTAGTAGTTAATTAGTATATATTGATTGACTGCTTTTTTCTTTATAAAGAAATGTGAATTGTGCGATTTTTTATAAAAGTCTATTTTTATAAGACTTTTTCGTATAAACTATTTATTGAGGTTTTCAATGTTTAAAAAATTCATCCCGTTTGCTCACGCTAAATCAATTTACGAGATAGATCCTGAATTCTTTGTGCGTAATGGTGTCAAAACGTTGTTTGTGGATTTAGATAATACACTTGATAGTTATAAGTCTAGAGAGCCAAAAGAGCATACGATTAATTATATTAATAAGTTGAAGTCTGCTGGTATAGAGCCTGTTATCATATCAAACAATAAACCTCATCGTGTATGTGGCTTCGCAGACAAGGCGGGCATTGAATACCTAGCTAGCGCTCATAAGCCCGGTGCGAAAAGAATTAAACAAGAAATAGCAAGACGTGGTAGGACTAATGACGAAGTTATGCTGGTCGGCGATCAAATGATGACGGATGTCTTAGCAGCCCATAAAGCTAAAATTCGAGTTGTCTTAACTGAAAAAGTTGTTAAAGAAGACCAATGGACAACACACATTAATAGGCTATTTGATAGGCCTATTAGAAGATATCATCGTAAAAGAGGCAATCTAAAAGATTGGAGGAACATATAATATGGCAAATGCAAGAAGAGTAATTAGATGTCAAAGTTGTGGAGCAATTCTCCAAACTGAATCTAAAAGTAAACCTGGCTTTATTTCTAAAGCCGTTATTGAAAGTGGAGTTCCAAGAATTCCTTATTGTAACGTATGTTACGAAAAAATGATTGCCCTTAATAGTAGTTCCCTTGATCATGAAACTGATAAGGATATTTTAAAAATCCTTAAAGATGCGGTTGCTACAGACTCTTTAATTGTCTGGATGGTTGATTTATTTACCTTTAATGGAACATTAAATCCTGATGTTGTTAAGCGCGTTAAGAAATTAGATGTTGTTGTTATTGGCTCTAAAAGAGATTTAATGCCATCTGCTGCAACTGATGAAATGCTTATTAGATATATCGATGAAAGATTTGCTGATGTAGGGATTAATCCAATTAGCATCGATCTTATTGGTAGCGAAGATTCTCTTGATATTAAAGAGAAGCTTACAAAACTTGGAGAATTAAGAAAAGGCAGAGATGTCTATTTAATTGGCGAACTTAATAGTGGCAAAACAACATTTGTTAACAAGATGTTAAAGGACTATAAAAACAACACTAGATGGCAAATTAAATCAGAATTATATCCAGGAACCAATTCTAATGTATTAGAAATTCCTTTAACCAATTCTTCGTTCTTCTATGAACTTCCGGATTTAAGCAATAACACTTCGGTGTTTTCACGTGTTGAAGCTAACGTACAAAGAATTATTACTCCAAAGAAAGAAGTTGTTTTCAGCAGAAAATTCATAGGAGCAGGATCGTCAATTGTTGTCGGTAATTTAGCGTGCTTCTCTATCATCCGTGGACATCACACATCTGTTCGTGTATTTACAGGCGAAAAGGTTGAATTCAAAGTTATCGACACAAACAAAATCGATGATTTCCTCGCTAACAATTTAAAGAAAAAATCATTAAAACCAGTATCTGAAAGATATACATCTTTTAGAGATTACGATATGTTTGAATATGATTTAGAATCAGATGATTTAAGACATGATATTTCTGTTGAAGGATTATGCTGGTTCTCAATTAAAGGCAAAGGCCAAACAGTCCGCATCCTTTTACCAAAAGGTGTTGCTGTTAAAGAATCTTTATCCAAGATTAGGTAAGTAAATGTTAACTCAAAATCAAAAGAAGCAATTAAAGACTTTAATTGTTCAAGATAAGACAAAATATCAAATTGGAAAAAGCGAGGTCACAAACGCTCTTTTAGATATGTTAGATAAAGCTTTGACTGCTAGAGAACTCATTAAGGTTGAAGTTTTAAAATCTGCGACTACTCCAATTATGGAATTAACTCTTGATTTATCAAGCAAGTTACATGCTGAAGTTGTTCAAGTTGTTGGAAGAGTAATAGTGTTATATCGCAAAAATAAAGAAAATCCAAAAATCAAACTTTGCAAATAAAATGAAAAATATCGTCCTCTTTGGTGGTGCATTTGATCCAATTCATAATGGGCATATAAATATGGCCAATCAAGCATCAAACCAGTTAGATGCCGATATTTTCTTTATTCCGGCAAAGATTTCTGTTTGGAAAAAAGAATCTGCACCAATTGAAGATAAAATTAAGATGGTGGAACTTGCGATTAAAGATAATCCTAGGTTTCATTTATCTAGATTCGAAGCTGATTCTAAAGAATCAATTAACTATTCAATAAACACTGTTAAGCATTTTAGAAAAGAATATCCTGATAGCAACCTATTCTATTTAATTGGCACCGATCACGTTAATAGTTTCCATAAGTGGAAAGACGCTAAAGAACTATCAAAATTAGCTAGAATTGTTTATTTTAAGCGCCCAGAAATGGTGGTGGATTCAAATAACGTCAGAGAATATGAAATGGTGGAGATTAGCGGATTATTAAACGACGAATCTTCAACCGAGATTAGAGAATTAAAGTCCTTAGACACTCCTGATTTAGTTATTGATTTTATAATCAATAATCGCTTATATTTCATGAAAAAGATAGCTTCTTACATGAGTGAAAAAAGATTAGACCACACAATTAGTACAGCAAAACTTTCATATGAGATAGCTTTAGCAAATAATCTTGTGGACGCAAAGAAAACACTTATAGCGGCCTTATTACATGATATTGGAAAAGAAATGCCAATTAGCGAACAAAAGAAGATAATGAAATTATATTACAAAGAATACATTGATTATCCGCCAATCATTTATCATCAATTTATTGGCGCATATCTTGCAGAAAAAGACTTTGGAATCACAGATCAAATAATTTTAGATGCAATTAAGTATCACACAACAGCAAATTCTAATATGTCTGATGTTGCAATTATTGTACATTGCGCAGATAAAATAGAGCCAACAAGAGGATTTAAGTCTGAAAATCTAATAAATTCACTTAAAAGTAGTTTAAATAATGGTTTCGTTGATGTCTTGCATTCAAATATCGAATATTATGAAAGACATGGCATTGATTATAGAAACGATTTGCAGATGGCTTGTCTTAATCAATATTTAAAATAATAAGAATATAACAAAATTTATAATGATCCGCTGTTATGGTGGATTTTTTCTTATTATTGACTACTTCGCATAATAGACATTATGTTAACTAATATAATAAAAAAGTATGATTAAATCTAAATAAACATTTTTCTATATTTGTAGATTTATTCTATATTTCTGACTATCTTTAATAAAAATAATCCACATTTCTGTGAATTATCCACCTACTAATTATCTACTAATTATAATATTACACCACTAATTTTAATGTTTTGTTTATTTGCGTGATTTTCTTTTCTTTTACCATTTTTGTTATTGTTCTACTTAAAGATTCACGCGTTAAATATAACTCATTTGCCAGCTTTGTAATTGATTTATATGTTATTTTTCCTTTATTAAATGTAAGATAATATGTCAATCTGTCTTCTGCTCCACTAATTGTTAATAATTTGATCTTAAAATTCAGGTTTTTTGAAAAATCTGATTGTTGAGTCAAATGCAAAACTAATAATTCATCGTCTTGTTTTAACAATTTCAAAAGATTTCCTCTACTTATAAACCATATTTCTGATTGCTTCTGAGAAATAACATCTCCTCTATATCTTGGTGTTGAAGAAAAAACGAGATTGTTGCCAAACATCTGACCTTCTTCTAAACGTTATATGTGACTTCTTTTCCGCTTGCAAAATATGATTTAATGCTTATTTCTCCGCTTTTAACAATACCAACGGAAATGCATGTATCATTTTCTAAGAAAATGGTCTCTTGCGGCTTGTATAATCTTTTCTCTAGGTATTGAGGATATTTAGTTAATAAATTAATTAGATTATTCATTTTCGTGATTCAAATCACATTTATTATATCTATATTTATATAAAATAACAATCGAGGTATTAAACTATGAAAAAACTTACACTATTAATTCCAACAATTGCTCTAGTAGCTAGCTGCGGAGGTACCAATCCTTCTTTAAGACAAACTGATTTAAGAATTATTTCTCCTACAGGAGCACCTGCGGTATCTATGTATAACTTTGTTAATGGGCTCCACACTGTTTTAAAACCCGCCGCTGAATTACTTCCGGAATTTGGAAAAGATAATTTTGACATTATTGTTGCTCCTGCTAAAGGTGGATTAACAAAAATTGTTAAGGCTAACGCTAATTATCAAATGGCTGCGGTCGTTACCTTTGGTAACTTTGCTTTAGTGTCCACTGGAAAAGATGATAATAATACATTAGACACTGGCGATAATGTCTTAATATTCCAAAAAGAGGATATCCCTGGCTCTGTATTTGAATATTTATACGGTGATTTAGGATTAAATGTCTATGATGTGGCGGACGTTTCGGCTACTGCAGGACCATTAAATACAGGTTCAATCACTATTGGCTCGGAGACCATTGAACTTGATTATGTTTTCTCTGCTTACCCTTTAATTAGCAACTTAAAAAAGACATCTCAAGTTGTTGAAAAAGCTTCTGATGCTTTTGCTGAAAAAACAGATGGAAAAAGAATTATTCAAGCGGCAGTTTTTATTAATAAAAACTTAAGCAAAGAAAAAGCTGATAATTTCTTATCGTTATTAGAACAAGATATGACTTCTGCTGTTAGCGATCCAAATAATATTGTTTCGACTTTTAATTTATTCGGTGGAGAATCCGAACAAAAGAATATGTTTGGTGTCGCTGCTAGTGCTGTTTATGATGCGATGAGTGATAGAAACGGCCTTGGTTTAGGTTATCAAAGAGCGAAAGATGCCAAAGATGAAATTAACTATTTCATTAATGACATCATGAAATCAGGATTGGAGTTAGATGAAAAAGTATATTACTAATCGTTATACTTTAACCGGCCTAGGCATAATTTTATTCTTTTTGCTGTGGTATTTGATTTATATTATCGCTGGACAAAACATTTATGTTTTTCCTGGTCCATTATCCACAATTAAAAGATCGTTTGAATTATTTGGCGATTCTTACTTATATAAATGTATTTGGGGATCGTTATATCGCATGTTAATAGGCTTTTCTATTGCCTCTTTAATCGCGATTATAATCGGTATGATTGTTGGCAATCACTTAAAACTAAAACACGTTTTTAATCCCACAATGATTGCGTTAAGAAGTATCCCAACAGCAGCGATTGTCTTCTTGTTGCTACATTTAGCAGGTTTTGATAACGCTTCTCCTTATGTTGTAGGAGTAATTGTCTTTCCTATGGTTTATGAAGCCACAGTGAGTGGATATCAACATATTGATAAACAAGTTTTAATGGCGATGAGATTAGATGGCAATAGCTACCTTCAAAAGAACTTTAGAATTAAATTACCGTTAAGCATGCCATACATCGCAGTTGGTCTAACAACCAGCTTTGCTCTATCTTTTAAGATAGAGATTATGGCGGAGACTTTGACTTCTACTAGCCAATCATATGGTTTAGGAAGAGCGATCGCGGTTGAGTTTGCTAATCAAACAGATGGTCTGATCTCCACTTTTGCTTACGCTTTTATCGCCATATTGATAATGCTTATTGTTTCGCTTCTAGTATTTATTTTAAAACGCACCTTGCATATAAAAAACCCAGACGAGAATTAATCATCTGGATTGTTTTTTTATTGTTATTTTTTAAGAACTTCCACCATTGGCTTACCAACTAAGTTGGAAGGCATTTTAAGTTTGAAGTTTTCTAAGATTGTCGCGCCGATATCGCCAAAGCATTCTCTTTCTTCTAAATATTTTCCATTTTTAATACTTGGAGAATACATAAGTAGAGGAATCTTTTCTCTAGTGTGATCAGTTCCTGGCCAAGTTGGATCGTTACCATGGTCTGCGGTGATGATTAATAAATCATCGTCTCTCATCTTGGAAACGAACTCACCAACTCTTTTATCAAATCTTTCTAAAGCCTCACCATAGCCAATTGGATCTCTTCTATGACCGTATTCACTATCAAATTCTACTAAGTTAACAAAACACATTCCGGTAAAATCATGATGTAATAATTCATTAATGGTTTTATCCATCCCGTCTTCATTAGATACTGTTTTTTGAGTTTTACCAACTCCATATCCGTCAAAGATATCACCGATTTTACCAACACAGCTAGTCATGAATCCATGCTCTTGCATGACATTCATTACCGTTGGTAATGTTGGTCTTAAGGCTAAATCATGTCTATTAGATGTTCTTTTAAATGTTTCTGGGGTTTTGCCAACATATGGACGGGCAATAACTCTTCCCACCATCCATTCTGGTTTCATGCAGATTTCTCTAGCTATTTCACAACATCTATAAAGTTCTTCTAAACCAGTTACTTCTTCGCTTGCAGCGATTTGAAGGACTGAGTCACTAGATGTATAGACAATGAGAGAATTATCTCTTATTTGTTCTTCACCTAATTGCTTAATGATTTCTGTACCACTAGCAGCGCAGTTACCAATCACTTTATGTCCGGTTTTCTTTTCTAATTCATCAATTAATTCTTTTGGGAAGCCAGTATCTGTAAAAGTCTTAAATGGAACTTTAGTATAGATACCCATCATTTCCCAGTGTCCTGTCATAGTGTCTTTACCGTTAGATACTTCTCTACTACGAGCCGCAAATGCATGGGGATGAGATACTTTTTTAGTTCCTTTAACATTTGTTAAATCTGCAATACCCATAGCCTCCATATTTGGAATATGTAATCCATTAGGCATCTTTTCAGAAATATGAGCAAAGGTATTACTACCCCAATCACTATGTCCGGCATTGAAAAATTTATCAGCATCAGGTTCATAACCGACGCCAGCTGAATCAGCGACGATTACAAAAATTCTTTTATAAGGATATGACATATATTTCTTACCTCGAGACTATAATATATTATTTTTTGTTAATAAACAAATCATATGCACTAATAATTCTATCCTTAGAAACATGTGTATAAATTTGTGTAGTAGCGATATTAGCGTGCCCTAACATTTCTTGTACTGTTCTTAGCTGTGCTCCGCCTTCTAATAAGTGAGTGGCAAAGCAGTGTCTTAAAGTATGAGGAGATATTTCTTTTTCAATACCGACTTCAGAGGCGTATTTTCTGATTTGCTTAAAGAAATAGACTCTGCTTAGCGGTTTGCCTTTCTTATTTAAGAAAAGGTATTTAGAATCTGCCCCGTGGAATTTTCCTCTAACTTGATTAATGTATTTAACAACATATTCTAAAGCAAAGTCTCCCATCGGTACTTTTCTTTCTTTGGCGCCTTTACCAAAAACAATCACGATTCCCTTTTTAAGATTAATATTGGCTTTTTCTAACTCTAATAATTCCGAAACACGTAGCCCACTAGCATACATTAATTCCAGCATTGCCTTGTCTCTTATTCCACTAGGAGATTTCATGTTTGGAGCATCAAGTAACCTCTCTACTTCCTCAACCGATAAATAAGTTGGAAGAATCTTTTCCTTTTTTGGACCTTCTATTTCAGGAATCTCATCGTTATAGTATCCATCTTTCTTTAGAAAGAGATAAAAATGTTTGATAGAAGCCGCTCTTCTTAATGTGGTTGATGGTTTTCTACCAAGACTTGCTCCATAAAGCATAAAAGAATTGATGTCATAAGGATTTAAGTCTTCGGTGTCTTTCTTGTCCTTAAAGTATTTAAAAAACAACTTTAAATCTGTTAAATAAGCATCAACAGTCTTTTTTGATAAACCCTTTTCCACTAGTAGATATTGGGCGAATAGATTAGCAGCGTCATTTATTTCCATTTTTTACTTCACTCGCTCTTTTTAAATTTGCGCCTTTATAGCGACGATTTAAATCATTGATGATTAATTTAGTGCGATTCTCTTCTTCGTGTCTCTCGTAGTCAAATAAGGTCATTTGAATGGAAGAATCTTTAATACTGACAAGGTTTTGAAGAGTAACTCCAACTGCTCTAACGGTTAAATCTAGAAAATTACGTTCATATAGTTTTAAAGCGGCATTAAGAATGTCTTTGCTGTCGTTAGTTAATTTTTCTAGAGTCATCGATTTATTACGTGCCTGATAATTTGTGTCTCTTGCCATAATTTGAATAGTATTTCCGACCATTGAATCTTTTTTAGCGCGCATTGACACTTCTTCGGCAAGCATCATAAAAGTTTGTTTAATAATTTCAAATTGATTAGTGTCGTTTTTTAAAGTTGTGGAATTACCTACTGATTTTGGATTTTCGTATTCGGTGATAATCTCATCTGATCCATAACCATTGAGCCATAATTTTAATTCATCAGCAAATTTTCCTAATATTTTTAATGTTGCTTCGTCATCGTTATTTAGTCTATTAGCAAGATCGCCAATTGTTTTTACTCCAATATGTTCTAATCTAGGCGCTGTTTTCTTTCCTACACCAAACATATCTTTAATTGGAAGAGGGTATAAGATATTTTTAATATCTTTTCTTCTAATAATTGTGACTCCCATTGGCTTTTTATAATCACTTCCCATTTTCGCTAAAAATTTACTTGGACCAACTCCAATCGAGCATTTAAGCCCAGTTTTGTTGAATAAATCTAGTTGAATTGATTTGAAGTATTCAGTGACATTTTTCTTTCCTTTAACAGCATCAGTAAAGTCTGCAAATAACTCATCAATAGAGGCAGATTCAACTTTTGGAGTAATACTTCTAATATAGTTTTTGAATTGATGCGATAAAGTGATATAAAAACGATAATCAGGTGGAACAATCAATAAATTAGGACATAGCTTAACAGCTTTGTTCATTGGCATCGCACTGCTAACGCCATATTTTCTTGCTTCATATGAGCAAGTTGAAACAACACCGCCTCTACCTAAGTGGCCTATCGCTACTGGTTTATTTTCTAAAGACGGATCTCTAATTTCTTCTGCTCTAACAAAAAAAGCATTTAAGTCAATATGGACAATTACTTTCGCCATATTTTCATTATAAATGCATTAATATATTATGTTAACAAAAAGTTAAATTAAATCGATAACATTATCGATTTTTAGTCCGAATAATTCTCTTTGTTCGTCGATTGTCGCTTGTTTAACAAATTCTGTTGGAACAGTCTTAACAATAACTTTTCCTTGATAGCCTAGAGACATTAATCTACTTTCTAATGCATTAGCAAAGCCTTCTTTAGTAGCGTAGGCATTATAAATAATGACTTTTTTATAGTTAAGAAGTTGTAAGACTTTAGTTTCATCCATTGGTCTAATGTAGATTGCATTAAATAAGGTGACATCTTTATCCAATTCTTGGATTTTCTTTTTTAAATCAACAGTTACTGGTCCAATTGAAATAATTGCAGTGTCTTTACTCTTGCCTTCTAATTCTACTTTCCAACTACCATAAGGAATCTTTTTTACTCCTTCGGTATTTACTGAGAAGAATTCTCGTGGATACCTGATGGCAAATGGTCCGTGATTACATAATGATTCTTTCACTAATGAAAGAGCTTCGTTACTTCTACTGGCCATAGCGATAGTAACATTAGGGATTGTATATAAGAATGCTTCATCATAAATTCCTTGGTGAGTTTCTCCATCATTTCCCACTAATCCAGCACGATCAATTAAAATTGTGCAGTCAAAATTCATTCTAGCGACATCATGAGATAATTCATCATAGCTTCTTTGTAAGAACGTAGAATAAATAGAGATCACTGGATGAATTCCACTACTAGCTAAGCCACCCGCTAAAGTAAAAGCGTGTTCTTCAGCAATCCCAACATCGATTGTGCGATTTGGGAATTCACTAAATAAAGAATCTAAATCAGAACCATGTTCTGTAGCAGGAACAATGGTCACAATATTTTTATTATTTGTCATTTCGTTCTTTAATAAGAACTTATATTGTTCACTCCAAGAGACAACTGCGTCTTTAGCTTTGATTTCTCCAGTAGCAACATCAAACTTGCTTACTCCATGCCATGAGCCTTCAACATCGTCTTCAGCGTATTGATAACCCCTACCTTTAATGGTTTTAATATGAACAATAACCGGTCTAGCTGTTTTCTTTGCTTGCTTTAATGCCTTTTCCACGTGTCTAATATAGTGGCCGTCCACTGGACCAATATAATCTAGTCCCATAGTATCAAATAAGTTAAAGCCAATAACTTTACGTTTTGTCCAGTTTTTCACTTTAGTGAATTTCACCCACATCCACTTTCCAAATCTTGTTAAGAAAAAGATTTTTCTGAAAGCATTTTTACTTTTGATATAGAAGGATGAGCCAGACATCTTTCTAAAGGCATTAGATAAACCGCCAACTGGCTGAGATATAGACATTCCGTTATCGTTTAATACCACAATCACTTTGTGATTTGATTGCGCTAAATTATTTAATCCTTCAAAAGCTAATCCATTTTGAATTGAAGAATCACCAATAAAAGCCACAACATCATATTTTTCACCTTTTAAGTCTCTGGCAATCGCCATTCCACTAGCGGCGCTAATTGAAGTTGAAGAGTGGCCAGCTTCAAAATGATCATAAGGTGATTCATTCATTTTTTGGAATCCGCTGATGCCATCTTTCTTTCTTAAAGTGTCTAATTGACGCCCAGTTAAAAGCTTATATGTATAACATTGATGTCCAACATCAAAGATGATCTTATCTTTTTTAAAGTCAAAAGTTCGACATAAGGCAATTGTGGCTTCTACTGTCCCTAAATTCGCAGATAAGTGACCACCATTTTTACTTGTTATATCCAAGATATAATCTCTTATGTCCGTGCTTAAAACATCAAGTTCTTTATAACTCATTTGATTGAGAAACTCAGGACCTGTAATAGTTTTTAAGTCAACGTGTTTAACTTCTTTAGACATAATTATTTTTCAATTTCGATAACCTTTTCGACTTTTTCCTCAGCTTTTTTAAGCTCTTCATTTAAAAGTTTAACTATTTTGTTGCCTTCTTCGTAGAGCTTAAGGCTTTCATCTAAAGAGAGTTCTTTTTGCTGAATTAAAGAAACGATTTCTTTTAATCGGTTAAGTTCTTTTTCAAAATTTACTTCTTGAGCCATAATTACTCTCCTTTGATTTTAATGACTTCACTATCGAAGCCACCATCTTCTAATATTGTGTGGACAATTTGTCCGGATTTTATTTGTTTAACGTTTTTAATGGGTTTACCCGATTCATCTAAGGATATAGAATATCCTCTAGACAACACTGCTTTTGGATTTAATATTTCAAGTTGCTTAGAATAACTTTCTAATTCGTCTTTTTGACTTTTAACTAAATCTTTAAGTGAATCAGTTAACTCTTCTTTTAATTCGTCGAGTTCTTCTCTTTTATCTTCGATAAAATCGTATAAAGCTTGTTCCATTAATAGTTTTGACTGCGAGAACAGGTTTTCTAATTCTCTTCTATCTACAGTGGCTAATTCGGCTGCTCCAGTAGGAGTTGACGCTCTTTTATCAGCAATATAATCAATTAAAGTGGTGTCAATTTCGTGTCCTACCGCAGCAATAATTGGCATTTTGCTTTTAGCGACTGCTCTGACTAACTTTTCATCGTTGAAGGCGCTTAAGTCTTCACTTGCCCCACCACCTCGGCCAATAATTAGTGTGTCTAAATCGAATTGTTGAGATTTTTCAAAGGCCTTTAGTAGCCTTTCAGGGGCTTGTTCTCCTTGAACTAAACTTGGGAAGACATATATATCAGCAATTGGATATCTTCTTTTAATGTTAGTAACAATATCTCTAACAGCTGCTCCATTAGGAGCGGTAATCACACCAATAGCTTTAGGATAGATATTGATCGGTCTTTTTCTTGATTCATCAAATAATCCTTCGCTAGCGAGTTGCTTTTTAAGCTTTTCTAATTCAATTAATTGCTGTCCTAATCCCACTTCTTCCATTTCATAGATATTGAGATTGTAACTTCCTCTAGGGATATAAGCATCAACACTAGCTAGAACAATAACTTCGTCTCCATCTTTTGGATTAAAGGCAATACGCTTAGCGTAATTATTAAACATTACTGCGCTAATGACAGAATTTTGATCTTTAAGTGAGAAATATAAGTGTCCACTTGGATAAGCTTTAAAATTGCTTATTTCTCCTTTAACACGAATATATTTTAATTTCTCATCATTATTTAAAAGGCTCTTGATGTAAGAGTTCACATCGCTAACTAAAACAACAGGAGCAGATTCAAACATTATTTCAAAACTCCTGAATCTAAAATGCCATTGATGAATTTTGCTTGTTTGTCGTCGATATACTTTTTTGCTAATTCTACAGCAACATTAATAACCACGGCTTTATCAGCTTTTTCTATAAAATAGAAATGTGTATAGCTCATCAATAAAATTGCCTGGGTTAATAAAGGAAGTCTTTCCCATTTCCATCTTTTAAGGAATGGAGCATAGGCTAACTTTATTTCTCCATATTTCGCTAAAGAAACCATTACTGAATCAACAACATAAGGTGGAACATCTTTAAATTCGCATTCGCACAAGCTTGAAAGAACTTCTTCTGCAGAGCGATTAACTTGTTTTTCACCAAAAGTAAAATCGGTAAGCTCATTATAGATAGCCACCATAATTATGTAATGTTGTTGATTTCTAGTAAGTTCCATATTGATAATCCTATGACGAAATTTAATTAATTAAATTTATTGATAATTGATTCGCAAAGTTCGACAAGATGGTCGGATGTGAAATTGAAATGAGAAATCACATCTTTTGCAGGCGCGCTAGCGCCAAACTCATCTAAGCCCATGTGATATTTAGACCATTTGCCCCAACCAAAGGTTGAAAGCATCTCGACTGATACTCTTCTTTCGCTTGGCAAGAGTAAAACTTCACGTCTATAATCTTTTTCTTGTTCGGCAAAAATTTCCCATGATGGCATAGATACAACACGAACATCAATTTTCTTTTCTAATAATTTCTTTTGAGCCTCAATTGCTAAAGAAACTTCGCTACCAGTAGCGATTAACACTAACTCTGCTTTCTTTGCTTCTTTAGAAACAACATAAGCGCCGCGTTTAACACCTTCAGCACTGCTGCCTTCTAGTAAAGGAAGATTTTGTCTTGACAAAATAAGAGCAGTTGGAGTTTTAGTGCTTCTTAAAGCTTCTCTCCAGCAAGCATAAGTTTCTCTTTCATCTGCTGGTCTAAGGACTCTCACATTTGGAATAGAACGTAGCATTGCAAGTTGCTCAATTGGCTGATGGGTTGGACCATCTTCTCCAACAGCAATACTATCATGGGAGAATAAATAAATGCCTGGAAGGTGAGATAAGGCTGCCATTCTAATGGCAGGTTTCATATAATCTGAGAAAACAGCAAAGCAGCCAACATAGCTTCTAATTCCGCCATGAAGTAGCATACCATTTTGCATACAGCCCATTGCGAATTCTCTAATACCCCAGTTGACGTTATGACCTTCACGATGTTCTGGAGTGAAATCCACTCCACCATTTAATTTGGTCATCACGCTACCAGCAACGTCAGCAGATCCACCAACAAGCATTGGCACGCTTAACATATAATCATTTAAAGCTTTTCCGCTAGCGACACGAGTACTTGTAGAACTGCCTTCGACAAATTCTGGCATTTCTTCTGGTAAGTATTTAGATAAATCTAAACCTTCTAAAGATTCAAATCTCTCGGCTTCAGCTTTGTGGTCTTTGCGATAGTCTTCAAATACTTTCTTATATTCCTCGTGAGCTTTATTTCCACGAGCCACAAAAGTTGATTCAAAGTGTTTTCTAACTTCTTCAGGAACAAAGAAATCTTCGTGATCAAAGCCATAAACATCAACTTTTGCATGTTTTCCGTCTTCTGCACCTAGAGGTGAGCCATGGACTTTAGAGGTTCCTTGTTTGGCACTTCCATAGCCAATAACGGTATGAACCATAATCATTACTGGTTTATCCTTTGAAGATTTAGCTTTTTTAATAGCTTCATCGATAGCATCGACATCGTTACCATCCTTAACTTCTAAGACTTCCCACTCACTGGCTAGGAATCTATTTTTCACACTTTCAGAGAATGAAAGATCTAAAGCACCATCAAGTGTAACTTGATTAGCATCATAGAATAAAATCAATTTATTTAATTTTTGGTGTCCAGCAAAAGAAATTGCTTCTTGAGATAAACCTTCTTGTAAGCAGCCATCACCACATAATACATATGTATAATGGTTCATAATCTTTTTGCCTTCTGAGTAATTAGCGGCAATCGAGGCTTCTGCTAGAGCCATACCAACAGCTTGAGCAATACCTTGTCCTAAAGGACCACTAGTTGCATCTACTCCTTTTGTCCAGTGATATTCTGGATGTCCTGGAGTTAATGAACCGATTTGTCTAAATCTCTTTAAGTCTTCCATACTCACTTCATATCCACTTAAGTGGAGCATTGTGTAAAGTAAGCTAGAAGCGTGTCCTGCAGATAAAACAAAGCGGTCACGATTAATCCAATCAGGATCTTTTGGATCAGCCACTAAATGATTTGTAAATAATGTGTACAAAATTGGGGCGCTACCGAGTGCCATGCCTGGGTGACCAGAATTGGCCTTGTTAATCATATCAATGCACAAACTTCTGATTGTCGCTACTGATAATTTGTCGATTTCTTTCATATTTTTCTCCTTATTTATGAATAGTTTTTAATTAGTAGTAAATTAGTAATTATATATACTTCGTATATAATTCTTATTTCTCGTAATCTGTGACTGCAATTCCAAGCTCTTTTAATTGGGCTTCATCAACAGTATTTGGTGCTAAAGACATTGGACAGACAGCTGCTAGGTTTTTAGGGAAGGCAATGACATCTCTGATATTATCAGTGCCACCTAAAATCATTGTTAATCTATCTAAACCAAAAGCCATACCGGCATGAGGTGGCGTTCCATATTGGAACGCATCAACGAAGAATCCAAATTTTCTTTTAATATCTTCATCAGATAATCCTAAGACTGAGAAAATCTTCTTCTGAACATCTTGGTCATAGATTCTTAAAGAACCACCACCAGCTTCGTAGCCATTAATTACGATATCGTAAGCATAGCTTAAAATCTTTGTTGGATCTGTGTCTAAATATTTGAGATCTTCATCTCTAGGTCTTGTGAATGGGTGATGAGTTGAGGTGATAGCACCATTTTCCACATCTCTTTCAAATAGTGGGAAGTCTACGACCCATAATAAATCATATGTATTAGGTTTAATTAAACCTAGTTGTTTGGCATATTTTAATCTTAACGCACCTAAAAGTGGGCATACACGATTATACTTGCCAGCGGCAATGATAATGATATCATCATTAACAAATCCTAATTTAGCTTTTAAAGCACTCTTTTCGTCTTCAGAAAGGAATTTAACGAATGACCCAGTTAGTTCCTCGTTCTCAACTTTAATAACGCTTAAACCGCCTAAACCGAACTTTTTAGCTTCTAAAGTTAATTCATCAATTACTTTTCTAGAAGTTGTTGAAGCTACACCATTAACAACGATTGCTCTAATAGCTTCTACATCCTTAAAGCCACCAAATTCGCTTTTAGCGAATATTTCTTTAACATCTTGGAGTTTGATATCAAATCTGGTATCAGGTTTATCACTACCATAATTATCCATGGCTTCTTTATAAGGAAGCCTTCTTAATGGTAACTTCACATCATAGTTGATGGTCTTTTTAAAGATTTCTTTAATTAAGCCTTCCATCATAGTAAGGAATTGGTCTTGATCAAGGAAACTGGTTTCAATATCAATTTGAGTGAAATCAGGTTGTCTATCCGCTCTTAAATCCTCATCTCTAAAGCATCTCGCTATTTGATAATAGCGTTCTACACCACCAATCATTAATAATTGTTTAAAGATTTGTGGAGATTGAGGTAGAGCGTAGAATTTTCCATGATGTACACGGCTAGGCACTAAATAATCACGCGCTCCTTCAGGTGTGGATAATGTTAAAATTGGGGTTTCCACTTCTATGAAGTGTTCCTTAGATAAATATTCATGGACCGCTAATTTAATTTGGTGACGAATATCTAAATAGGACTGCATGACAGGACGACGTAAGTCGAGATAACGATATTTTAATCTAGTATCTTCTAATGCATCGGTTTCATCTGCAATAATTAAAGGCGTAGTTTTGGCGGTGTTAATTACTTCCACCTTACTAGCGATAACTTCAATTTTACCAGTCTTTAAATTTGGGTTTGCTTTCTCTTTTAGAGAAACTTTTCCAGTTACAGAGATGATATATTCATTACGAATATCAGGAACTTCCACTCCTTCGTTAACTGTGACTTGGATAATTCCGCTACGATCTCTTAAATCAATGAAAAGCAAGGAACCAAGATTTCTTCTTTTAGAAACCCAGCCCACCAATGTGACTTCTTGGCCAACATTCTTTTCATTTAATTCGGTATTAAAGCAAGTTCTTTTCATTACTTTTCTTCCTCCTCAGGATATGACGATTCATATAATTCATCGAGTTTATCGATTAAATTTTCTATTTTAACTGTTGTTTGTTCTTGCGTTGCTAAATCTTTTAATACCACAGATTCAGCTTTAGCTTCATCTTCACCAATGATAACAGCATATTTAGCATTCTTATTGGTTGCTCTTTTAAACATATTGCCAAGTTTGACATTGTCAAAACAAATATCCACTTTATAACCACCGCTATTTCTTAAAATAACTGCAACTTCTTGAGCATATAAATCTAAAGATTTATCTAGTGGCATAATGTAAGCATCTAATTCATAAGCAACATCGTTTAATAATTCGTTATCTTGTAAGACAGAAACAATTCTTTCAATTCCGAAAGAGAAACCAACTCCTGGTAAATCTGGTCCGCCTAATTCTTTCATTAAGCTACCATAATGTCCACCAGCGCCAATTGCTCCATAGTCATTGCCTTTGTTGCTCTTATAATGGAATTCGAATACGGTTTCTGAATAATAATCTAAACCTCTAACCAATCCTTGATCGATTTCATAAGGAATTTGTAGAGATTCAAGCGCTTCTAATACCGCATCAAATCTCTCTTTGCTTTCCTTAGATAAATAGGCTCCAATTTTTGGTGCGCCATCAATTACTGGGCGATCTTCAGGAACTTTGCAGTCCAAAATCCTTAAAGGATTTAATTCAAATCTACTTTTGCAATCGACACACATATTATCGATATATTTAGCAAAATATTCTTTTAAAGCAGTTCTATATGCATTTCTACTTGCTTCATCACCTAAGGTGTTGATTTTAATTTTGACATTCTCTAATCCTAATGAGGAAAGAATTGTATATGCTAATACAATGACTTCGACATCATTCATTGGAGAATTATGACCAATGGATTCCACACCAAATTGATTGAATTGACGATATCTACCTAATTGTGGTCTTTCATAACGAAAGACAGGTCCAACATAATAAAGCTTTAAAGGTAATTCGCTTGTGGCATAAAGCTTATTTTGTACCACTAAACGCATAATACCTGCGGTAAATTCTGGACGCAAAGTTAAATCACGTCCGCCTTTATCAGCGAAGGTATACATTTCTTTTCTCACAACATCGCTAGATTCTCCTACCCCTCTAACAAATACAGAATTGTATTCTAATACAGGTGGTCTAACACCTTTATAGGCGTAGATCTCTGCGATGGATTTCATTAAGCTTTCAACTTTTTCATAAGCATTGTTCTCATCACCAAATACGTCATGAGTGCCTTTGACATTTTTGATTTCTTCCATCTTTTTCCTCCTTAATGAATGATTCGTTTGACGTCATAGACGCCTCTAATATTTAATATGATATTAAAAATATCATTTAATCGTTTTGCATCACTTACATAAATTGTCATATTAACATTAACAAGTGAAGTGTTATGTCTTTGAATTTGAGCGTGAAGACTACTGATAGTGACTTTGGCACTACTCATAGTGTTCATAATATCGATTAATAAGTTAGGTCTATCATTTGCTTCAATTGATACATCAACCGGATAAGTGGCGTATTCAATATCCTCTTTCCAATAAACATCAATTAATCTTTGCTTTTCATTAGCGATATTTGGACAGTTCGCTCTATGAACAGCAATCCCCTTACCTTTGGTAACATAACCAACAATACTATCTCCAGGAATTGGGGTACAGCAATTTGCTAATGAAATCGCAATATTATCCGCGCCTCGGCAATATACTGGAATGGATTCACCAGTTCTATTTCTGGCTTTGCCAGTTGGTAAGGTTACTGGTTTTTTGATATCTAAGAAGTTAATTATTGCGCTAGGAACTGGTTTTCTATTGGATATGCCAATAAATAAATCATCAACTGTTTCGCATTCAAATTCTTTTAAAACTTTGTCGCTAGAAAGCATTTCCATCATTTCAGCTTCTTCAACACCACGATCTTTAAAAGCATCGATTGCGGATTGTTTGCCTTTGGCAATCTTTTCTTCTTTTAATAATTCAGCATTCTTTTTGGTCAAGAATTTCTTAATTTGACTTCTTGCTAAACCTGTTTTAACAAATTCTAACCAGCCTTCATTTGGTCCAGGTGAGGATTTGCTAGTTTTAATCTCTACTTTATCGCCAGTTTTTAAAATGGTATTGAGTGGAACCATCACACCATTAACAATTGCTCCGACACAGCTATCGCCAACTTTGGTATGAATGCGATAAGCAAAGTCAACTGGTGTAGAGCCTTGAATTAATTCAATAACTTTGCCGTTTGGTGTGAAGACATAGACATTAGCATCGAATATATCATGGGTAAGAGTATCCATATATTCGCTAGCGTTTTCATGCTCTTCACTACTAATAGAGACAAAGTCTCTAAACCAGTGTAATTTATTTTCAATTTCTTTTTGTTCTTCTTTTGGATTGTACCCGGATTTTTCTTTATAAGCCCAGTGAGCGGCAACACCACTTTCAGCAACTTCGTCCATTTCTTTGGTTCTAATTTGAACTTCATAGAAGTTGCCGTCTCCAGAAATAACTGTCGTGTGTAAGGATTGATACATGTTTGGTTTTGGCATTGCGATGTAATCTTTAAATCTACCAGGAACTGGCTTATAAGTTTGGTGAATTAAACCAAGAATTTCATAACATTGAATCTCGGTTTCACAAATAATTCTTAAGGCGAGAATATCGTAAATTTCATCAAACTGATGACCTTTTTTATAAATCTTGTCATAAATTGAAGAAATAGATTTCACTCTTGAGAAAATCTCAAATGGAATATTGTGTTCAAAAATAATATCCGCGATTTTCTTTTGGAAAACATCTAATGATCTTCTTAACTTTTTCTCTTTTTGAGAAAGCAATGACACTATTTCTTTATATCTTTCAGGCTCTAAGTATTTTAAACATAAGTCTGCAAGTTCACATTTGATGTTATCTAAACCTAATCTATGGGCGATTGGCACAAATACTTGGCTAGTTTCTTTAGATAAAGCAATTTGTCGATCTGGACTAAGTGAATCGAGTGTACGCATATTGTGTAAGCGGTCTGCGAGCTTAATGATAATGACACGGATATCTTTAGCCATGCCGATAAAAATCTTACGGTGATCCTCGGCTTCAAAGTCCTCACTTTCAATCTTTGATAACTTCAATCTTTGAATTTTTGTTAACGCATCAACGATTTTGGCGACTTCTTCGCCCCATCGTTTTTCAATTTCCTCGATTGTGACATCAGTGTCTTCAACAACATCGTGTAATAAGCCAGAGATAATTGTGGCAGGGCCAGTACGTAAAGAAGCTAAAATGTAGGCAACCTCTAGAAGATGGTGATAATAAGGTTCACCACTTTTTCTAAATTGCCCCTTGTGCTTTTCAATAATAAAATCGTAGGCCTCTTTAATCTTTTTTAGATCTTGAGGCTCAGTGATGTACTCCTTATATTTTTCCTCTAATTGTTCAAAGGTATGTAGAGGATATCCACCATTGATTTTAATACTACTAGTTTTATTCATGTAAATTATTTTAGTCTTATTTATTGCTTTTATAAAGTAATAAAAATCACTTAATAAAAAAATAGAATCACAACTAAGGATTCTTATTAATAATTATTCAGTTTAATTCAAAAGGATATGTAGTATAAATTTATTTGCTTGGAATCATTTCTTTAACAGAAAATTCTAAATAAACATATCCTTTGTATTCTTTTTTATTTATCGCTCCAATAAAATCAGCAAAACTTAGGGATTCTAATTCATCTTTTGGATAGTTAAAATAAACAATTTTTAATTTATTTCCTAAGTTTGTAATGATGTGTTTATGATCTCTAGAATATGTAAGACTATTAATTTTGATATGATTAAGTCTAAATATTGGTGTAGGCCAAGATTCTCCGAATGGTGAAAAAGAATGAACTAATTCATAATTTTCTAATATTAATTCACTCATCCCAATTTCGATAGTTTGATGTTCAACCTTTTTTAAAGGTTTGTTTTGGGCGATTTCCTTAAAGCGACGTGCGAATTCATCATAATCTTTTTCTAAAATTGAGCAGCCTCCCGCCATAGAGTGACCACCACTAGTTAATAAAATATCGCTAAGTTCATTAAAAGAATCAACGATGTCAAAACCTTCTGGTGCGCGAGCACTACCTTTTAAATTGCCATCTACTGATTTAGTAAAAACTACAGTTGGAAGATGATATTTATTCATGATTGAATTTGCGACTAAGCCAATAATTCCTTCTTTATATTCACCGATAAGAACAATTGCCTTATCATTAGGAGAAATTTTGCTTTCATCAATTTCTTCTTTTGAAAGAATTTTTCGAGCATCATTCATCTCTACAATATGAGAAAAGTAGGACAAAATAAAAGTTTTATCATCTGTGACAAAATATTTAACGATTTCATTAATAGAAGTATCTTCACATAATCGACCAATTGAGTTAATTCGAGGAGCGATTTTCATTCCGATTAATTGTTCATTAAATTCTTCATTGTCTCCTAATAAATCAACTGCTAAAAACTCGCCGTGCTTATAAATATCAAAAACGCTTCTTAGTAAATTACGATTATATTCTAATAAAGGCATCATATCGCTAATTAGAGATATAGAAGCTAATATAGATAAATATTTATCTATTCTGCCTAATAAAGCAATAGAAAACATAAAGGCTGTAAAAGCCCCGCTAGAACTAACTTCTCCAAAATGCGAATAAATTGGATGACATATCGCATCAGCAACAGGCACTGTGTCTTGAGTTTGATGATGATCTAAAATCAGCACTTTAACGCCACTATTATGAAGTAATTCAATCGGTTCAAAAGCGGTAATACCGTTATCAACAGTAATGACCAAGTCATATTTTGCATCAACATATTCTTGAGCGTGAATCATATTGATTCCATATCCATCGATATAACGGTTAGGAATGTAATAATCAACAACCACATCTAAATATTGAAACATCTTTACTAAGATTGATGTTCCCATAATGCCGTCCGCGTCATAATCACCATAAATAATGATTTTTCCTTTATTAGAAATCACATTTTTTACTAAATTAACAGCTTTATCAATATCATCAAATTGATGGCCGTTACTAAAAGAGTCTAAGGAGGTTTTTGAAGTTATTTTAAGATAATCTTCATAGCTTAGATGATAATAGTCTAAAAGTCGTTCTAATAAGGATTTATTCATATTTGTTAAAAAAGCTACACTTATGTGTAGCAATTTAAATTAATCGTTAATACCAATGAAGATAGCTTCTTCAGGTTCTGCGGATTTTTTAACTGGTTTATTTTTCGCCTTTTTATTTTCTTTTGGCTTCTTGTTAACGTTAACCTTGGAGAATAAATTAAATAACCAGTTACATGTTGGGACTATAAGAACTTGGATGATTCCTAAGGCAATAAGTACACCAATAAACATTGCAACGTAAGCGTTTGACATCACAGAAGGAGCAAAACCAAAGAAGTTAATTAAGCAATAAACTCCTAAGACGGTTGTTACTAAAATTGGAGCATAAGCCATCGCAAATGCACGTTTTGCAACATCAGCACGATGTTCTTTGGAATTATCTTTAACTTTATCTTCAAGTAATAATTCTCTTTCACGATTATAGAATTGAATAAGGAACAAGTAGCTGAATAATGAAACTACAGGAACAGCAATAATTACTGAAGCGCTTAAATTTAAGGCGAAATTCAATAATAACATGACTCCGATAGTAATTAAGCTAGCTGCAACAGGGAATAATAATGATGCTAAGCCACGGCTTAAGCGGTATCTAAGCATTAAATAAACAGTAACAATTAATAATGCGATAGATGTTCCTAAAATAATTCTTGTCCATTTTGGAGAAGCAGGGTTCACTACTGTATTAACTGCTTTTAAGCTCATTTCATTTTTTACAGAGGTTGTAAATGTTGAAGTTGTATTGAAATATTCTTCAAGAACTTCGTTTAAAGTTTGATCGTCAGTTTGGACATAGCCTCTAATTTGTGCGCCTTCTTCACCAGTAAGCTTTTTGGATAAAACTAAGCGGAAATATGTATCAACATAATTATTAGAAATTTCTTCTTCAACCTTAGTTTCAGAAACAGAGAATAGAATTCTCTCTCCCACAAATTCTTTTAAGGTGTAGTAAGTTTCTTCATTTGCTTCATCAATCGCAACATTGGCACTCTTTTCAATTAAGATATTATCTAAGATAGTGTCTAATGTTGTATCAGTTAAAGGAGAAGTTTCATCATTAGTAACTAAGATTCTATTTTGGATATAGACTTCGTTACCTAAAGATTGAACTGATGGTTGTTTGAATAAATCTCCACCTCTAATGCTGCTAAAGGTGATAACACCAGCTAAAGCAAGAACAACTGCTCCTAAAGAAATAATTCCAACTGGTTTTTTCTTTTTGGAGAAATCTTTATCAGCGTATGGTCCATAATATGTTTGTTTTTCTTCGGCCATGTGATTTGGCACATTTTCTTTATTGATGCCAAGAAGATCATATCTACCATTCATTGATGTAGAGTTAGTTAATAACCACATTAATCCTTTTAATCCGAAGATATTGATTAATGCAGAGATAATGCTACCAATAGCTAATACAGCAGATAATGTTCTTAAAGGAGTTCCACCAAAAGCATAAAGCATAACACCAAGAATTAAGCCCACAACGTGGATATCAATAATTGGTAATAAACTCTTTTTACTTGCTTCAGCGTTTGCCTTCTTTAAAGTATGTCCTTTATAAGAATCTTCTTTGATTTTATTTAAATAAATAACACCGCTAACAAGCGATAATAATGTCACCAAGACAACACCTACCACTCCTAAAGAATTGTAAGCAAGTCCGGTTTTAGCCATGACTAAGATGATTAAGAAAGCAGAAACTATTGTTGTTGCAATAATGCTCGCAGCGCCAGTTTTATAGAAGAAGACTAATAATAAGCTAACGATAACAACTAATGCGACAATCGCGGTTAAAGTACGGTTCCAGACTAATCTACCGGTATTTGGATTAACAACTTGTTCGGTTTTAGCATCTAAATATTCTTTAGTGCCTTCAGCTAAGCCTTTAATGCAGTTGACATCATAATCAAATGCAGAAGCAGAGAATAAATTAACTAAATAATCAGCTTGGGCATATGCTTCACGAACTTCTTGAGGATCAGCATATCCATTTCCGTTAGCGTCTTGGAATCCACAAACTCTGGAGAATGAATTTTTATTACTATCGTAATATAAACCGGTTTTATCATCATCTAATTCAAAATCAATAGTTAATAATGTTTTGCTAGATAATTGATTTGATTCGCTTAAGGTTTGGTATGTTTCACCTTCATGCCAGTTATAAATTAAATAAATTCTACCGATTTGTTTTGTGGTTGCTTCTTCTCCTTCACCTTGGGTTTCTTCTTCAGGTTCTTCGACACAACCTTCAATTAATTCTGGATAGTTTTTAGCTTCTGTATTTACTGGAATAATAACTGTTGGGTATTCGTTAACTGCGTATGATTTGGTATAGGCTGCACCATTACGGAAATCTCCTTCAACAACATCATTATGCTTATTAACTAAAGCAAATGAACCACTGAAACTTAAATAAGTAATGATTTGTTGATATTTTGTATCGTTTTCTGCTGAAAAAGAAACAGTGATAATATCGTTACCGACTGTTTTGAGATCATAAGAGGAAACGTTATATGTTTCTAATCTGCTCTTCATGATGTCGGCAACTTCTTTTGCACTATTTTCGGTCAATGCAGCAGGATCTACATCATCATCTGTAGCATCTCTTTCTCTAAGTTGAAATGTAAAAACACGACGAGTTTTAAATTCGCCATCAGTTGATAAACTTTTAACAACTCCTGGGAAAGAGGCAATAACTGCAATAACAGCAGCGAAGACCACAATAATGTATGCCCATAATCTTCTCATATCTAGATACCTCCAGTAAATTTAACAGCCTTGCGCAAACGCGCCTATTGAATAAAATACATCATTCACTCACATTATTCAATTATTTATTGCGTACGCGCTATATACGTAATCACAAAAGTGATTCTTGATGAGTAATTTTAAGATGCTTATAAGCTTTATCGCTTGCCACTCTTCCTCGAGGGGTACGATCAATAAAACCAATCTGCAATAAATATGGTTCATAAACATCTTCAAGATTCATGATTTCTTCTCCAATAGCATTAGCAAGAGTTTCTAATCCTACTGGTCCACCACGAAATCTTTCAATTAAAGTATTTAAGTAACGAATATCAACATCATCCAATCCAATTGAGTCTACTTTTAATGCATTTAAAGCATTAATTGCGTCATAATGTGATATCACATCTTTATGTTGATAATTAGCAAAATCTCTTACACGTTTAAATAAACGATTAGCGATTCTAGGAGTGCCGCGACTCCTTTTAGCAATCTCTAGTTCTGCGTCTTTATCGATTTCAGTATTTAACACACGTGCGGTGCGTTTAACAATGTCTTTGATTTCATCAACTGAGTAGAAATTAAGCTTTTCCACGATTCCAAATCTCGCTCTAAGAGGGGCAGATAAATCTCCAGCTCTAGTAGTAGCCCCGATTAAAGTAAATGGAGGCAAATTAATGCTAATTGACTTACTGGCTGTGTCTTTGTTGATGATAATATCAAAACGGAAATCTTCCATTGCGGAATATAAAGATTCCTCTACCACTCTAGGAAGACGATGAATCTCATCAATAAATAAAACATCTCCTGGTTCTAATTCCGATAAAATTGCGGCGAGATCACCAGTTTTTTCTATAGTTGTGCCTGTCACTACTCTAATATTTGAACCCATTTCATGAGCAATAACGTGCGCTAATGTAGTTTTGCCTAGTCCTGGTGGGCCATATAAAAGAACATGATCAAGAGGTTCATTTCTATGCAAAGCCGCACCAATAAAAACCTTTAAATTCTCTTTTAAATCAGATTGACCAACATACTCTTTTAAAGTAAGTGGTCTTAAAGAAGTATCTAAAGATTCTTCTTGATTTGGTTTAGCATCTAATAGTCTACTCATATTATTTTCTTAACCTGCTTAAAGCAATTCTTAATACATCTTCTGTAGTAGCGTTTGGCTCATTAATGGTTGCTAAAACGCGGTCGATTGCCGCTCCTTTAAATCCAAGGGATTTTAAAGCGTCATACACTTCTTCATATTGTTTTGGATTACCTTTAGAGCCAGTTAGTTCGCCTTTCAAATCTAAAATAATTTGTCCAGCAGCTTTTGCTCCTAATCCTGGTAATTTCTTTAAAAAGGCAACGTTATTACTACTAATCGCGTTAATAACATCTTGAGGTGTCGTCGCGCTTAATGCACCAATAACAGTTTTTGGACCAAGACCTTTAACTTTAATCAAAGAGAGGAAAACATTTCTTTCTTCTACATCAGAAAAGCCGATGAGATAATTCTCATCTTCCCTTACAACGTTATAAGTATATAGAAGCACTTTTTGACCAACTTCATAATTTGCAACGTGAGAAACCAAAACTTGATAACCAACGTCATTAACATCGATAACAACACTGTCATTATCGACTTGATGGATTACTCCTCTTAAGAAATAAATCATTTCGTTTACCTCCTTAATTAATAAGTATAAACACTAACATTATTGCTAAAGCAATAACTGATGCAATCACTCCGCTTAAAAATACCAAATCTACCTTTTTCATTTGTTTCTTATATACTCCGCTGGAGTTGGGGTTGGTATTCTTTTATGTTCACTGACTCGATGAAGATGCTCTATTCTTTGAACGCTTTTTTCGTCAATTTTCTCGCCTAATAGATATCTATCTAAATCTGCGTATTTAACGCCCATTTCTGTTTCGTCAGTTTGTCCTTCGAATAAACCAGCAGTTGGGACGCGTTCTGCTAAATAGTCTCTAATCCCATATAGTTTACAAGCTTCAACAACTTCACCTTTAGTAAGATAGACGATTGGCATTATATCTGCCGCTCCATCACCATGTTTCGTGAAATAGCCTGTATATCTTTCGTCCATATTATCAGTTCCTACCACTAGACCAGACATCTTCTGAGCGTAAGCATACAAAATAGTCATTCTAATTCTAACTTTCAAGTTAGATAAAGTTGCTCTATCTAATTCAATACCTTGTTTTTTAAATTCTTGAACAGTCTTATGGAATGATTCACTACCATCGATAACTAAATAATTTAAATCTAAGTCCTCGGCAAGTTGAGCAGCATCGATTTGATCGCTAGGATTAGAATCAATTGGCATATTAATACAAGTAAAATTCTCTTTACCTACTGCCGCTTTTAAAATGGCTGCACATAAAGAAGAATCTACGCCTCCAGATAATCCTAAGACGTAATGCTTCATGTGATTATCTTTAAGATAATCAGCAACAAACTTCTCAATAACCTTTAAATATTCTTTTAATTCCATAATTATCGATAATATTCAAAAGTAAAGTCGTCTAAATAGACGAGATCTCCATCTTTTGCCCCTAATTCTTCTAATTTATCATCAATTTTTAGTTTTCTTAGTCTCGTTAATAATTTCATCATTCCATCATCTGTAGAAATGTTAGTCATTCTATAGAATTTTATGATTTTATCTCCGGTAATAACCCAAGTATTATTAGTTGGATGTTTGATTTCAAATTCCTTTTCTTCTTCTGGAAGAGTGTAGACTTTATTTTCTAATTCTTCTTCGTCTTTATCGAATAATGGGAAGGCTGGTGTTTTATCAAGCAAATCAGCGCAGCGATATAAAAGTTCTTCCACTCCTTCTTCAGTTAAGGCAGAAATTGGTAAGCATTTAACTTTGGTTTTCTTTTCAAAGTCTTTAAGTCTTTCTTTAGCGCCTTCTTCA
Organism: uncultured Erysipelotrichaceae bacterium; assembly: GCA_902769185.1. Classification (GTDB taxonomy): domain Bacteria; phylum Bacillota_I; class Bacilli_A; order RFN20; family CAG-826; genus UBA2450. The sequence continues at coordinate 18,178 of CACXNV010000004.1, read as the reverse complement.
TCCATTTTAGAAGCTACAACAATAACTGGTCTTTTATCTAATCCAAAACCGTATTCTTTAAGTTCCTTTTGAATAATCTTATAATCATCTACTGGGTTTCTTCCTGATTCTGACATGTCTATGACATGAACAATGATTCTACATCTTTCGATATGTCTTAAGAACTGTAATCCTAAACCCTTTCCTTGATGAGCTCCTTCTATAATTCCAGGAAGATCTGCTAAAACAAAACTACGTCCATCTTTCACTCTCACTACTCCAAGATTAGGAATAATTGTGGTAAATGGATAATCAGCAATTTCTGGTTTAGCGCTACTGACAACAGAAAGCAATGTGGATTTACCAACGCTTGGGAATCCAACTAAACCAACATCTGCTAAGAGTTTTAATTCAAGAATTAATCTTTTTGTTTCTCCTGGCTCACCATTTTCAGCGATACGTGGAACTCTATTTGTGGAGCTTTTAAAACAAGTATTACCTCTTCCACCTCTTCCTCCTTTAGCGACTTTTAAAGTTAAGCCGTCAGTAGAAAGATCTCCAAGGAATCGATGCTCTTTTTCTTCAAATACCATCGTTCCAACTGGAACTTCGATGATTACATCTTGGCTATTTTTACCATATTGATTTTTAATTCCACCTTTTTCTCCATCTTCACCAATGAAGCATTTAGAGTGGCGGAAATTGTACAAAGTATTAATCTTGCTGTTTGCTTTTAAAATGATAGAGGCTCCTCTACCACCGTTTCCGCCAGCAGGTCCACCTTTAGGCACGTATTTTTCGCGTCTAAAAGCGATGGCTCCGTCGCCACCTTTACCACTTCTAACTTCAATAACAGCTCGATCAATAAACATATATTAATATGTTACAATAAAAAATAATAAAAGACCACAATTAATGTGGTCTAATATGCATTTTTAATTTTGCTTATTTGTCAGCAACAACTCTGACTTGCTTACGATCTTTACCTAAGCGTTCATATTTTACAACACCGCTCACTAAAGCGAAGATTGTATCATCCTTACCAATTTTGGTGTTTTCGCCTGGGTAAATTCTTGTACCTCTTTGACGGTAGATAATACTACCAGCATGGCACCATTGTCCATCAGCGACTTTAGCACCTAACCTACGACCAGCGGAATCACGGCCGTTTTTAGTGGAACCAACACCCTTTTTAGAAGCAAAGAGTTGTAAATCTAATTTAAACATCATAATGTGATTCATCCTTTCTTATAAATTTTCGACTCGGACGAAATCTTTTTCAGCTTCTTCTACGGTTTTGAATTGAGTTTCAATTGTTCTAAGAACAACTGCATCATAATCACTTGGAATATCTAGATGTTTGATATAAGCATGACCGCTTTCTAGAAGGAAGTCATATTCATTATCTACTAGAGCATTCATTCCTCCGGTAATAATGGCGCTTATAGCAGCGCACACTAGATCTTTTCCTTTGACATCCTTTCCAGAATGTCCTTTAACCTCGATAGAAGTTATCTTTTGAGAAGATTCGTCTCGTTTGATAACTATTTTAATCATAGTTACAATTAAGCATTGATTGATTCAATGACTAAGCATGTGTAAGGTTGACGATGACCTAAAGTGCGTCTTTCGTTAGCCTTATTCTTATAGGTGAAAACACGGATTTTCTTGGATTTACCTTGTTTCTCGACTTTAGCAACAACGTTTGCACCTTCGACATATGGGGTTCCGACTTTTGCTTTTTTGTCACAAACTAGGAGAACTTTGTCTAAAGTGACTGTTGATCCGACTTCAGCGTCTAATTTCTCAACGAAGATTCTAGCGCCGACTTCGACACGAACTTGTTTTCCACCAGTTTCGATAATTGCGTACATAATGTCCCTCCTTTTATTCAAATTTCACTAAGGACTCGCTATGAAGGTAACCCTAAGGTTTTATAAACCTTTTCTATGCGGTTGTAGCTAGTGAGGCGACAACGTTAGTAAATATAACATAAGTTATAAGTATAGTTCAATAAGAAATCGTTATTTTTTCATTTTTTCTAAATGAATAATAACATCCCTCTCCGATGATTAGATGATCGATTAGAGAAATGTGCGCTCTTTTACTCTCTTGCTTTATTTCTAAAGTTGAAAGGATGTCTTCTTTACTAGGCAAGCAATCACCACTTGGATGATTATGAATTAGATAAAAACTTCTACCATCAAATTTGGCTATCTCTTTATAGATATCTTCAAAAGAAAACTTAATGAAATCACGGCTCCCTTTATATAGAGTGGTCTCATAAATTATGTGCTTATTTCGATTTAAAATGATAAGGATTAATTGCTCTTGACTAGAATTAATAAATTGGTCTTTATATTTATTATATAAATATTCACTATCAATTTTTGTATTAGAAACATAGTGTTTTTTCTCACTAACTCTCTTATAAAATTCTCCGATTAAAGCAATCTTTAAAGAACCAACATTTTTAATTCCTTTGTTCTTTTTAAGTTCTGAAATTGGAACGTTTAATAAACCTACTAATCCTCCATATTTGCTTAATAAAGACGTGGAAATTTCTAAAATATTTGAACCCCTATATCCTTTATCTAATAAAAGGGACAATAATTCAATATCACTTAACGAACTGATACCGTATCTTAAAGCCTTTTCTCTTGGTCGATCATAAACTGGTAATTCTTTGATGTTTGCCATTAATTCCAACTAAATTTCCAGCCGCCTGGAACCGTTGCATTTCCTTTATCAGATAAAAACATCTTATAAACGATAACAGCGATAATTGCGGTTGCTAAAACTGCCATCACAGCGGTCAGAGTGAGAGCTTCACCACTCACTTGTTGTTCCATCTCGGAATCTGATAATAATTCGTATTTCATAATTAAGCCTCCTGAGGGGAAGAATTAATTAGAGCAAATCCTACAGAAAGGTAAAGATATGAATATTGTTTAGGTTGGAGTCTAATTTTCTCCCCTCATTATATAAAGAGTGGTTTTTTTTGATTTTTTTGCAAAAAAATTTTTAAAAATTAGACCGCAAAAGAAAAGACCTGCTTTGCAGGTCTAGTCAATTAAATTTTTTTCAACTTTTCTTCAAGTTCTTTTAAGTTATCTTGATGAAGTTTGAGTTTTGCTTTTTCTGTTTCTACTTTTTCTTTAGGTGCTTTAGCTAAGAAATTAGGATTATTAAGCATTCCTTCAGAACGTTTGATTTCACTCTTTTCAAAGGCAATTTCTTTTTCTAATTTCTCTTTTGCTTCTTCTTTGGAAACACCTGAACTAATAATCATTGATCCATAGTTATAAGTAAATAAATCTCCAGATAGAGTACTTAAATCATCTTTAACTTCGAACTCAGAGAAAGTAAATCTATTTAACAAAGTCGCAAAATCGCTGCTCACCTTAATTTTTAAAGAGATTGTTAAACCTAGTTTAGCGTTTGGCGCTAATTGGTTAGTGATTTTATAGTTTCTCACATCTCTAATCATATCGAATAATAATTCGATTTCTTCTAAACCATCTTTAAAAATGAATTCTTTTTCCACTTTTGGATAGGATTCAAGCATGACGCTTTCTAAGTGATTTGGAAGATTAAGATATAATTCTTCAGCGATAAATGGAGTATATGGATAAATTAATAAAATAATCGATTTTAATGCTTTTAATAAGACTGTAATAGTGACATTTTTAGAAGCATCATCACCATATAGTTTCACTTTGCTCATCTCCAGATATTGAGAGCAGAAATCATCATAAACAAAGTTATATAAATGGCTACTAGCAGCGTTAAAATCATACTTTTCCATGTTAGCGGTCACATTCTTAATTGTGAGATTAAGTCTAGTTAGAAGCCACTTATCTAGAACTGATAAATTATCTTTAGATAATTTGACTTCTTTAAATCCTTCAAGAACCACGCTTAATACATATCTAGCAGAGTTCCAAATCTTATTTAAGTAGTTTGCTCCACTTGCGACTTTTTCTTCGATATATCTCATGTCTTGCCCTGGTGTGGAGTTGGTGGTTAAGAAATATCTTAAAGCGTCGACCCCATATTTATCGATAACATCGATTGGATCAACTCCGTTTCCTAGACTCTTAGACATTTTTCTTCCAAGTTCATCTCGGACTAAACCATGTATTACGACATCGCTAAAAGGCTTTCTATCGGTGATATTTAAGCTTTGGAAGATCATTCTACTCACCCAGAAGAAAATGATGTCATAAGCGGTTACTAAACAGCTTGTTGGGAAATATCTTTCTAAGTCTTCAGTCTTTTCTGGCCAGCCTAAAGTTGAAAATGGCCATAAACCACTAGAGAACCAAGTATCTAAGACATCGCTATCTTGAACATAATTTTCGATATCCTTAGGTGGATTTTCGCTGACCACTACTTCACCAGTTGCCTTATGGTAATAGGCTGGAATTCTATGACCCCACCAAAGTTGACGAGAGATGCACCAATCTTCGATATTATTCATCCATTGTAAGAATGTATTTTCAAATCTTTGAGGAACGAAATTTACTCTATCTTTGCCTTGTTGATTTTTAATTGCTTCTTCCGCGAGTGGTTTCATTTTGACAAACCATTGTTTTGATAACATTGGCTCAACTACACAGTTATTTCTTTGAGAGTGCCCAACTGCATGAATAATCTTTTCTTTTTTAATAAAGTCTCCACGACTTTCAATATCTTTAAGTAAAGCTTCACGGCATTCAAAGCGGTCCATTCCAACATATTTTCCACACTTCTCGTTCATAGAAGCATCTTTATTAAAGATGGTTGGCATTTCTAAGCCATATTTTTTACCAATATTAAAGTCGTTTGGATCGTGAGCCGGAGTACATTTCATCGCTCCTGTTCCAAAGGCGATATCCACATATTCATCAGGAATAATTGGAATAATTTCTCCATTTGCAGGGTTAATGACTTTACTATGATGATATTTTAAATATCTTTCATCGCTTGGATTAACACAAACACAAGTATCACCAAACATTGTTTCTGGTCTAGTTGTCGCTACTTCTAAATAGTCATCGCTATCCACTACATGATATTTGAAATAATACATATAGCCTTCATCATCTTGGTGAATGACTTCGATATTACTTAATGCTGTTTGTTGAACTGGATCCCAGGAGATAATTCTTTCTCCTTGATAAATAAGTCCTTTATTGTATAAATCAACGAACACTTTTCTAACTGCAAGATTAAGTCCTTCATCTAAAGTGAATCTTTCTCGACTATAGTCGAGCATTAATCCCATCTTCGCCCATTGATTATGAATATTTTCGGCATATTCATGTTTCCACGCCCAAGCATATTTTAAGAATTCTTCTCTTGAAATCTTAGTGACATCAATGCCCATAGAGACAAGTTTCGCCATAACTTTTGCTTGAGTAGCAATGCCAGCGTGATCCATTCCTGGAAGCCACAAGACATCATATCCTTGCATCTTTTTATAGCGAGCAATGATATCTTGAATAGTTGTATTCCAAGCATGTCCTAAATGTAATTTACCAGTAACATTTGGTGGAGGAATGACCATGGAGAATGGATTTTTAGATTTGTCTCCAGCGGTAAAATAACCTTTTTCTTTCCAAGAATCGTATTTACCTTGTTCTACATCTTTTGGGGAATATCTTTTATCTAACATAATGACCTCCTAGAAGCATTTAACTTTTCTTTTCTTTCGACAGTTTTCTATATTTGTACAATGATAACAAAGTTCATTATCATTAACTTTATTTTCATAATAATCAAGGATGTTTTTGGTGGTTGTATCAGCGATATTATTTAAGGCTTCTTCAGTCAAGAACGCTTGATGCGATGTCACTAAAACATTTGGCATTGATAATATATTTCTAAAGATATCATCATCTAAAATATGACCAGATTTATCTTTAAAAAAGATATCGCTTTCTTCTTCATAAACATCTAAACAGGCAAAACCAACTTTACGGGCTTTAATTTCTCTTAATAAATCTTCAGCGTTAATTAGTCCACCTCTAGAGGTATTTATAATACCTACTCCCTTTTTCATCTTTTCCATATTTTCAGCGTTTATCATATGGAAGTTCTCATTAGTTAAAGGGCAATGTAGAGAAATAAAATCACTATTTCTATATAAAGAGTCTAAATCAACATATTCGATGTCTAAATTTGGATTCGGGAATTTATCATAGGCAATAACGTTCATTCCAAAGCCTTTGCAAATTTTGACAAATATCTGTCCAATTTTTCCAGTTCCCACTACTCCCATGGTCTTACCGTATAAGTCAACCCCAGTCAACCCGTTAAGTGAGAAGTTATATTCTCTAGTTCTAATATAGGCTTTATGTATACGGCGATTCATTGTTAACAACATGCTTATAGCATGTTCTGCAACTGCATAAGGAGAATAAGCAGGAACACGGTAAATATGAATCTTACCAAAGGCTGCATTAACATCAACATTATTAAATCCAGCGCAGCGGAGAACAATAAATTTCACACCTAATTCATATAGCTTATTGATAACATCTTTATTAACATCATCGTTAACAAAAACACAGACTCCATCGCATCCATTAGCGAGTTGAGCGGTTTCTAAATCTAACTTTGCTTCAAAGAATTTAAAGCTTATACCTCGCTCTTTTCCGTATTTTTCAAAGCTTGGAAGATCATATTGTTTGGTGTCATAAAAGGCTACTTTAATCATTTTGTCCTCCTAAAAATAAAACGTCCTTATTCTAAGGACGCATTTCACGTGGTACCACCTTAGTTTCGATAAACTTGTTATCGACACTTCATTTTCTAAATTATTAGAATCAGTTCTCCTTAGCGACCTTCGTTAAGTTCTTCTACTAGGCTTCCATCGTCCCCAGCTCTCTATAAGAAGAGGTCTTAATTACTCCTCTAATTCATCGAACGCACATATTATATATTAATATTAATTGTATATTCTATATTTATTTGTTAAGAACACTTCTAACTGGCTCTAAAGTTCTTGGTTTTAATATGGATGTAAAGATGATTTCTTTTTCATCCACTCCCATTTCTTTAAGGGATTTAATTAAATGATATTTCTCAGATTGATTAACTTTATCAACTTTAGTGAAGATTAATGTGTAGTTAATATTTTTCTCTACTAAGAAGTTAATAATATCAACATCATCTTCGTTTAATTCTCTTCGAGAATCAAGTAACACTAAGACTCGCTTGATTCTACTGGCTTTAGAGAAATAATCATCCATCATTTCTCCAAATAGCTTATCTAAATCGAATCCGCCTTTAGCAAATCCATATCCAGGAGCATCCACTAAATAGAGTTTATCATCAACATTATAATAATTAAGTAAACGAGTATGCCCTGGCTTAGATGAAGTATAGGCTAGAGCCTTTTTATTACATAAAGCATTAATTAAAGATGATTTTCCAACATTAGAGCGACCGACTAAAAGCACCTCTGGGAATCCTCCTTGAGGTGCATTAGCTAAATTCGGTGCGCTTTTAACAAAGCTAGAATTTGAGAAATTAATCATTTTATTCCTCAAACACTACTTTGTGAGCGTCATCAACATCTTTCATATATAAGATCTTGAGTGACTCTTTGACTTCGTTTGGAAGTTCATCAACATCCTTTTTGTTTTCTTTAGGTACGATGATGGTTTTAATTCCACTTCTTAAGGCTGCTAGAGATTTTTCTCTTAACCCACCAATAGGTAAAGCATTACCTCTTAAAGTAACTTCACCAGTTAAAGCGATATCTGGAGAGACTGGCGATTTACTTAAAGCAGATATAATTGCTAAAGTCATTGCAACTCCAGCAGATGGGCCATCTTTTGGTACCGCTCCTTCTGGAACGTGAATATGAATATCATTATCAATAAATAATTGAGGATCAATATGATATTTTTCTGCATTTGCCTTGACATAGTCAAGTGCAATAGTCGCACTTTCTTTCATGACATCACCAAGTTTACCAGTTAAGACGAGCCCGCCTTTACCTTTAAAATAAGTGACTTCAATAGGAAGAATATCTCCTCCATATTCTGTATAAGCAAGTCCGGTAATTACACCAACTTGTTTTTCTTTTTCTTTTTTAGAATAGTCAAAGACTTCTACGCCTAAATATTCTCTAACCTTCTTTTCATCGATTTCAACATGAGTAATACTTGGGTCTTTAACGATTTGAACTGCCACTTTTCTTAGACAAGATGCAATCTTTCTTTCTAAGTCACGAACACCAGCTTCGCGGGTGTAATAATGTAAGATGTAACTAATTGCATCTTCAGTAAAAGTGACGTTTTCAGGTTTTAAACCGTTGAGTTCAGTTTGCTTTTTGATTAAATGCTCAAATGCAATATGTTTTTTCTCGATTTCGGTGTAGCTAGAAAGTTGAATTAATTCAAGTCTATCTCTAAGAGGTCCAGGGATGTTTTCTAGATAGTTTGCGGTACAAATAAATAAAACATCACTTAAATCATATGGTTCTTCCACATAATTATCGTTAAACATAAAGTTTTGTTCTGGATCTAAGACTTCTAATAGAGCACTTGCAGGGTCTCCTTTATAGCTAGAAGCGAGTTTATCGACTTCGTCGAGTAAAAATACTGGATTAGAAACTCCGGCCTTTCTCATGCCCTGAATGATTCTTCCTGGCATAGAACCAACATAGGTTCTTCTATGACCTCTAATTTCAGCTTCATCAGAGATGCCGCCTAAAGAACATTTGACAAATTTTCTTCCTAAAGCGCGAGCGATGCTCTTGCCTAAAGAAGTTTTACCTGTTCCTGGCGGGCCAAAGAAACATAAAATTGGGCTCTTTAAATTGCCTGTTAATTTCTTAACAGCGAGATATTCAATGATTCTCTTTTTAGGATTCTCTAAGCCATAATGGTCTTCGTTTAAAATGTCTTCGACATGTTTTAAATCTTCATCATCTTCTGTCTTTTGCCACCATGGTATAGACATTAATATGTCTAAATATGACAAAATAAGAGCAGCTTCAAGAGATCCTTGAGGCATCATTTCATATTTTTTAATCTCTGCTTTGACTTTGGCTTTGATATTTTCTGGATAAGGATATTTTTCAATCTTTTCTAGAATTTTGTCTGGGGAGTTGCTACTAGAAGTATCTTCTCCTAATTCTTTTTTAATAGCCTTTAGTTTTTCTCTTAAGAAATATTCTTTTTGAGATTTTTCTGTAGATTCTCTTACAGTGTCAGAAATATTTCTTTCGATTTCTTCTTTAGTGTTTTCTCCAGAAATAAAGGCGAGGATATTTTCCGCTAAAACGACAATGTCGTTTGTTTCTAACATCTTCTCTTTAATTTCAATTGGTCCATCAAAGAATCCCGCCAAAGCATAACAAACTTCTAACGCTGCAGATTTATCAGCGCATAAATTAATTATGTTTTTAGGAAGTTTAGAGATAACACTAGGGAATTTCTCTAATTCATGATTGATAGAATTAACGATTGTTTCACTGCTTTTTTCATCAATTTGAATAGGATCAAGCATTATTGCTTTCGCAATATAGCAATTGTCATCTTTATCTAATTCAATATTACTTAATGATACACGGTCGATAACTTCCACTCTTGCTCTTAAGCGTTTTTCTCTTTCAGAGACAGAAACAATACGAGCTAAAACACCAGTAGGAAATACATCTTCACTAGTAGGATTTTCGATATCAACTTCTCTTTGAGAAGAAATTAAGATTAATGAATCTGCCTTGTCTTTACTTGTGCGGATTGCGTTAACTGAAAAATCTCTTCCAGCATCAATAAGTTTTTGATTTTTTGGATAAAGAATCATTCCCTTTGTAATTAATAAAGGGAGTGTTAATGAGGATGGGCTAGTTGCCATAGGTAAGTCCTCCTTTTAAATTTAATTTAAATTAAGCGTTTTCTTTAATTAAGAATTCTTCAATTCTTGTCATTTTTAAGTTGTGACGGAATTGAGCATTTTGTTTTTCTAAAGCTTTTTTCACATCTTCAAGCTTCATTTTGTATTGCTCTGCTAATTTGGCATATTCAAATTCCACATCAGCATCAGTGAGTTCTAAGCTTTCTTTCTTGCCAACTTCTTCTAATAAGAAGTAGTTAGTGATGTCTTTTTTAGCATCTTTTTCAAGTTGAGCATCAAAATCTTCTAATTTTTGGCCAGTGAATTGGAGATATTGTTCTAAAGTTAAGCCAGATTGGGCCATTCTTTGTTCCATATCTTTCTTCATATTAGCGGCTTGTTCCTTAATCATTTCTTCAGGAATCTCCACTTTTGATCCACTAGCGATTTTTTCATAGAGTTTTTCTAAGAATTCTCTTTTAGATTCTTGCTCTTTTCTAGCTTGGATATCTTTTTTGGTGTTTTCTTTTAAAGCTTCAACAGTTTCAACGCCTCTATTGAGTTCTTTAACGAATTCATCATTTAATTCAGGTAATTTCTTTGCTTTCACTTCGTGAACATCGCAAGCAAAGACCGCAGCTTTACCAGCGAGCTCTGGGGTATATTGTTCTGGGAAGGTGACGTTAACATCTTTATGTTCGCCAGCTTTAACACCCACTAATTGTTCTTCAAATCCTGGAATGAATTGGTGACTACCTAATTCTAAAGAATAGTTTTGAGCACTTCCGCCATCAAAGGCTTTGCCGTCAACTGTACCAACAAAATCAAAGACAACAGTGTCTCCCATTTCGCTTGCGCCTTCTTTTAAAACTAAGGAAGCGTTTTCTTTTAATAATTTTTCGACTTCTTCGTCGACTTCTTTAGCGGAAACTTTGACTTCCTTTTTACCAATCTTTAAGCCTTTATATTCGCCTAATTCCACTTCTGGAGCGGTAACGATAACGAATTTGACTTCTAAATTAGTATCACTAATTTTGGTAACATCGACTTGAGGTTGAGCAAATGGTTCAATCTTTTCTTCTTCCATGATTTCCTTATAAATACTTGGTAATAAAGAATTAATTGCTTCATCAAGCATTTTGCCTTGATTAATGTGTCTTTTAGCGATTGCTTCAGGAACATTACCTTTTCTAAAGCCATCAACTTGGACTTCTTTACATAATTTTTTGGTAGAAGCTTCTTGAGCGTCTTTCCAACTTTTTTCATCCACGACAACGTGAACTTCAACGTGACATGGTTTGACTTTTGTTACTTTTCTTTCCATGAGAATTTTCTCCTTTAAATTTACATGCGTGATAAATTATAAATTAATTAATAATTTAAGGCAATTGAAACACATATTAAAAAATCCCTTTAAAGGGATTGTTTATTTACTAATTTATATATAAATTAGAACTCTTCAAGCATCTTATCGATTTCTTCTTTAATCCTATTAATCTTTTCTAAATCTAATTCATTTGCAAAACCTAAGGATGATAAATCAGAATTCATACTTGAAGCGTAATCTTTCGCTAATAAATAAAAGGCAGCAAGATATTCTTTTATTGAATAAGGATATTCTTCTGGATAAATATAGATTGAATATTGAGAGAATAATTGAGTAGCAATTTGACTTAAAGTTGAATCTTTAAATTCTTTATCAAATCCTTTTACCACTCCATCAAATACTTCTCCCATAAACGGAGGAATTAAGTGTTTAGGATTAACTTTAATCTCTTTTCCCTTTTTAACAATCACTAAGTCACGGTCGACTTCTTTTTTAACTAGCATCATGAGGATATAACTCTTTATGGCTTCTTTAGAATCGGATACAAGTAATTCCTTTAAAATTGGTAAAAACGATAAGATATCGCGATTTTTTATAGTGTCTAACGCTAGTAAGACATCTTCGAATTTATCTGATCTTAGCATTTGTTCTATTTCTTCATCAGAATAAAACTTATAAGTTGTTTGTTTCTTTTCTTCGGCCTCAATAATTTTAGGCATTTTCCTTAAAATTTCTTCCACGACTTGAGATTGATAAGGTAGGTTATTATAATAATCAAGCACTGTATAGGCTTGGTCAAATCTTCCTAGGACACACAATAAATTAATATGAGCGTTTATTAAAGCCGGTAAATTACTTTCTAAGGTTTCTTGATGATCTTGAATCACATATAAAGCATCTTCATATTTTCCTAAAAAGAAAAAAGCAGAGATACGATAAAATAAATCGTTACTAGAGGTACTAGTCTCGGTTAATTTAAGCACTAAATCATATTGTTTACTGTCTAATAAGCTTTTTAAATTATCCATAATTATTTCTTAATTTTATCCCAGTACTCTTTTAGAGCCTGCTCAAATTTATTACTTCCATAGATATAATAATGTGCGTCTTTAACATCATCTGGAAGATATTGTTGTTTAACATAATGATTTTTATAATCATGAGGATATTTATAATTTTGTCCTTTGTTAAGCTGATCTTCCCCATCAAAATGAGTGTTTTGTAATGTTCTAGGGACTGTACTTCCTTTACCCATTTGAATATCTGACACTGCTTTTGCATACGCCATATAAGCGGAGTTACTTTTTGGAGCGGTTGCTATTAAAATAACTGCGTTACTTAAAGGTAATTTTGCTTCTGGCATACCAATTTGTAGGGCAATATCAACACATGATTTGACTATTGGAATTAAAGAAGGATAGGCTAGTCCCACATCTTCATTTACTGAACATAAGATTCTTCGACAAACTGCTTGTAAATCTCCAGCTTCAAGCATCTTAGCTAAATAGAAGATAGCGGCATCAGGATCACTCCCTCTAAGCGATTTCATTAAAGCACTTAAATGATCAAAATGTTTATCTTCACTTTTATCATAGACGATATGCGCTTTATCCACTATTTCATCGACATCTTTTAATTTGATGGTTTTATTTCCAAGCGCGAGATAAATAACTTCTAAATTATTAATTGCTTTTCTTACATCCCCATTAGAGGCTAAAGCAAGTCTATCTAGAGCCTCGTCTTCTATTTTAATCTTTTTAAGATTAACGATTCTTTCTAATCCCTTTTTAATTTCATCTTTGGAGATTAATTTAAATTCAAAGACTGTGCATCTAGATAATAAAGCTGGATAGATATAAAAATATGGATTTTCAGTTGTAGAGGCAATTAATGTAATTAATCCCTTTTCTACATATTCTAATAAGGATTGTTGTTGTTTCTTATTAAAATATTGAATCTCATCTAAATATAAAAGCACTCCTTTAGACGCAAATACACTTTTCGAATCATCAATGACTTTTTTAACGTCATCTAAAGATGCGGTTGTGCCGTTAAGCTTACATAAAAGCATTTCGGTGTTTTTCGCAATGATATTAGCCACTGTGGTCTTTCCAACTCCAGGAGGGCCGTAAAATATCATATTTGGAATATTATTCTTATTAATTGTTTTATAAAAAATAGAGTTTTTAGAAAATAGGTGAGGTTGACCCACCATTTCTTCGATACTGTTTGGTCTAAAATGTTCTGCAAATGGGACGCTCATATGAGTATTATAATTTAGATATAAAAAAGGAGCAATTAAATTGCTCCAGTTTAATTATTTCTTTTCTTCTTCTTTTTCTTCAAGTGGTTCTAAGCGATCAGGAGAAGCTCCACATATTGGGCAGCTGTCACCCTCTTCAACTTCGATAATTTGTCCACAGACTTTGCATCTATATTTCATAGATTAGAAGAATACGCCACGAGCGGCTTGTTTAATTTCACTACTTGTTGTAAATGGAATTCTGGTGGTATAGCCGTCACGAGCAGCAATATACTTTTTAGCACCCCAAGTTTGGATGTCTCTATTCCATTGAGCAACAGAGTCATTATAAACTTCTCTAGCAGCGGTAATTTCTCTTTGTAAATAAGAGTTTTGTTGCATGGCGTCAGCAATTTCACCATGAGCTCTTAAATCTGGATAAGCTTCTAAAGAAACATTGATTGCCTTATTAATGCTTTCAATTCCTTCAGCTGTGCCGTTTAAGTTACCAGCGCTTCTTTGTTTAGCGATTTCGGTGAATGTTGATTTATCTAAATCAATCGCCTTGTCTAATAAACGAGCAACGTTTTGAAGAATCATTACTCTTTGTTCTAAGAAGTTATCAATTTGAGAAGCATCGTGTTGGATCTTTTGTTGTAACTTTTGGAAGTGTTCTTTAGCTTTAGCTTTCTTAAATAACCACACGAGAGGTGGAATAAATAAGAGAATAAAGCCAGGGACCCAAACCATAACGTTTAGAACTTTAAGTCCTGTGGTCATTTCCACTTTTAGTTGTTTTTCGATGACATTAATGTCGCGGCCTTCTTTATTAACTGGGCCAGTCATTTCATCTAATTCATTAGCCATTATATTTTCCCTCCTATAATGTTTTTATTATTAATCTTTCTTAACGAAAGAAAATAATCCTTTCTTATATAATACAGTATCTGAAATCTGATATCGAGATAATAATTCTTTATAAGATCCTCCACCATAAGAACTATTGAAGTCAGACCAGCTTTCTTCTTTGGCTCTACCAATCGCAAATGGAGTGTCTTTTTGAATACGATTATATTCAATCCAGTGGACTGGAACTTGGTGATATTTACCATCTCCTCCATAAACTGAAACATAAGTGACTCGATCAATTCCTTGGAATGAATGAGCGGTAATGATACATTCATCAACTGTATCGTTTTTCTTTTGGAATCTGCTCTTTAAAATAACACCTAAACTTCTTGTTGCTGGATGTTTAAATAATTTCCAGTCATGGTTATTAGCGGCAGCTTCTGCTTCTGCAGTGGTCACATTGTGACCAAACTTGCCATCATAGATATATTCTCTAGTTTTATGTTGTTGATATAAAGGAATGGCCACTAAAGGGGCTAAAGCGAAATATATTTCTTTACAATAGGCATCACAATAATTAATAAAGTTTTTGTGACATACTTCGTAATCAAAATGTCTTAGATTTTCTGGTCCATAATCAAGATATTTACTACCTTGAATGTGTCCAGAATGAATATAGTTAAGTTCTTTTCTTTTGGTAAAGCTGAAATCATCACCATATCCAACATGTTCTTGGTCTCTTATTAAATTGACCATATTCTTTTGAGCAAGTGGGGTGAAAAGTAAACGGAATTCAGTTTCATTATCTCTATCTAAAGCATTAAATAATGCTTCAAATTGTTCGTTATGTAATCTTGTGAATCCGGCATTACCTTTTTTAAGGTCTTTTTCCACTTTCTTATCTAATTCTTTATCGAATTTTCTAACGTATTTCTCTAATTCTTTATCGCTGTCATTTCCATGTCCTGTTGGGCTTCTAGAAAATGAGAGTTTAGGAGCAGCTCCGTTACCATAAATTAATGTGGTTCTAGTGTAATAACCTGGCTCTGGAGCGGTAACATGTGCGGTTAAAACTTGAGTTCTCACTACTGTACGATATCCACCTTTTCCGTCACTAACTCTTTCAGTCCAAGTAATGGTCAATGTACCAGTATAAGTATGGTCATGCATATGTTGGTTATAAGTTTTTTCAAAGATAAATGGATTACCTAAAATATTGCCAGATTGGACAAATAATACTGATTCATCGATATCCGCGCTAGTTTCATAGCCATATTTATCGTGTAAATAAGAATATTTTTCTGGATCAAATTCTTTATCAAGGTCCACTACTGGAGTTGTTTTAGACATTAATGGAACTGCCATATTAGATTCAAATAAAGCATTTAAAGATGCCATTGTGGCTTCTGCTTTTGCTTTATGTTCGTTTGCCACCTTTTGATGTTGGGCAATGACTTCATTTAATCCTTTAATTAATTTATTTAGATTCTTAACCAAGAATATAAAACCAATAAATCCACCAACCATCGCGATTGGAACTAAAATAGAAACAATAAGTGGGAATCCAGGAACAACAAAATAAAGTACTACCATTACTACGGCAACGATTAACATCATAATCATGCCAAAGATGGTAAATCCTTTACCTGTTCTTTTCTTTCCAAGATCTTTATTTAGTGATGAAATTTTGGCTTGTTCAGCGTAATACTTTTTGCAGGCCTCCTTATTGCCTTCGATATCAGTATTTGCCTTTTCCGTGAGTTTTTTAAAATACTCTTCCCCGTTTTCATGGAAAGCGTCTTTTAATTGGGTTTTGTAAAAATTAAGTGGTTCTAATAAATCAGAACCTTCAAATGTATTTTCGTCTCTAGTAAAATTTTCCATATTTTTATTATTAAATAAAATAGAGAAATAGGCAACTGAAATTGCTTTAACCGTTTGAAGTGGTAAAATAATTAATCGTGAAAGTAAGAGAAGATATTCAACAATTTATATCGACTATTCCAAGTAATGTTACTTTAGTGGCCGCCACAAAATATGTCGTTTCTAATGAAATGCGTAACTTGTTTAAAAATGGAGTTACTAATTTTGGAGAAAATCGAGTGGATGCTTTTTTAAGTAAATTTGAAGATTTAAAAGATTTAGATGTCACCTGGCATTTTATTGGTCACTTACAAAGAAATAAAGCTAAAGAAGTTATTAATAAAATTGATTATCTTCACTCTTTAGATTCATTAAAACTTGCAGATGAAATTGAAAAATATCGTGAAAAGCCACTACCAACTTTTGTGGAAGTCTCGATTAATTTAGAAGAGAATAAAAACGGTGTCCCTTATTACGAATTAGAATCCTTTATAAAATCCTTATTAAAATATAAGAAGATCAAGCTTGTTGGTTTAATGATGATGACCATTAAAGTAAGTGAGGATAAAGAAAATCAATTTGCAAAGCTTGTTGAGCTAAAAAAGAAAATAGAAAATAATCTAAATATTAAAATTCCTTATCTCAGCATGGGCATGTCTGAAGATTATCTAGAGGCCATTAAAGAAGGGGCAACCCATATTAGATTAGGAAGAATATTATTCAAAGAATAATAAAAAGGAGTTCATCGTGAACTCCTTTAGTTTTTAAGTGAAGACTATTTCTTACTTCTTAAGTCCGCTCTTAAGTCTCTGATCCAGTTGTGTTCTTCTGGAACATTTTTCTTTTCCACGCCATCAGCTTCCATAGCAAGTTTAACTAATTCTTTTGCACGTTTAACTGCTAAGTTGGATTTGACTTTTAATAATGCTGGAACTTCTTCGTAAGCGACTTTGTCAGATGCATCCATCACTGGGATTGGTGAATCAACAAAATCTCTTGGTCTTAAAGCAAAGTAAACTTTTAATGTTTTACCGACAATGGTGATTTTAACATAAGGTTTACGATGTAATCTAAATGTATCACCAGCGATAGAAACACGGGAATTAACGCCGTAACTAAGAATTTCATTCTTAATTTCATTATATTTTTCTTGTAATTCCTTATCGGCTTTTACCATTTTTTCCGCAAATGGGATTCTAGGAGCAGACTTTTTCTTTTCTTCTGCTTCTTCATCATCATCAGCTTCTTCCACTACTGGAGCTGGTTTTGGTGCTGGTTTAGCTTCTTCTTTCTTAAGTGGGACCATAGTTGGATTTTTAGCTTCAACATAGACCACTGGAACAGATTTAGCGATCACCACTTTGTCGAGTTTTTCTAATTCTTCTTTGACAATCTTACGAATGTCTTCGAGTAAAGCAACTCTTTGAGCAGCTTCTCTTTCTTCTCTTTCAGCTTTTTCTTCAGGGGTTTCTTTATGAGCGCCACAGCAGCATTCATCTTCCTCTTCTTCAGCTGGAAGTTCGCCTCTATTAACTTTAACGGCAGTTTTGATACCTTTTACTAAGCAAATAGTGGCTAATGCTAGGTAAACAACGTCTAAGACAAATGTTAAGATGACTAAGGCTAATAAAGCAGCAATAGAACTACCGCCTAATCTTAATAATGTGCCAATACCTTCACCGATGAAATTAATGATACCACCAGTTAAACCTAATGTTGCTGGTACTAAAACCGCTAACCCGAGAATTGCACATTTTGCTTTGACGCCTTTGTCGTGCTTGATTAAAACGAGTGATAAAACGAATAATAAAATTGCCATAAACATAAAGACATAGGCGATTATATTACTCAAAAGTTGACCCGCAAATCTAGCGCCATGGGCACCACCTGCGTATTTGGAGTAATCAAAGAGCATGCTTAATGTTCCTGGGTAACCTAATTGCTTAAGAGTTGGAGACATCCAAATATAAATGTTTGTCCATCCTGCAACCAAAAGCAAGATTACAAGGCATACAAGAGCAGCTTTCGACACTTTTGAAAAGGATTGTTTCTCTTTTTTCATATCTATACCTCAATTCAAGTTT
>CACXNV010000003.1 GCA_902769185.1 uncultured Erysipelotrichaceae bacterium | reverse complement strand
GGAGTTTTTATTTGTTATTGAACGCTTCCGCTTTTTCATTTCTCGCCCCCAGAGGAGGCGGTTTTATTTACGGCCACCGCTTTGACGCTGTCCGGTAAATAAAAAGCCAAGTTTTTTCTTGGCTTCATCAAACTATTTAAGTTTTTCTTTATATTTTTCTAACTCGACAGAGTTTGCTAAGACCCAGTGACCTGGAGTGATCTCAACAAGTTTAGGAGCTTCTTTAGAATAATCATGCTCATTAGCAGGAATATAGACGTATCTAGTTCTCTTCTTTTCGCTTAATGGATCTGGTTTAGGAATAGCAGATAGTAAAGCGTGAGTATATGGGTGAAGTGGGTGCGCAAATAGTTCATCACTACTAGCGAGCTCTACGATTTCTCCATAATACATAACCGCGATTCGATCACAGAAATATTTAACAACCGATAAGTCGTGAGCAATAAACATAATGGTTAAGCCCATTTCTTCTTTTAAATCATTTAATAAGTTAATGATTTGGGCTCTAATAGAAACGTCAAGCGCACTAATAGGTTCATCACAAATTAAGAATCTAGGATTCATTACTAAAGCACGAGCAATACCGATACGTTGTCTTTGTCCGCCCGAGAATTCATGAGGATATCTAGAAGCATATTCTGGAAGTAAACCAACTTTAACAAGAACATCTCTAACTTTTTGAGAGTTTTTGAATTTATTATATTGACCTTGAATATGTAAACCTTCTTGAATGATATCTTCAACAGTCATTCTAGGGTCTAATGAGTCAACAGGATCTTGGAAGATCATTTGCATCTTCGACATTAATTTCTTATCGACGTGTTTATTATCATATTTAATTTGAGCAATTTGTTCAATTTGCTCTTTTTCGACTTCGTCGATATGGTCTTTAACAGCTTGAATTTTTTCTTTATATTCCGCTTTTAAAGTTTCTGCGGTTTGCTGAGTTTGTTCATCAATCTTTTTCTTTTTAGAAGCTTTAACAGTAGCTTTAAATTCTTTAAGTTTTTCACTTAATTCAAGCATCTTCTTTCTTCTAATTTCAATCTCCGAAGAATGTTCTTTGTTAATCTCTTCGAATTTTAAAGCTTTGGCTTCTTCATCTTCAATATTAGAAGCTTGTTCCATTCTTTCTTTATATGTGGATTTAATTTCTTTAATCTCTGCTTCTAAGTTAGATAATTCATCATTAATCTTTTCAATTTCTGGAATTAAGCCAGTTGTGTCTAATGCTTTTTCTAATTCAGAGGCTAATTCTTTCTTTAATTCTTTAATTTTTCTACGGCCTCTAATTTTGGTCCATTTGATTTCTTTTTCATTCCATCTACTTCCTGCAGAAGTTCTTCTACCTTCAAAATAAACAGAACCAGAAGTAATGTTATATAGTCTAATTAAAGATCTACCAGTTGTGGTTTTACCACATCCAGATTCGCCAACAACTCCAAAACATTCTCCTTTTTTAATATCAAAAGAGACATCATGAACTGCTTTAGTTTTAAAAGCACTACGACCATGACCAAATTTAAAGAACTGCTTTAAATGACGAACAGAAAGTTCAATCCCTTGTTCTTTAAGTTCAGGTCTATATGTTGGTTTTCTTGGTTTGTATTTCGCTTTAATGCGATAAATGGAGCTATTAATAAAATTCATAATTATTTTTCTAAACTAACTCCTTTCTTCGCATTCTTTAAAGAATTCTCGATACGAGTTTTCACAATCTTAGGCATTTCCACTTTAGGGGCTCTAGGATCAAGTAACCAAGTCGCAGCGTAGTGAGTATCACTAACTTTAAACATTGGTGGCTCTTTTTTAAAGTCGATTGCTAAAGCATATTTACTACGTAAAGCAAAAGCGTCACCTTTAGGTGGATAAATCATATTTGGAGGTGTACCTGGAATCGCTTCAAGTTTTTCTTTACTATCAACATCAGGAATAGAAGATAGTAACGCCCAGGTATATGGATGACGTGGGTCATAGAAGATATCATCTTCAGTACCGTATTCAACAATTTTTCCAGCGTACATAACCGCGACACGGTCCGCCATATTAGCCACAACACCTAAATCGTGAGTAATAAAGATAACAGAGATGTTTCTTTCTTGTTTTAATCTATTGATTAACTCTAAGATTTGGGCTTGGATAGTAACGTCAAGAGCAGTAGTTGGTTCATCACAAATCAAAATATCTGGATTAGCGGTTAAAGCAATCGCGATAACAATACGTTGTCTCATACCACCAGAGAATTCGAATGGATATTGTCTAAATCTCTTTTCAGGATTAGAAATGCCAACTTCTTTCATAATCTTTAAGGCTCTTGCTTTAGCTTGAGCTTTGGTGATTTTAATTGAAGAAATGTAGTCTTGTTTAGCTCTTTTACAAGTCTCTTTTATTTCTTGTTTATCAGTTAAATATGATTTCGCATAGTTAACTTTATATAAATATTTTTCTTTAACTTCTTTTTTATATTCTTTAACTTCTTTTTTCGCAACTTTACATCTAGCTTTGTATTTTGCTTTATTTTCTTTAATTAAAGGAACGAATTTGGCTTTTAAAGAAGATTTTGATTCACTATATTCATCTTTAATTAAGGTATATTCCTTTTGGGTATTGTCCTTAACTTCTTTAATTCTTTGAGGTACACCCGCTTTTAATTTGGCGTATTCTTCTTTAATTTTTAAAGATTCAGAATTATACCATTCGCTGACTTTAGCGATTTGTTCATCTCTTTCCGCTTTTAAAACTGCTTCTTGAGAAGCTAATTCTTCTTTTGAAAGAGATTTAATCTTAGCTTTATACTCCTCATTAATATGAGATTTTTTACCATTATATTCAATTTTTAAAGTATAGAATTGACCGCTTTTATATAAGCTAGGTTCATTTTTAATTTTTGCTTTTTCTTTTTTAGCTTCACCCTTAGTGAATTTTAATTTTTCTTTTCTAGCGGCTAATAAGGTTTTATATTCTGTTTGCGCGTTTTTATAGGCTACTAATTCATCAGCGACTTTATCATTAAACATTCTTTTAAGTTTAGAGTTATTAATTAACATCGCTTCAGTAATTTGTTTACCGATACGTACAATTGGGTTTAAAGATGATAATGGGTCTTGGAAGATCATTCCAATTTTGTGTCCTCTAATACGATGGAATTCGTCTTCACTAACTTTAGTTAAGTCTTCGCCTTCATACATAATAGAGCCGCCCATAATACGTCCATTCGCACTTAAAATACCCATGATCGCTTTATTAGTGACAGATTTACCAGAACCTGATTCACCAACGATGCATAAGGTTTCACCTTTATATAAGTCAAAAGAGACACCTCTAACAGCCTGGACATACCCATGGTCTGTTGAGAAGTTAATCTTTAGATCTTTAACAGAAAGAACAACTTGTTTTTCTTCCATTATTCTCCTTCTCCTTTCAGACTTGGGTTAATCGCATCACGTAGACCATTTCCAAATAAGTTAAAGGAAATCATTACTAAAGCAATAACTACGGATGGGAA
Source organism: uncultured Erysipelotrichaceae bacterium (assembly GCA_902769185.1). Taxonomy (GTDB): domain Bacteria; phylum Bacillota_I; class Bacilli_A; order RFN20; family CAG-826; genus UBA2450. The sequence goes on along the minus strand of CACXNV010000003.1, from coordinate 59,493 downwards.
TATTAATTGATATGGGTGGTTAGTTAATTCAGATTGGTTATTCGATAAAATAACACCTAAAGAAGATAAGTTCTTAAAGCCTAATCCTAAATAGGAAATAGTCGCTTCAGAGAAGATAACACTAGGAATCATTAAGACTGCACCAGTGATAATCGTACCCATCGCATTAGGTAAGATATGTTTCGCGATTAATCGAGCGTCACTTGCTCCTAATGTACGAGAGGCTAAAACATATTCTCTTCCTCTAAATCTATAGAACTGAGTTCTAGTGGTACTAGCAGTGCCAATCCAACCAGTCAAACATAACGCAAGAGCAAAAGTACCAAAACTACTACCCGCTTTTAAGATGATAATAGTCATTAAAACAATCCAAGGAACACCGCTTAAAATATCAGTGACACGTTCCATGATTAAGTCAACTGCACCACCGAAATATCCAGATATAGCGCCCCAAATAAGTCCGATAATAAAGCAAACTGCGAAAGTCAAAACGCCAAGTAATAAGGAGTTTCTTAAACCTTCAAAGACATATTTAAACATGTCTCTACCACTTTTATCGGTACCAAATAAGAATTTTGGCATGGTTTCATAACCAAGATATTTGTAGTACATGACATCGCCGTAAATAGTAAATCCTTCTCTACCACTTTCGGTAACGAATACATCTTTGACATCTTCGTATTCTGGCGCTTTGATAAATGGACATTTTGCTTCGTTTAAAATGACAAATTCAAATGTATCTGGATCAATAATTGGAGTTGAACCATCGTAAATAATATCGATTGTATAATCAACCCAGCGATTTCTATAATATCGTTGAACATCATAGCTACTAACTGGAACATTTTCTCTTTCGCCTAATGTAGCGGAATAAGAATCGTAAGTAAATGAAGCATAAACCGCTTTAGCTAAATATATTTTTTTGAAATATTTACCAGAACTATCAACAGTCCAATATCCACAGTTACGGCGTTGTCTACTACCTGAACCAAGTTCAAAACTACGAGCAGACATCTTCATCGCATCTGTAAAACTGATTCCTTCTATTCCAGTTTCTTTATCAGCTTTAGGAGAGAAATAGACTTGTTCTTCATCAACATGAGAATCTGTTTCGATAACCATGCTCTTAATTAAGGAACAAACATGGTCAGAAGCAGTAATATCAGCGTCTTTAGAAGTGACAAAACGGAAATAGAATGATTCAAAAGAAGTTAAATGATCTTCATTAGCAAGAATTAAGTCGTTTAATACAATAGTAGATTCTCCGCCTTCTATTCCAACTGTATGAGTAAGACTTGGTTCGACTAAATCGATAGCCTTTTCTTCTTCATCATAATAATAGACGAATTGCAAACCGGTTAAACCTAACTTAAAGTTTTCAGGAATAACTCCGTCATTGCCTAAATCTTCTTTTAACATATCTTCGTCCATAACAACGAAGTTAGTGAGAGTTAAATGAGATTGTTCTAAGTCTAAAACGAATTTATTTGCAGCGGAATTATCCATTGGGTTTGTGGAATTTAAATATGATTTTTCAATACCATATCCACCATAGAATCCAGTTTGGATATATCCACCTTTACCAAAGGCGTTAGGAACGTTAGTGAAATGTTCACCTTCTCTAACTATATCTCTAATACCACTTTTGTAATATAAAGATGGATCAGGATAACCTGTCTCATAATCAACTTCTTTATGTCTAACAGTCACAGTTCCATCCCAGAAACCACCACCATTAAATAATTTAGGTTCTAGGTTCTTTAAAGCAGAGTTAGCAGCGTTACTGACATCGTTTGTGTTAAAAATAGGAACAAAAATTGCTAAAAGAATTAAAATGCCTAAAATGAAGGCAGCAACCACTGAGCTCTTATTTTTTCTAAATCTTTTTAAAGAGTCTTTTAAGAAGGTAGTTGGTTTAGTTTGGAATTTTTGTTCATGAATTGAATCATCAGCTTGTTGCAAGACAAAATCCGCATCTGAAATATCAGAAGTGACTACTTCATTAGGAGTTTCAATAAGTTCAAAGTCGTCATTCTTCTTTTTCATCTTATTTCTTTTCTCCCATTCTGATGCGTGGGTCAATAAAGCCATATGATAAATCTAAAACAATGCCCGCTAATAAGCCGACTGTGGTAAAGATTGCCATATCCACCATTAAAACGTTGTAGTCTTTTTCGTTAATGGATCTGATATATAAGTCACCAATTCCAGGAATGCCGTATAATTTTTCAAGAATCATTGATCCACCAAAGATACCAATGAATTCCGCTAAAATGGATGGAAGAATTGGAACGAATGCATTTTTTAAAGCGTGTCTTGTGATTGCTTGATTTTTAGTTAAACCTTTAGTTCTAGCTAATAACAAATATTCACTAGACATAACTTCACAAAGTTCCGCTCTAACAAATCGAGTATATCCACAAATACTACCAAATGATAAGGACATCACCGGAATGAAATAAGCTAAGATTTTATTAGAAATAGTGTCACTCGGGTTCGGCCACATCGACGGCAGTAGCTGATTTTTATAACACAGGAAATACATCAAGAACGAAATAACAACGAATGATGGGATAGAAATAAAGATCATAACCACTGTGGAAATAAAGTGGTCAACCCATGTGTTTTTCTTTAATCCAGCTAAAATACCTAAACCAATTCCTAGTGGAACAGATACCACAACGGAAACAATATTTATATACATAGATGTAGGTAATCTAGAGGCAATAATATCCGTCGCTTGCGATCTTAATTCAATAGATGTTGATTCACCCCAGTCCCACGCTGTAAAGATATTCTTTAGCCATGCAAAATACTGTTCTAAGATAGGGCGCGCATAGAAATATTCATCAACACCTTCAATATGGAATTGAGCAAGTAGTTTGCCATACCCATCTACTTCATGATCAAAAACAACAACATATCCTAAATTTAGTTGTTTTAAATAGAAGGCGTGTTTAACGTTTTCTTTAGCGCCGAAAGTAGTATCTGCAATACCTAATGATTTAACTAGAATAAAGGTAATAGAAAGAATAATAAAAGCAGTAATGAGAGCAAGAACAATTCTTTTAATAACGTACTTTAACATTACAGCCCTTTTCCTTTCTAACCTTACTCTAAAGTAAAGTGTTATATATTATATTACTGCATATATTAAAAAGCAAGTTTACAATTATTAATAATTGGCATCAAAAAAGAGCGTATTTCTACGCCCTTAGTTGTGAAGTTAATGATTATAATTCGAAGACGTCTTTCACTTGAATGTATTCACTACGATTAGGTAATTCATATGTGAATTCATCATCTCTATCAAATGAATAGTCTCTAACGATATCAAGAACATAATTATGACCATCGATTACATATGAGAGTATAAAGTTAACACGGTAATATTTAGCATTACCTTTATACCAATAAACCTCAAAATTGTCGATTTCATCATAAAGAGTTCCGGCTGGAATATCTAAGTTATTTTCTTCAGAAATATCGGCTTTTTGATCTTTACTTGAGGCTTGGAATTTTCCAAAAACCATATCGTCGTCAAAACCACCAGCGTAACACATCTTTCTATACATAGGTCCAAGAAAATCTGAACTCATAGAATATTCAACTGTGTTTTCAGCAATGTCAGAACCACGATTGAAGAAAGAGCCCATCATCGCATAGATAACGCCGTCTCTAGTAGTACCAGTACCTAAATAGAATTCAGTAGGAACATAACACCAGTTATGGACATTATCATTTTCGTGATAAAGGAAGCTATGATAGTCAACATCGGTATAGAAATGATAACCAAATGTAGATCTATGTTCTGGAGCGTCATAATATTTTGAATCCGCGTCTATTCCACCAATGTGGAAATATGCTTCATCTTTATCAAGAATAAAATCAGCGATTTCAAATGATTTTTTATAGACTTTTCCATCGACATATAAAGTTCTAGTTTCAACTTCAGTTGTTGCTAATTTTCTTGGCTTTTTAACTTTAGTTTTTTGATAGACTAACAAGTTAGCAAGTTTATTTTGAACAGCGTCAGCATTTTGATTAGCAGCAACAAAGATTTTCATTTCTGTATAGACTTTTGGATTATCTTTGCTACTAACTTTAATTGTTGTGCTTCCTTGTTTTTTAGCCATAACTAGACCATTAGAATCAACAGTGGCAACTTCTTTATCGCTACTTTCATAAACAAGAGCAGCGCTAGAAGCAAGCAAAGGAGTTACTAATGGCTTCACTTGAAGGGAATCCCCAACTAGAAGTGCCTTTTTACCAGCGTTAAGTCTAATGCTTTCAACAGGAAGAACGACGTTAGAAGTGCTACTAGGAGCTTCTCCTCCTCCACCACAACCTGTTAAAGTCATAGCAGCAACTAATCCAATGATAGATAACATGGATTTTTTCATAATTATCTACCTCCTAAACTAGCAAATGACAAAGCTTTAGTTTGTTTGGTCTTTGTGACTTTATAGTAGTTTTCAGTTGGAACAGAGCCAGAGATTGTAATGTTATAATAAACATCAACCCACCAATAAGCATCGTAATAGTCGTATGCTAATGGATTCTCTAATTCCGCTTTCTTTTCAGCGTATTTTGGATCAGTTGGATCTAAATTATCGATAACTTTTTGTAATTTTAATCCGTCGAATAACATCTTATTGACGTACTTAGAGAAGGTCATATTATCATATTCTTCTTTAACTGTTTCGTTATCAAAGATAATCTTGAATCCAATAATTGCTTTAGTTGGGTCATCATCAACGTATATTCTCTCAATGTTAGATTCATCAATAGTGATAGAACCATAGCCCATTAAGGATAGTTGAACTCTGGTAATTTCAAATTCAACACCTGGATCAACTTCAACAAATTCGAAGTTGCATAACATGATGGCACCATTAGCTAATCTATTGGTATCAGTACCACTTGGAGTAGTAGGTTTAGTTGTATAACCAACTTGAACTGAATCAACAGGTTCACCATCTTTAACGACTGCACCATGATCTGCAGTTGCCCAAGCAGAGTCAAATGACCATTCTTTTTTAACATCTACACCATCTTCTTTGACTTCAAAGACGATTGGATCATCAGGATCAACTTTAGAAGTATCAACACCCCAGTTAAGAGTAAATCCTGAAGAGTTATCACTCTTTAAGACTTCCATGAAGTTGAGTGGGTTTAAGGTATTACCACTAATAGCACCAAATCCAAGGTCATATACACCAACCATTAAGTGGTCGTTATAGACTTGTTCCCATTGAGATTCAGCGTTATGTCTAACTTCTAATTCAACACATCCTTTACCAACTTCAGAGTTATTGAATGCGTCAGTAAAGTAGTTTGCGATATCTTCACCATAAGTAGTTTCGTCGTTTTGGTACATCCACCAAATATCAATATAGATTTTAGTTTTATTGATTGTAGTACCTAAAGTGATATCTCCAGATGCAACTAATTCATCAACAGCGTCTGCGAAATAAGCGGTTGCTTTTGCTTGGTTAAATCCATAGTTACTATTTGGTAAACTTGGATCAAAACCTCTTTCAGCAAGCTCATGAGCTTCAGAAGCATTATATGAATGACCAGCAATTGGATCATCTAAGTAAGCATCTGCAAAGTAGTTATAAGAAGGAATAGCACCTCTTGTTTCAGCAAAGTCAGATCTATTAATAGACCAGAATAAACCATTTAAGAAGTTTTTGTTACTCATCCATGGTTTAACAAGATATCTATTTGTTGGTTTTTCAACATCTGGATATTTAGTAGACCAGAATAAGTTATCCCATCTAGTTTGGTCACAAGAGTTAACATTTAATTTAAATGTTGCATCACCTTTAGTTTGATCGTCAGTTGGTTTTCTCTCGCTCATTCTTGACACTGGGATACTAGTTTGATCTAAGTGTTTTAAGTTAAATTCATCATAGATAGCGTCATCTCTTTGTTGAGCAGCACTAATAACTTGGAAGTGCACACCTTCAATACGATAACGTGGATTATCAGTGCCTTTTGTATTAACGTATTCAAACCAATTATCATTTCTTTTAAAGACGATTTCTTGGTCGCCAACCCATTCTTCTAAGAAATAAGGGCCAACACCGATAACATTATTAAGAATTGCACCTTTTGTGGTACCTTGAGTTTTCGAACCAGTACCGAAAACTTCACCGCCAGCAATCCAGCTACCTCCGCCAATAGACTCTAAGAATTCTTTTGGAATTGGACTATATAAGCTGCTAGATAAAGTGTATTTAGCGGTAAATTGATCAATTGGGTTCACAAATTCGAAATCAATATATTCGCCTTGAGCGTCTGTTCCGGCAACAATACCTAATTGGTCGTTTTCGGTCATATCAGACCAGAATCCTTCCGCTTGTTCATCGTTTGCTTTTTCGGTTTTTCTAAAGTAGGCATATGCACCTTTAAAACCATATGAAGTATCAGTAGCAAGTTCAGCACCACGGCTTAATTTAGAACTTTGAGTTAAAAGTAATCTAAATGTAGTGATGTAATCTTCTAAGGCAACGGGACGTCCATCAAATGGTTCACCGTTAATAGAACGATAAGCAATGGAATATTTCTCACCGCTTGGTCCATCTGGTGTATTTCCAGTTTTAACATAGACACGATATTTCTTGTGAATAGTATCTGTAGGTTTTCCATCTTGAGGAATTGGATCTAGACAGTTTTCCGCAGCTAAAACAGGGTACCATTCATATCCGGTTTTGTCGGAATTTAATTTCGTTCCCCAAAATGAAGAAGTCATATATCCATATAAATCACCGATTTGGCTACCAGAAGCGTTCCAACCAGAAATATTACCTGGATCACTGCTTTGAGCGGATTGTAAATATTCTTTTTTACCGGAAACAGCTGGTTGAGGTGCTTTTGTAGGATCGGTTTCCAAATAACCTTCGGCTAATAAACCAAATCCATAACCAGTAACATAAGTATTTTTGCCTTCTTTTTCTGTTCCATAATGGACACGTTCCGCTTTACGGATATAGCCACCATTTTCAAATAAGGTGATACCGGTTAAGTAATTCTTCATCGCATATTCTTCAAGTTTTCCTAAAATTTCGGATTTCTTTTCAGTATCTGCTGAGAAGTTATAACCAGTATTAGCGGCATCGTATCTTTCACCAACATAGAAGAATTTGGTGAATTTTTTACCTGAAGTTTGTTCGGTAATACGAATGCCAACTTTTTGATCACCACTATCGTGTTCAGGGGTAACGGTAAATAATTTAGCGGCACTATCATAACTAACTGAAATAAAGTTAGCTGAACCAGAAGTTAAAGTATAGGTATAAGTACGTGTAACTTCACCAGGATTAACTTCTTTAATTTCTAATAATTCATTAGTGCCAACATAAATTTTGTCGGTTTTTGTACCAATAAATGAAGCACTGAAGCTGAATTCGGCAACAGGTGGAACATCGCCACCTCCGCCCTCAGAACCACCACAGGCTGTTAAAACAACAGCGAATGCTAATGCAGTAGATGATAAGAATAAATATCTAGCTTTTTTCATTATTCTTTACCTCCTAATTTTCTTTTTTTGCTGAGAATAATAGCAACAGCTAATAAACCAGCTAAGCTTGATAAGACAATACTTGTAGTAGCGACATTACCACCACATCCTCCAGTAGCAGGAGCAATTGGCTTATCAGAATCACGTTTGACACGGACATATGCGTCAACGTCGTAATCCTTAATATTATATGTTTTGGAGTCATAGGTAACGTAATGGATAGAGGTACCTAAGTCTTCAAAGTCATTACTTAGTGTAAATGTGTAATGTTCAACGATTGTGTATTTATCAAAATCGATTTGACCATCTTTTTCACCGAATCTAACAATAATACCGGTTCTACCATAAGCTTTGTTTTGTAATTCGATGAATAAACGTCCAGAACCATAGACTTCATTGAAGTTGTTTTCTAATTCAAGTTCAATGTCATCTTTAGTGAGTTCAATGTAGTTTCCATTAATTTCTTCTTCAGACATTTGATAGTAGCTTTGTCCAACTTTGACGTTATTGAGATATTTTTCAGAAATATTGAATCTCACTTTTTGTGCTTGAACTTGAACACTACTAATGGTTGGTTCACTGCTACAAACATGTAATGTATAAGATGAACTTACCCATGTACCAGTAGCAACTAATTTGTAGTTGAACTTGATTTCATAATCACCATCAGGGAGACTTTCACCAGTTTTTGAATCATATAATGGAATAGCAGCGAACGCTCTATGTCCAACATATTGGCTTAAGTAGTTTTCATCAACGTGAGATTTATATAATGGATATCTACCATATCTTTCACCAAAGATCATATCTTCTAATACGTCTTGGATATAAACCTTGCCGTTAGCCTTATTAGTGATAGTGAAGTAGTTATCATCAACAGATCTAAGGACAAATTGTTGAACGAGTAATGTATTACTAGAGTGTGGATTACCAACATATAAGTTGTTTGCTGGCTCACTATAATATTTGCCTTCAGAGTCAGTTCCTAATAAATGATAATTAGCGTCACTCTTAGCTAAATGGGTTAAGCTTTCATCATTTTGTAAAATATCACTTTCTTTAAATGATTTACCTGGTTCAACATAAGTTGTGGCCATTGTACTACCCATATCAATATTAGTTTTACCTAATAAGCTATAGCCAATATCATTATTTAATTCACTTGGATAAATGGAAGAAGCATCTTTTTCAAAGTTGAATGGTTCCACTACTGGAGCAGAACTATAATCTTGTCCTTCTCCACCAAAGAATCCCATCCATGGCATTGATAAATTAATGCCTTCATTTTCCATACTTGTAAGACTGACAAATCCTTCTAAATATGTTCCAAATTCATAGAATTCTAAGATCTCTTGTTTTTGTTCAGTTGTTAAACTGTATTCAGGTAAGACGATTTTATGATCACCTGGAGCAATTTCCACTTCACCAACGTTAACAGTCTTAATGAGCATGTCTTGGACTGATTGATAGTTGCTACCTTCAAGTTCTTCAAAAGAACCATAAGTCCAATTAACGCCTGGAGCGTGTTCAACAACTTGAGTATCAGTACATTTATATCTACCGATAGCGAAAGTTTGTTTTAATAATTCGCCTTCGTGTCCTTCTCTTTCATCTGGAACGAAATATTCAATTTCTTTTGAAACTTTGAATACATCACCAACGTTGATATCACCAGTCGCGTGTCTTTCAACAATCTCTTTAGACATATCTGGATTAACTTGTTCAACCCAATATGACATGCCTGGGAAAGAAGAGATATTATCAACTTCACCACGATAGTTATATTGTCTAGAAACAATTTCGTTAGACTTTTTAATCGCAGGTCTCATTACAGAATAACTGACTTGATATTTCTTAGCAGTTGTACTCTCGTTATGAGCTAAGAAGCTAAGAGAAACAGTACCAGCGTTAATTTTTGAGTTATTTCTTAAGGCGATTTTAGATTTTCCAATTGGATTACCTAATAAATCATAGCCTTCTAAATAGACATCAGTTTTATAAGCATCTCCAACATTTGCCATACCTGCACCTTGAATACGTGGAGAGGTTTTATATGTATGTCCTGCATCTTCTGGACATTCTTCAAAATCAAACATTGGAATTGCAGTAGACATGAGTCTCATATCGACAGTTTTGCGATATGCAACGTATGCATCTTGATTATTTTTTAATTCGTTGGCTTTTTTAGAAAGAACAACCGCTTGAGCACCAGCATAGTTAGGGGCACTCATAGAAGTACCAGATAAGAATTCATAGGTTGAATGTCTTCTTCCAGCTGGTTCTTCTTGCTTATCTTCTTTCTTTTGTGGAGGAACAGCCCCTCTAATAAAGTCACCTGGAGCAGTAATTTCAGGTTTCATATCTAAGGCTGCAGTTGCACCATCAGAAGAGAAAGTAGAAATAGTATTTGCTCTTGGGTTGACATCAACTTCATTTTTAACGATGTCAAATGATCCCCAACCGTCTCTTTCGAATGTTTGTTTTTCTCTAAATAAGACTAAGGCCACTGGAATAGTTGGTTTTAAATCACCAAAACTACAATGGAAGTTGAAGTCAGATGCAGTTGGGTCGTTATTAATAATGACTACACCGATAGCACCTTTATCTTTAGCGGTTGAAACTTTAGTAGCAAAGTCGATACTACCACGATTGACAACGGCGATTTTATTAGTGACATCTTTATCTTTATAGTCAGCACTTGAACCAAAGTTAGGAATGTAAACCCAGTTAAGTGTTTTAGATTCACCAGGAGTCAAATCACTCATGTGTCTTTCTTCGTCTTCTTCATATTCAGAAGAATTACCAGTATTTACAACTTGGTCTTGGTAAGAAATATTAACGCCTTTATATTTAAACGCTGAAGCATAGAATGTCTTAGCAGGTTGACCAGCAGCAATAGACATTGTTGCTTTATTATTGGCGTAACCACCTAAGATACCGGTTTCGACAGTGTCTTTTGTCCAGTTTCCATATCCTCCAGCAAATGCGAATGAGGATTTACCGTTATTACCAGCGGAAATTGAAGATAATATTCCTTTATTAGATAAATCGACTAAGGTTCTCATGGTAATTGAATCAGCATCGAAGTCATCTAAGTTACTACCAAGAGACATATTAATGCCATCAACTCCAAGAGTCATACAGTCTTCTAAAGCGTTAAGAATTGGTTCATCATAAGCTCCAGAAGAACTTTGGAATCCCATCGCTTGGTCGATCTTTTGTGCTTCAAAGTTTGTGAAGACCTTCATACAGACTAATTGAGCCTTAGGAGCGATACCTTTGTAATATGGATCGTTTCCAGCAGCGATACTAGCAACGTGAGAACCGTGATAAGAGAGTAAACTTGAGACATCAAAGTCTTGTACAGGATCTCCTCCATAGGTATTAGTTTCTCCACCATAGTCGAAGTAGAATGGAACCTTGTTGTTGAAATAGAGCGAACCTTCATCTCCTAATGTAGCTGCATCAACAGTAGCTTTATTATTTGTGTATGCAATTGTTTGGTTATAACTACTTGGTCTACCATCAAATCTTACTTTTGTAGAAGAAGCTAATTCGGTAAATGTGACATGTTTCCATGCATCAGCGGTTTTAGTTTTTCCACGGAAGTAAAATTCATTATCAAGAATTGCTATAACAGTACCTTCACCATCATTTGTGGTATTAGGAGTGAGATGCATTGTTTCCGCAGAAGCATTATCAGATCCACCATAATCATGTGCAGGATCTGGGGTTTCACTATCTGCAGTAGTTTGAAGAGCTTGAGTTTTGACCATATGTAATTTGTTAACGGTCACACTTTTAACTCCAGGTAATGATTTAACAGCTTCCACATATTTGCTATTGATAGAAACAACAAATGCGTTATTGAGCACATGGTATTGAGTACCTAATTCGACATTTCTAGTGATATTGTTTCTAATGCTTTCAAAGACAGATAATTGAGTATTTTTGATGCCTTCTTCAGTTAATGTTTCCAACGAACGATTAACTTCGACGATGATCTTAGTGTCTCTTACTTCTTTAGGAGCAGGATTAGCACCACTAGCAACAGTTGTACCCATTACAAGTCCGGCAAATAGTGTAGCAAGCATTGTAACTTTAATCATGTATACCTTCCTTTCTCGTGTCCACATAGGGCACGTAATAATGTTTGTGTATTACTATATACTATAGTGAAAAAGAAAAGCAACCACTTTTCATTAAAAGAAAAGCTTAAAAGAGACAAAAACTATTAAAAAATCACTCAAAAATTAAGCAAAAAGAGGAACGGTGTGATAGATAATTTCCAATACCGCAAATGCGATAAAAAATAATAATGAAACGAATAAATGCATAAAATATGCATAGCTTGCGGCTTCTCTTTTGGTGTTTTTGTTTTCTTTATAACCGGCAAAATCGTTATATTTGTTCGCCTTTTTTCCAAACATTGAAGAAAATAATTGAGAAAAGCCATAACTCATTGTATCAAAAGCACCATTTCTACTTAACCAGACAAAGATGAATGCCGCTAATAAAATAGCCCCAGCAACACCTACGCCATCAATCGCACCAATAAATGTTTTAACATTTATAGCAAAATAAAAAACTAAGAAAATTGATATGCCAATAACTATGTCAATTAACCCATAGATTATAAATGCCTTATAGTGTTTTTTAACGCTTAAAATAAACTTACTCATATTAGTTTTCTAAATAATTTTTTAAATATTTTAAATCTTCATCAGTGGTGACTTTAAAATTTAATCTATCTCCAGGATAAAATTTCACTAAAGCTGGATCCACTAAAGAAATATCGTCATTAACCTGTATATCTTGTTTTAAAATGTGTTTATCTTTAATAAGTCCAAATCTAAAACATTGAGGTGTTTGGATATCCACTTCCACTCCATTTAACTTATATTTTCTTCCAGAATTAGAAATTTCAGGAATTCTATCTTCTATAGAAATAAAAGGACAACTAACCTCAAACTCATCTAAATAATCTATTGCTTGATTAATAATCGCGTGGCTCACTAAAGGACGATCTCCATCATGAATTAAGACGTTATCTTTTTCGTCTAAATCAAGAGCCTCTAAACCTAATCTAACAGACTCTTGTCTAGTCTCTCCACCGACGATCACTTTATTGATTTTATCTAGATTATATTTCTCTTTAAAACACTCAACATAAGGAATATATTCCTTAGAAGTTACTAAATTAACCTCATCAATATGCGGGTTATCATTGAACTTCTTAATCGCATAAACGACTAAATCAATATCCTTAATTTTAATGAATTGTTTTGGGATGTCGGAGTGGATTCTACTACCACTTCCTGCAAAGACAATAAGCGCAACGTTCATGCGTAAATGATAAACTCTTTAATAATAATTAGCAAAATAAATTAGGCAATAGTATAATAATCCTAACAAAACCTAGGAGGTAAATATCAATGGCGAAAAAGAAAGTCAGAATCGATCAAAGTCTTTGCATCGGTTGCGGATGTTGCGCAGGTACATACCCAGATGATTTTGCAATCGGCGATAGCGGATTAGCAGAAGTTGTTTCTGGAGAAGGCGAAGAAGACGCCGTTAGTGTCTGCCCAGTTGGTGCAATCTCTGTAGAAGAGTAATGATATAGAAAAACCAGGTTAATAAAATAATCTGGTTTTTTTATGCTTTGCATAATGAAGTTTTTGAGACCATCTCAGAAACTTTTTTTCACAAATTTTCGAAAAAAACCACTCTTTATATAATGTAGGGCTTTATTAGCAAAAGACGTAAAAGGAGACAAAAATGGATAAAAACCAATTATTAATGTTGAATTCAATCGAAAACAAAAATATAGAAGATTGTATATATAACATAAGAGGGCGACAAGTAATGATAGATAGTGATATTGCTTTCTTTTTTGGAACTACAGTTTCAATAATGAATAGGCAAATGAGAAGAAACAAAGAAAGATTTCCTGACGATTTTTGTTTCCAGCTGCAAAACAAAGATATTAATTATTTGCGATGCCAAATTGGCACAGCAAAATTTTTATCTTCTAAAAGAAGATATAATCCTTATGTTTATACAGAAGAAGGTATTATCGCTCTTGCTGGAGTATTAAAAAGCGACAATGCAAATAAAATGAGTGTCGAAATCGCTAGAAAGTTTATTCAAATGCGGAAATTAATTTTAGAAAATGGCGACGCTTTGTTTACACTTGCAAAACTTCAAAATAGACAAATTGAATTCGAAAATGAAACAAACAATAAATTTGATGAGATTCTAAAACTCATAAGCAAAGTTGATTTGCCGAAACAGGCTCTCTTTTTTGCTGGACAATTTTATGATGCGTATGAATTTATATCTGAGATTATTAGAAAAGCAAACAGCTCAATTATTTTAATCGATCCATATTGTGATTCTAGAGCGTTTGTTTTCTTAAAAAATAAAAACGAAACAGCCCATCTTACAGTTTGTATAAGCAAATTATCAAAATTAGATACAGATGAAATAGAAAAATTTGAATTACAATATGGAAAGATTGATGTCAAGCATCTGGATGATAACCATGATAGATATTTAATTATTGATAATGAAGAATGCTTTCAACTAGGCGCGTCTTTAAATTATATTGGCAAAAAAATGTTTAATATAATTAAAAATGAGAACAAGGAAATCATAAATATATTATTAGAACTAGTTGATAAAACTTCATAAAAAAACCGGTATCGAACTCACATCAATTAAGACAGGTATATCAACCGGTAAGTTTATTGAAACATAGTTATGATTTTTTGTAAACAAAATAAGCAACGTTTTACAAAAAAGAGAAATCAAGGCATATTAAAGCCCAATGCCCTATTACTAATTTTGCTCTTTTGGTATCGAATTATCGTTCCTAGAGCCAATTCTATTAATAAGGATATGTAGCCTTTTATATAAAAGAAGGACAACTAAGAACACTATCGCATCCTTAATTAAGTTCATAGGCGCAACCATGATAAGAGCGTACATCCAAATCCAATTCTCTCCACTCACTGCAGGAATAATTGCAGAACATGCTTTCTCTAATCCTTCTAAAGGATAATTATAAAAATAAGAGAAGAATGGGACCATAACATAAACATTAAAGATCATCGCGAAAATGATATGGGCTGCCGTAGATATTCCAGTTCCAATAAATACTGATGATAGTTTTCTTCTTTTCTCGTAGAGAATCACTGCAGGTATCACAAAAATTAAAGAGAAGATGAAGTCTCCAATTTCTCCGACACATGCCGTTGAAGACATTGGTAACTTAATAAGCGTTTTAGTTAGATTAATCATAATCGCGGATAACGGTCCATACATATAACCTGCTAAAAACATTGGAATTTCATCTAGATGAACCTTTAACCAAAATGGAGTAAATCCTAATCCAAAATCTGGTATAACAACATATAAAAGAACGGACAATGCCGCAAATATACCTGTTACAGCGATAAACTTACTAGGATTAACTTTTTTCTTTTTAAAACTTCTAATAGAAAAGAACACCAAAAGGATTACCGCCACTATCATTAGAGCGAATAATACCCATTTAAACCAGCCCATAAAAGCTTTTAACTCATTTGAATCCATAAAAAATAGCCCTCTACTTCAGGGGCTACATAATAGAAAATAGATTCTATATACTTCTCTCATCCAGACTTTACTGTCGCCACTAGAATTTCACTAGTTCATGCTATTTAGCTTGCGGGGTATACCGCCGGTCGCGTTAATTCGCTGCCCTGAAGTAATTACATTTTAAGTATTAATAAAATAGATATCAATAAATACGATAAAAAAGTTAACAACTTTTGCAAATATCATAGTTGTTAAATTTTATTTAAATATTTCATCAAACAAATATTTTTGTCTTGATAAAATAAACTCTCTAATCATCTTTTCATTAACTTTAATAGATATTTTGTTAAAACATTTATTTAAGATGCTTTCATTGATTCTAGGAAGATTTGATTCTTTTAATAAATCTTTAGCTAACTGATTGGATTTTAAGAATTTAAGAAAATAAGATAAAAATCCTTCTTTGATAGAGCAATTTAAAATCTCATTTCTACTTATAAGACATAAATTGTTATCAAAATTAGGCGCTAAAGAAATTATAGATCCAGTTTTTTTATCCTTTAAAAGCCCATAGTTCTCGTTATGTCGATCAACATTATTAAGTAATGCATCAAAATAAATTAGAACCATGTATTGTCTAGCGATATCTTTACTAATTTTCATTAGCTCAGTTAAAACATCGTTATAATCATCATTATCATCCATAAGTGAATACATTGGTTCGTAATTATAACCAACTGCGAAATTCTTACTTCTTATATATTTATCATCTAGTTCATAATGAGCAGTTGGAATATTTAACTCCTCTAACAAAGTTGCGTAAAAGAGTTCTGAAAATTTCTCATTATCAGTTCCAACTTTATATAACCACCACTCATTATCAATTCTTTTCCATCCTTTTTCAAAGCTTCCGCCGGTAGTTAATTCAGGCGACAAGACAACCTTTCTAGGAAAATAAGATAAACTTCCTTTTAAAGAAACATCAAATAAGACATCATTTTTAAACTGTACATCTTTATATTTAAGTTTTGATTTTTTTGGCTTAAACCAATAATTATCAGTTATGCTCACCGCATAAGAATAAATTGATAATAATTCATCGTTTTCTTCATGGATATTAAGCGCTTTTTTTAATAAACGGGCGTTGGTTCTACTAGTGTCAATTACTCTAGTTTGTAAAAACTTATTTAATTGTTTAGTTCTTTTAATAATTAAAGGTAATAGTTTTTCATTTCCTTTAATCAATTGTCCATTTTCAAATTCCCCAATAATTTTATCTTCCAACATGAGATACCCAGTTAGATTTCTAGCGGAATTAGATAAAAATAAAGAACGATTCTCATCTTTAAGATTTTCTTTAATGAATTTAGACAATTCTTTTTTATGATTGATTTTAATTAATAGATCATCATATTCATCTTTAGAAATATATTTTGTAATCTTTTTTCCATTATCAGAAAATTGATAATAAAAATAAGTATTTCCCTTAATAACTTTTATATAAACATTACCGCTAGGAAGAGAGTTATATTCATTTAATACACTTTCAAAAGTTTTCATAAAATTATATTAAAAAAGTTAACAACTTTTGTCAATATCATAGATGTTAACTTTGTTAATTATTTAATTATCTCATTATAAGGACGAGGATATTTAAGATTGGTTTTCTTTATTTTTTTAATGACGATATTAATTCTTTTTTCTTTCGATTCAGGAAGTTCATATTCATCAATAAGTTCCACTTCCGCGCCTAGATTAGATAATACTTTTTTAGATTTATTTAATTCTTCTAAACCTTTAGATCCTTTTAAAGCAATGAAACATCCTCCAACTTTAAGTAGAGGAATAATTAATTCAATTAAAATAGGTAATTCCGATACAGCGCGAGCGACTGCAAAGTCAAATTCTTCTCTATGTTTTTTAGCGTAGTTTTCAGCCCGATCAATAACAGTTTTTACATTAAAATAGCCGTGCTCCGTCGCGTAATTGCTTATGAAATCAATCTTCTTTTTAGTAGAATCTAATAAAGTAAATTCTCCTTTAGATAAAGTTGCAAGCACCATTCCTGGATAGCCAGCCCCAGTACCTATATCAATAACTTTTTTATTAGTGAAATCAAAATATTTAAGTGGATAAGCACTATCTAAAATCATGAGTTCTCTAAATTTATTCTCTTCTTTAATTGCAGTTAAATTAAAAGACTCATTAACTTTTAAAGTCGCTAACATATATTCTTCTAACTTATCTACTTTAGAGGAATCTAAATTTAGTTTATCTAGTTCCATTACTAATTCTTGCTTAGTCATGATTAAGAATCTTCTTTATATTTAATATTAACATAGAGATATCACTAGGATTAACTCCAGCGATTCTACTAGCCTGACCAACAGTAAGAGGTCTAATTTTATTTAGTTTTTCTCTAGCTTCTAATCTAATTCCAGACATATTGATATAATCAATATCACTAGGTATTTTTAGTTCTTCTAACTTTTGATGATTTTCTGCATCACGTTTTTGTTTAACAATATAGCCTTCATATTTTTCAATGATTTCTATCTCTTCAATAGTTTGTTCATCTAAATCATATTTATCTAATTCAGGAATAAATTGAGCGAGTTTAGTATATTCCACTCCTGGACGTTTAAGTAACTCAGAGGCTAATATCCCACCTTTAAGTTCATTAAAGCCTAAAGACATAATATATTCTTCAACATCTTTTCTTTTACCTAAATAAGTTGACTCTAATATTTCACATACTTCTTTAATATTTTGTTTCTTCTTTAAGAAGTACTTATATCTATCTTCAGATATCAAACCAATTTGATGACCTATATCTGTTAATCTTAAATCTGCATTATCGTGTCTAAGTAAAAGGCGGAACTCCGCTCTAGAAGAAAGTAACCTATAAGGTTCTTCAGTTCCTTTAGTGACTAAATCATCAATCATCACTCCAATATAGGATTGATCTCTTCTTAAAATAAGTGGCTCTTTTCCTTGAATTTTTAAAGAAGCATTAATACCCGCTAATAAACCAAGTCCAGCTGCTTCTTCATAGCCAGATGTGCCGCATATTTGACCAGCAATATATAATCCTGGCCACTTCTTTAATTCAAGAGTTGGACCATATTCTGTAGTTTTAATCGCATCATATTCAATCGCATAAGCGTATTTAAGAAATACTGCGTTTTCAAATCCTGGTAAAGATCTCACCATCAACTCTTGCACTTCTTCGCTCATACTAGTAGAGAAGCCTTGTAAATAAATTGAGTCAGTATATCTAGATTCAGGTTCTAAGAATAATTGATGTCTTTCTTTATCCTTAAAAGTCATGATTTTAGATTCAATAGACGGACAATATCTCGGACCCACTCCTACAATATTTCCACTATATAAAGCAGTTTCATCTAAATGTTCTTTAATGATGTTATGAGTAGTTTGATTAGTGTATATCAAATAACATGGTTCTTGTTCTTCTAAAGGAATAAATTCCTTTGTGGTATATGAAAAGGCTAAATGTCCTTTAGTGCCAGGTTCTAATTTTGCTTTGGAAAAATCTATTGAGTCTTTTTTAATTCTAGGAGGAGTACCTGTTTTAAGACGATAAGTTTCTATACCCATCTTTCTTAAATATGGTGATAAACCTAAAGAAGGCTTTTCTCCATCTGGACCTTGTTGAATCTTTTTATGGCCTCTAAAGATATAAGATTCCATATATGTTCCTGTACTTAAAATAACTGCTTCAGAAGTATAGCTTCTTCCATCAGTTAACTTAACTCCAAAAACACGACTATCATCGTGAATTAATTCATTTACAATTCCTTCAACAACAGTGAGATTTTTACAATTTAAGGCGGCCTCCTGCAGGAATTTTGGATATTCGAGCTTATCTTGTTGGGCTCTTAAACACTGCACTCCTGGGCCTTTTCCAGTATTAAGCATTTTCATTTGTAAATAGTGATGATCGGCTGCAATTCCCATCATTCCACCTAGCGCGTCAATCTCACGAACCACTATTCCTTTTGCAGATCCTCCAATAGAAGGATTACAAGGCATATTACCCATCATCTTGATATTAATGGATACTAAAAGTGTTTTCATGCCCATATGAGCACTAGCAAAAGCCGCTTCTAAGCCAGCATGTCCACCACCAACAACAATCACTTGATAGTCCATATTAGCCGACACTTCCTTCCATATCCATCTTAATAAGTTGATTTAACTCAACTGCGTATTCCATAGGAAGTTCTCTAGAGAATGGTTCAATAAATCCCATAATAATCATTTGAGTGGCGTCTTTTTCTGAGATACCTCTACTCATAAGATAGAATAATTGGTCTTCATTAATCTTGCTTACAGTAGCTTCATGTTCAATATAAGAAGTATTGTTATGTACCTCGTTATTAGGAATGGTGTCACTCTTGGATAAGTGATCTAAAATAAGCGTGTCACATTCAACGTGACTACGGCAGTTTTTAGCATTTGCTTTATGTCTTACCGTTCCACGGTAATTAGCAACTCCCCCATTTTTAACAATAGATTTAGAGATGATTGTAGAAGTTGTATCTTCAGCTTCATGAATCATTCTAGCTCCAGCATCTTGATATTGTCCCGCTCCCGCAACGGCAATAGAAATACAAGTTCCTTTTGCCCCTCTACCTTTTAAGATACAAGCAGGATATTTCATATTTACTTGACTACCGATATTGCCGTCAATCCACTCCATAGAAGCATCCTCATAGCAGACTGCTCTTTTAGTAACTAGATTAATAATATTAGTGGACCAGTTTTGTACTGTGGAATATCGGCACTTACCGCCTTTAAGAACAATAATCTCCACTACTGCTGCGTGAAGCGATTCTTTAGAATAAGTAGGTGCGGTACAACCTTCTACATAATGAACATCCGCTCCTTCATCAACAATAATTAAAGTTCTTTCAAATTGTCCGGACTTTTCATTATTAATTCTAAAATAAGATTGAAGTGGCTTATCTAGATGTACTCCCTTAGGAACATAGATAAAGCTACCTCCAGACCACACCGCTCCATTAAGCGCGGAGAATTTATTATCAGCCACTGGAATTAATGTAGAGAAATATTTTTTAAATAAATCAGGATATAACTTTAAAGCCATATCAGTAGATAAGAAAATAACTCCTTTATCTTCGATTTCTTTAAGCATATTGTGATAAACCACTTCTGATTCATATTGAGTGGAGACACCTGCTAAATATTTTTGTTCAGCTTCTGGGATTCCTAATTTATCAAAAGTGTTTTTTATAGTGTCAGGAACTTCATCCCAATTTTTCACTTCTTTTTCACTTGGTCTAATAAAGTATGTAAAAGAATCAAAATCTAAATCTTTTAAATTTGGTCCGTAATTTGGTAAAGGCATAGCCTTAAAGCTTTTTAAAGCTTTTAAACGGAACTCAAGCATCCAATCAGGTTCATTTTTATATTTAGATATCTTTTTAACGATATCTTCATTCAATCCTTTTTCCGTTTTTAAAATAGAGACATCTTCATCTTTAAAACCAAATTTATAATCGCTTTGAAATTTAATATCTTTAGGGGCCATTATTTTTTATCCTCTAATAGTTGAGAGGCTGCATTCCAGCCAATAGTCGCGCATCTAATACGTGCAGCTTGTTTACTTGTATTAACAAAAACAATCGCATCTTCGAGCACGTCCGCATCAAAATCTTCTTCATGCATCATATGTTGATATTGCTCAATCATATATTCTGCTTCTTTTTTGGTTTTTCCTTTAATTAAGTCGCACATAATATCTGTACTACTTAAAGAAATTGTACAGGCTACTCCTTCAAAACAAGCATCAGTGATTTTATCGCCTTCAACTTTAAAATAAATATCTAAATCATCTATGCAGTTATCGGAATGCATATGGACTTTATCATATCCTTCCCCTTTAGGAAGATGTTTATTCATTGGGTTAGAGGAATGATCCATAATAATGGATCTCATCATATCATTACTTAAAATAGGCATCTAAAATATCTCCTCCATTAATTAAATTATCAACGAATACATCAATCTCTTTTTTAGAAGTATATAAATAAAAACTTGCTCTTACAGTAGCGACTGTATCAATCACTTCATCAATCATTTTCGCGCAGTGTTGACCACTTCTAACCGCAATACCTTTAGAGTTAAGTAAAGTAGCTTCATCTTGAGCAAAAACACCCACTCTATTAAAAGCGATAATACCAGATTTAGAATCTTTGTTATAAATAACAATATCTTTACATTTTTCTAATTTAGATAGAGCGTAATCCGCTAGCTCTAATTCGTAGTTATGGATATTATCAATTCCAATAGAGTTAATAAAATCAATCGCGGCACCAAAACCAATAATACCAGCGATATTTAAAGTGCCAGCTTCAAATTTATTAGGAGCATCTAAAGGAATAACTTCCATATTTTTATTAAATTTAACGTTCATTCCTCCACCAGTCTTAAATAAAGACATCTTTTGGAGTAATTCATATTTACCAATTAGAGCACCAATTCCAGTAGGTCCACACATTTTATGGGCGGAGAAAGTAATAAAATCAACATCTAAATCTTTAAAATCAGTTTTAATATGTGGCACGGATTGAGCGCCATCTAAAACAAAGATTGCGTTATGTTCATGAGCTACTTTCGCAATGCTCTTTGCGTCTATTTCATAGCCTAGGACATTACCAACATGGGCAAAAGACACAATTTTAATATTTTGATATTTATTAAATGCCTCTTTAACTTTGTTAACTGTAATCTTTTTATCTTCTAAATCAACAAATTCTACTCTTGCCCCAGTTAATTCACAAATACGATACCAAGGTAAAGTATTAGAAGCATGTTCTTCTAAACTTAATAAAATAACATCATCTTTCTTTAAATTAGATAAAGCATATCCATAGGCGATTAAATTTAAAGCTTCAGTATCTCCAGAAGTAAACACTACTTCATTAACTTCAGAATTAATAAAGTTAGCAATTTTTCTTCTAACTTCTTGGACTTTCATATCCACTTTATAACAAAGATCATAATCACCACGATGATGATTGGCGGTGTAGTCACTATAATATTCTTCGATTGCCTTAATAACTGAATATGGTTTAAAGGTTGTTGAAGCATTATCAAGGAACACTAAAGGTTGACCTTGCATAGTCTTATTATTTAACATTGGAAATTGATTTCTAATTTCGTCTAACTTATACATTAGAAAGTCTCCTTTCAATAAGACTATCAATCTCATTTTGAATAGAGTCATTAAATCCTTTTAAAATAGGCTTTAAATATCCAAGTGTAATGAGCATTTTTGCTTCTTCTAGATTTAAACCTCTAGAGGTTAAATAAAATATGTGTTCATCACTCACTTTGCCAACAGTTGCGGCGTGACTTGCTTCGATATCATTTTCATCAATTTTTAATATTGGTTTAGCTTTAGCGACACACTCATTATCAAAGACCACAATTTTGGCGTTTTGATGAGATTTAGATAAGTGACATCCTTTATTAATATAGGAGATTCCTGAGAAAGTTAATTGTCCCTTATCTTTACACACTCCATAATTATCAATTCGACCAAAAGTAGATGGGTGATTATGATAGATATTGACCACTATATCCTTATTATCATTTTTAGAAGATAAAGAGGCTAAATGCCACTCACAAGTTGCCCCTTCTTCATTTAAATTAATCGTTGCATCAAGCTTATTCTTAGAAACACTAAAATCGGCAAAATACACGACAATTTTCGAATTTTTTCCTAGATTTGCAGTGATTTTACAGTTTTCAAGAGCTTTGTCAGAGAAGATTGATAAATATAAAACAGCGTTCTCTAATACTTCAAAAGATAACTCATTATCACTTTTTAAATTATGTAGATATAAACTAGATTCACTTTTAGCAATAGCAAAAGAAAGTTGACTATCTAAAGTGGATAAATCTAAGTTAGTATTTTCTTCTACAATAATCTTCTTCATACTTATTTTTTAATTGACTCTCTAACAGCGCAACTACCAATAGAGACCTCATTCATTTTGCTTTCTTCTTTTTCGATACTAATTCCGAGTTCAGTTTTAATAAATTCATACCCAGTTTGATCGATTCTTTTAATTAAACTTGGATCACCATCTAGAACGATTTTTCCGTTCACTATGACAATCACTCTTGTAGGTTTAATTAAATCAAACAATCTGGCATAGTGAGAAATGACTAAAAATCCCTTGCCTTGAGCCTCTAATTTATTGATCACATCAGCGACAGTTTGAATCGCATCAACATCTAAGCCAGAATCAATTTCATCAAGCATGGCGATTTTAGGATTTAATAACATCAATTGGAGTATTTCATTTCTTTTCTTTTCTCCACCAGAAAATCCTTCGTTTAAACTTCTAGTGGCTAAATCAAATGGCATCTTTAATTCTTTAGTGGCATTATCAAGTAACTTATAAAATTTATAAGTTGAAATTCTTTCTTTGCTAGTCGCGTTAACTGCGGCTCTTAAGAAATCACTATTAATGACTCCTGGAACTTCAGCAGGATTTTGTAATCCTAAAAATAAACCCGCTCTAGCACGTTCATCTGTGGATAAATTTGTCAAATCTAAGTCATCTAAATAAATACTACCTTGAGTAATCTTATATCTAGGATGACCCATAATCGCGTTAAATAATGTGGACTTACCGTGTCCGTTTGGTCCTAATAAGGCTACTGTTTCTCCTTCCGACATGCTAAAAGAGACACCTTTAAGGATTTCTTTTCCTTCAACTTGGACATGTAGGTCATTAATTTTTAAAGTTGCCATGCTCATACCTCAATGCTGAAATATTGTAATTTTTAGCAAAATAATATGCAAACGATATAGTAATAAAATTGTAAATAATGAGTTTCTTGCGTATATACTCACATGACAAATAATTAAAATTATTATTGCGCGCAAAATCGAAGATATATAAAATATATTCGCTATGTATTCAAAAAGGAGAAACAATTAGATGAAAAAAAGTAAGCTATCTATCGGTTTAGTTACTAGTTTCATCGGCGCTCTTGCGTTAACTAGCTGTGGAGACGCAGCAACAGTTACCCCAAGTGACAAATCTGTTGTTGATTTTATCGGTTATAACAGTTCAACTGACCGTATTGAAATCAATGTGGATGAATTGTATCGCGAATTTGGAGAAGGAAAAGATGGTACAACCAAATACTATAATGCCATCCTTGAATCTTTAATCAGATACGAATATCCAAAACTTGCCGCAGATGAGAATCCAAAAGAACCTGATCTCAAAAAGTTTAACAGAATTAAGTCAGAAGCCGCTGATAAAGTCAAAGCAGCTAGACAAACCGCTAATGATAATGCCACCAATAATGGCACTGAACCAGAGGATGAATGGGCAAAGATTTTAGAAAATAACAATGTCGATTCCGAAGAAAACCTCAGATTAAAATACGTCTACGAATTAGAAAAAGAGGCGATGACTGATTGGTATTTCAAAAAGCACTTTGAAACAAGTGAAGATGACACTGTTGTTGGCTTAAGACAAGAATATATCGGAGTGTCTGCTACTACAGATCAAACAACCGGTTTAACTAAAGACTGGACAGAAATTGAACCAGATACTGAAAATGTTGAACCAGTCTTCCCATATCACGTTATTCACATCTTAGTGAAATTAAGCGCTGATGCTGGTGATTATAGTCACGCTACAATCTCAGAATCAGAAGCTGAGAAATTATGGGATATTGTCAGACACTTAGTTGACGGACAATATAGTTTCGAAGAAACTGCTAAATTATCTGATGATACTTCTAGCAGTGAATATGGTGATGTCGAATTAATGAGCACCAGAACTTCATTCTATAACGAATTCAAATTAGGTACTTATGCTTATGACGCTATCTTAAGTGCTAATAACACCGAAACCGCTAATGTTAACGATAACATCTATAAAGCTTTTGGTATTGATTCAAACGCTGAAATCGTCACAAAGACCATGGCAGAAGTTGATCCAGTTACTGGAGTGGAATATAGAGTGGAAACTAAAGAAAACGTTGTCGATTTAATTAAAGAAACAATGTTAGAAGAAGTTAACGTTCACTTAGAAAATCCACAAACTGCTTTACCAGCTATTCCATTTGATGTCTTTAGACAAATTGGTTTAATGGCTAAAGAAGATAAGATTGGTACATTCTCTCCAGAAGGTAGCCAAGCTTCCTTACCAAGAAACGTTTTATTCAATGCTTTCTTAAACTTCCGTTCACCATTTGTTATTACAAATGAATTGTTAAAACAAGACTCTGTGAGTACTGGTGATGACAAAATTGCTACCGAAACTTATGACTTTGATAACGAAGATATCTTAAAGTTACAAAGTAATAACTTCCAAGAAGGCAAATTAGGTGATCCAGCATTTGCAAAGAAAGTATTATGTGACACCAATGGTAACGTTGTTATCGGTGTTAGAAGTACTGCTGGTATCCACTTCATGGTAATGAGAAAATCAGTCTTTGAAAACACTAATAAGAAAGCTTATGAAAAAGTTGTTTATAAAGCTGATGGTTCTATTGATCCAGATGCATCTGTCTTAAAGACACATACATCTTTAGAGGATTATTACTACACCGCTCAAATCCCAACCGATAAAGATTATGATCATGATCATGAAACATATGTTAACATTAAAAATGTTAATGATAGCTCCTATTATACAAATCGTGTAAACACTATCAAGAATGACGTTAAATCAAGCAACTTCGATGCTGCTTATGACTATCGTCTATATGAAACCTTACTTAACTACCCATTAGAAGGTGGAGCCTTAAAAAATAGAATCCACTTCTCTGATGAAGTTGAAGGTAAATCTGTTATCAGAGCTAATATCGAAAGAACTATTAGCCAACTTAGAGAAAGTGCAAAACTCTCTCAAGAAGAATCCATTAATAAAGCATGGACTGAATACCTCATGCAATTAATTAATCAAAACGAATTAAGAAGCGATGAAGGTATGTATAAAGATGCATTTGTTCCAACCACATGTGCCTTCTCATTCAAGAAAGGTAATGAAGACTTATGGAAAGAAGGAGGAGAGTGCTATGTTAAATAAGAAATTTCCTAAATTAGCAGTTTTATCCTTATTAGGCGTCTTAGGCTTAACTGCCTGTGGTAGTTCCACTGATGAAGTTAAATCTTTACCATCAAACTACAATGACCCAATTATCACCATCGATGATGAGACCGAAGAAATTCATAACAATATTATTAAGATTATTGCGGATCAACTTCACGATGGAGACCTTCCAAGTAAGACCTTAGACAAAGTCTTATATAGATACGCTCAAAGTGTCTATGGTGCTTATAACAAAGTTGCTCTTGCTGATGGCGACACCAGTGTCACCTTAAAAGAAGCAACCAAAATTGCTAGAAGCAATAATGCTTCTACTGAAGATTTAGAAAAACTCTATAAGTTCATTAGAGCTCATAAAGTCTATTGGACCTATAACGACAAAGGCGAACATATTAATGATGATGACGCTGATCCTAGCAAATGGAGTAAAGTTGAAAATGATAAGACCTTTATTCCATGCAGTTCAGAAATCATCAGAATGACTTCTAGATTCGATGATATTGAAAAAAGAATCGCTGAGAATATGTTCTCCAAAGTATCTGGTAGTTCCTATACCACTAAACATTTCTTTAAAGAAGCTGATTATCTTAAATCTTTATATGAAGCTGGTCAAAGTGTGAAAAAATACACCGATGCAGAAGTTAAAGCTGTTAAGCCATTAATCATTGATTACACTGTTGAAGAAGATGAAGCATTCTCTGCTGGAATTCTTCATAGAGAATTCTATCAATCAAACTTCGGTTTAGAACAAGACGAAACTGCTGGAACAGAAAAATATCAATATATTGAAAAAGAAATCGTTCCACAAATCTATAGCGATTTATTAGTCGAACAATATTTATTAGATGAAGAAAGTAACGCGGTCAAACAATCTAGAGCAAGATTAATCAACGTTATCAAAATCGAAAAATATTCTTCCTTCCACATTAACGCTGACTTATTAGTCAAACAATTAGTCAGAGAAATCTATTCTAAAGCGCCAACTGGTGATTACCTCGCTTATGTTGATGAAGTTAATAACCCATTTAGAGAAGTCTTTGAAAAGTATGAAGAAATCTCC
The DNA here is from genome assembly GCA_902769185.1 of uncultured Erysipelotrichaceae bacterium. Lineage (GTDB taxonomy): Bacteria > Bacillota_I > Bacilli_A > RFN20 > CAG-826 > UBA2450. The sequence goes on along the minus strand of CACXNV010000003.1, from coordinate 32,192 downwards.
AAAGGATTAAAAGTCTATGACCCAGCAACAGTCACCCCTGTTACAAGCGAAGCAGATGAACATTATTGGGACGCTGATCAAATCATCTATAGAATTCATGAATCTCGTTCTGACGCCTTCAAATATGCTATTAAACAAGGAAAAGCATATTATGAAAACACCACCTACGGTGATTTAGTTGAAGACTATGATGAATTCTTAAGTGCTGAAAGCTTTGAAGAAATCGATACCTCTTTAAGAAATAAGTTCACTTCTAGTGGCACTGTTTCTCCAGAAGAAGGATTCGATCAAGAAAGAATTTCCTTAAGCCAAGTCGAAGCGATTACTAAAGGGTGGTACGTCCAAAAGAGCGGACCATCATTAGATAGTAACGGCACCATCAAATCTAACTTATTCCAACTCTCAGTTGCTAATAACAAGTTAGAAGCAAAAGACGCCACTGATGAAATCCTTAAATTTGACAATGTCACTGGTTTAGCCGCCACTGATAGATATGTCAAAAAAGAAGGTGTCTGGGAAGTTAGAGAAGAAAAAGCTAAAGCAGAAAACAAATACATCTGCTCTATCAACGGCAGCTACTTCCTCAAATTTGAAGGAAGCTACGCTGGTAGTGAATATACAAGCGATATCGTCTATGACGATGGAAGTGCATATTATATCTGCCAAGTCATCGAAGCTGCTAAAGACGTCAAATTAAGAAATTCTGAATCCGAAGGTAGCTATGCTAACACCCGTGGACAAAAATTCTTAAATGAAGTCATCTCCGAAGTCACCACTAAAGTCGCTGAAACCGGTAGCTATTCTTCTTTAAGTAAAGAATATTGGTTAAAGAAGATGGACATCGTCTATCACGATCAAAGTGTCTATGATTACTTCAAGAGTAATTATCCAGACTTATTTGAATAATTAACAAAATAATTAACCAGGTACATAAGATTGTATCTGGTTTTTATTTTATAAAAAGGATATATAATTAAATAGAGGTTTGAAATATTATGGAAAAAGATATCTTTTGTAAAATCATTGATGGGGAAATCCCATGTCACAAAGTCTATGAAGATAATGATGTATTAGCCTTCTTAGATATATCTCAAGTTACTAAAGGCCACACTTTAGTGGTCTCAAAAAAACACTATGACAACTTCTTAACTATTCCTCAAGAAGAAATGCATAAAGTGATGGATGTCGCTCAAAGGATTGGTCAAGTTGAAGTAAAGTTACTAGGCGCTAGAGGAGTGAATATACTCACTAACTGCTATCCAGCAGCGGGACAAACAGTGATGCACTTCCATGTCCACGTTATTCCTCGCTATAACTCTGAAGAAGGATTTATCCTAGAGATGAAAAATAACGCCGAAGGACTTAATCTACCAGCGTTAGCAAAAGAAATTAAAAAGGAATTATAATCATGTCAAAATCAGACAAAAAGAAGAAGGATACATTGAAGGTTTCTAAGAAAACATTGAAGACGATGGATAAATCAATGGAAAACCTAAAAAATGGCAATGTCTACGGTCCAATCAACATAAAATAGTAAAAGAGCAAGGGTGTCTGGTGTCCTTGCTTTTTTTCTGCATAATCACTAGATTTACTGCCTATTTTACACCCTATTTTGTGCAGTAAAATAGCGTTTATTTGTTATTCTTTAGGTTTATAGAACATTCTGCCGTCAAGTGCGAACACTTTTTGAGAGAATTCTCCAGGAGCGACATCAGTGAACGCTTTATCAAGCACTAGCATCTTACTATCTAAATTATCAATCATAGATAATAGTAATGCTTCTTTAGTAAGAGGAAGGACAGGAGAGCCAAATTCTAATTGTCCGTGATGGGATAACACCATATGTTCTAGTAGTAGAGGCACTTCACTAGTTAAGCCTAATTCTTTAGTGGCGATTCTAAGTTCTCCACACATAATAGATATATGACCAAGTAACTTGCCTTCTAATGAATAGTGATAAACCGCTGGTCCTTCTAATTCAATCATCTTTCCAAAGTCATGGAGTAAGGCGCCTGTTACTAATAAGTCTCTATTAATATCAGGATAATATTTCGCAAAATAATCTGCGTGCTCTCCTAAAGAGACTGAATGCATTAATAAGCCGCTAGAGAATTCATGATGAACTGAGGCTGCTGCAGGAGACACATAAATCTTTTCTCCAAACTTCTTAATAAAATAATCTAATAAGGCTTTACAGTCTTTGTTTTTAATAGAAGATACAAGTTTATTAAATCTAGATATTAATTCTTCTTTAGGAATTGGAGGAGCTTTAATAAATCTAGTGACATCAATATTATCTAAATCTAATAACTTCGCTCCTAAGATCTTGCCTTGTAGAGAATCATTATATTTAATAACTTCAATCATCACTTCCACAATATTACCTACGACAAAGATATCTTTATCACTGCCGTCCACTTCCCACTTTTTTGCAGCTAAAGATCCAGAATTATCTCTTAATTCTACATTTAAATAAGGGGATCCACTTTTATTGGTCCCGTTAGATACTGAACCCACTAAAGCTTGAATAGAGGTTCGATCTCCTTCTAATAAATCTTTAAGTAATACCATATATTGTATTTCCTCCTATAAGACCTTTAAGATATCATTCATCTTATAACCTTTGATTAATAAAGAAGATAATATCTTTTGTTTTAATTCTTTACCTTTATATTTTCTTTCTAATCTAGTTTTAGTTTTTAAATAATCACTTTTTAATTTATCTAATTCATCTTTTTGATTAGGTGATTTGATTTTACTAATCATCTCACTTGCTAAATCTATACTATATCCTTCTAGTAGATAAGCATTATAGATATGAGACTTCTTACTAGAAGCGTTATATTTATCATATTTCTTTTCTAGTTTAGGGAGTAAATTATTTGCCTTTTTCTTTTCTATAGAAATAGGAAACTTCATTTTATCAATCGTTTCTTTAAATATCCCTTTATCACCTAATTTAGTTTTAATCTTATTCACTCCATAATTTAAGGAGTTATAATATTCCACTAAATCGCTAGCGTAGGCTTTATCATCTATAAGATCATATCCTTTTAAGATTTTAATTACTTTATCAACATTTCTTTTACTAGCTTCTTTAGAATATAGCTTTTCTCTTAATTTATATTCACTATAGATTGCCTTACTTCTTAATTTTAAAGCGTACTGTAATAACTTATTAGTGTCATTAAGCTCTAAAATAGATTTATATTCTTCTTTGCTTAATTCTTTTCCTTCATAGAGATAGAAGTTTGTGAATACTTCTTTATCTATAGATAATTTATTCGCATTATCAAAAGAGATATTGACCTTATTCTTTAATATCTTGATTTTGGTTATTTTCATAATTAACAATTCTCTTTCTTGGTCTATAGATAAGCGTGTACATTAAAGCGATAATTAAAGGGATCACAAACATTAAAGTTCTCCAAAGTAATAAAGAGGCTCTAGTGATATCTTCAGAAGCGTAGAATCCTGATTTATAAAATAAATTATAGAACACTAATTCAGAGACACCCGCACTACCAGGAATAGGAATTACACATGTCGCCATTTGGTGGACATTAGAGAGTAATACACTATCCCAATAATTTGCGGTCATACTAGAGTTACCAACCGCTAATCCACATATATAAGGAACACTATAAGAAATAGTGATATAGACAAAAAACATAACCGCTACTATTAATAATGTTTTTACGTGTTTTAAGAGGTTTTTTAAGTTATTACGGAAATTTACTTTACTATCTTCTAAACGCTCTCTAGAAGCCTTTAAATCACGGATTAAATGTAATTTAAATAATAAGAGATAGATTGGTCCTTTAATTAATTTATAAAATGGTTCAAAAAATGATAATAAATAGACAAAGGCAATTGTTAATATATTAAAACCAAAACCAATTCCAATAAGTAACCAAATAGAGATATTTCCACTTCCAATAGAGATATAACCAATATCAGAAATCATTTGATGTTTAACGATAATACTAATTAGTCCATAAATAATTAGAACAAATTGATACACAATCGTATACATCGCTAAAATGCTTAATGCATTAGACATTCTAATGCCTTGTTTATGATAGATATATGTCTCCATCACATGGGACCCTAATCCGGCAGGAGTCACCATACGATATAAGCTACCAATTTGATCAATCGCTATCGCTCGATGGAAATAATAAGACTTATCAAATAATCTAGTTAAAGAATATACGGATATACTTCTTGCTAATATACAGCCTAATACCACTCCAAGTATCGCGATGATATATCCCCAATTAGCATGTCTTAAATCAGTAAGAACTTCGCTAGTTTTACCTCTTAAAGTAAAATAAAACGCTAAAGCGGTTAAACCTAAAACAATCACTATATAAATGATATTTAAGATGATTTGTCTTTTGATACTTTTATTAGCTGGATAATCCATTTCTCTAATTATAACAAAGTAATTGAGAAATGATTAACTAATATAAAAAGAAAAGGGATTATTTTCCCTCTTCCTTAGTTTGTGGTTTGTTTTTAAGAATATGCAATGTTTGTAAGACAGTAATTACGAAGATTTTAATATCAAGCCAGAATGAGAAGTGTTCGTAATAATATCCATCTAGCTTTCCTTTATCTTCTGGAGAGACAATCACTCTTCCGTTTATTTGAGCGTAGCCACTAATACCAGGAGTCAATTTAATCGATCCATTAGCCTTTCTTAATTCAATTGTGATATGGTCTTCATCTTTATCAATTAATGGTCTAGGACCAATAAAAGCCATCTTGCCAGTTAAAACATTGATTAACTGTAATGTCTCATCCAATGATGTCTTTCTTAAGAATTTGCCAAATCCAGTATATGGCTTATCAACACTTTTAATCTCCTCGCTAGTTAAGTCTGGATCAACATCTCTTCTCATACTTCTAAATTTAATGAGTTTAAAATGTTTACCATTTTTACCAGTTCTAACGTGGCAGAATACTGGATGTCCTTTAGTGACTATTAAATTGATAATAAATACCCACCACCAGAATAACGCTAAACAGAACACTATTCCTACTAATGAGCCTAGTATGTCAATTAACCTTTTAATAATTAAGTAAAATTTTTGGTGTTTTTTCATAGCCGAGTATAAATACTAACACAATACTTTTGTATTGTATATTAAAAAATGAAAATACGTTTCTACCTTAAATAGCAAAAACGTATTATTCATTTATATGTATCAATTCTTATTTAGTAACTTCTTTTAAGCACTTAATTAGATAATCATTATCAGCTTTATCTCTAACTGCAAGTCTAATGAAGTTTTTGCCTTCAAAGGTCTTCTTACTAGATAAGTCTTTAATAATGAGTTTATATTTATCTAATAAAGTAATAGCAAGTTTTCTAGAGTTAATCGAGCCAAGATCCACCATCACGTAATTCGCTTCGCTTGGATAAACTTTAAATTGTTTAAATTCTTTTAGTTTATTAACAAATTCTTCTCTCGCTTCAACAATCTTATCGCATGCTTCAGAATATGATTTAGCGAATAATTGATAGATTTGTAAATAATATTCCGCAAAAGAGTTAATGTTCCAAACTTGCATTTCTTGTTTTAACTCTTTTAACAAATTAGTATCACTTGTAGCGAGTAACCCAAGTCTAAGTCCAGGTACTCCATATGATTTAGATATAGATTTAATAACAATCACATTAGGATATTTATTAATAAATTCATCATTAAATAATGTAAATCTTACTTCACTTCTAGCGAAGTCCACAAAAGATTCATCCACTACTAATTGATGACCTTTAGATTTTGAGTATTCTGCTAATTCAATAATCTCTTTTTGAGTAAGCATAAAGCCAGAAGGGTTATCTGGATTAATCACTACTGTGATATCCGCTTTATCAATCATTAATTTGATTGATGTCATATCTAATTTATAGTCGTGCTTAGAATTATCAATTTCTAATATCTCACTATCTTTAAAGCATCTCACATATTCGTTAAAGGCAGGGATATTAACTCCAACTTTCTTGCCTTTAGAGATATGTCCTAAAGCGTTAATTAATTCTGCCGCTCCATTACCGACAAATATATGACTCTCATCCACATTATATAATCTACCTGCGTTCATATTTTGAACTGATAAACCAGATGGATATTGAGTTAATAAAGTAGGTAACTCATATCTAAGTTTTTCCACCATTTCTTTAGGTGGGAAATATGGATTAACTAAATAGCAGAAATCAATATATCCAGGGAATCTCCAATATCCCCCATACTTCTTTTCGATTAGTCTTAACTTATCTTCTCCTTTAGAGAATAAAACAGTGGCGATATCTAAGTCTTGCGCGTCATCAATCTCGTACCACGGCCTATCATCCATAGTGAAGGCTTTAAATGATATTTCTGGAAGTTTACATATATATTTAAGTGGGGTCTCATAATAACAATTAAGACCATACATCTTCATATATGTTTCTAAGAATGGAATGTAGATGTTATTAACAAATTCTTTAGAGAATTTATAGATATTTACTGTCTTATAGTATTTATCGATAAATTCATACAAGAATCTGGCTTTTTCAATGAATTTCTTAATATGATTATTCTCATCTAAAGTGACACAAGTTCCATCCATCCAAGATTCATATTTGGCGACAGTAACAATATCTTTATCTTGAGATTCTAAAACATCTTTAATTAAGTCTTCATCAAAGATGATGTCGCTTTCTAATAATATAACATCATCTTTCTTTAATTCTTCTTTAGCTAAATAGAATGAATAAATATTATTTGTGGACGCATAGTCTTTGTTATCAATAAAAACAAAGTCTAATTGACCTGAATAGTTATCTAAAATATATTTCTTTAAATTGTCACCTTTATAACCAGTAACAATGACAAATCTTTTTATACCTGCTTTTTTAATGGCGGTAATAGCGCGGTCAATTAACTTTTGACCAGCGACTTCCACCATACATTTGGTGTTATCTTTTGTATATTTGGCGAGTCTTTTTCCTAACCCTGCGGCTAACATTAATGCTTGCATAATTTATTTACCTGCGATGTATTATAGCATAATTAGACAATTACTAATTATGTTTTTTGCTTACAAACTTCACAAGCAAGAGGTTAGATATCAAATAAAAGTGTCCAATTATTGCTTTATATGTATGTTATTAATAATTGCTTATTATATGATATCATCTATATATGGATTTATTCTCTCTAGAATTTATTATTTTTGTTGCTTCATGCTTTATTCTCTATTATCTAGTTTTTTTAATCAATAAAGCATTTAAGAAAAGAATAATTCCTCAGTGGACTGTTTTATTAGCTGGCTCACTATTCTTTTATGGCTTTACAAATTGGATATTTTTAGCATATTTAGGTGGAAGCACATTACTGTCGTATTTATTCGCAATACTTTGCCAATATCGTTTCAGAAAGAGAGATAATGAGTCTAGATATGTTGATTCACATGCAAAAAGAAAAAAATATGAGAACCTATTATGCGCTTTAGCGATTATCATCAACGTTGGTGTTTTAGCGGCTCTTAAATATTTTAATTTTTTTGTTGATAGTATTAATTCTTTATTTCATCTAAGCCTAAATACATATCGATTTATTGTTCCTTTAGGAATATCATTCTACACATTCTCTTTAATAGCCTATAACGTAGATTGCTGTAAAAGAGTTACTAAAGCAGAGATTAATCCTGCTAAGTTCCTTTTATTTGTGTCTTATTTTCCAAAGGTATTACAAGGACCAATATCTTCTTATGACAAATTAAAAGAAGATGGTTTATTCAATCAACATAATTTTGTCAATAATGATTATCTAAAGGCGTTATTTAGAATATCTATTGGATTAGTTAAAAAACTAGTTATCGCCAATGTGGTTGGTTTATATGTTAATAAAGCATATGCAAACTTACAAACGATGTTTGGTTTTAATCTAATCCTTATAAGCATATTCTATGCAATTCAATTATATTGTGATTTCTCTGGATTTATGGATATATCTATAGGAGTAAGCAATCTATTTGGTATCAAACTAGAAGAAAACTTTGATGTTCCGTATATCTCATCCTCTATTCAAGAATTTTGGAGAAGATGGCACATCACATTAGGCAATTGGTTAAAGAAATATATTTATATTCCTTTGGGTGGCAATAGAGTGCCTATCTGGAGATGGATTATTAACACTCTTATTGTGTGGTTAGTATCTGGTATTTGGCACGGGGCAAATTGGACTTTTGTCGTATGGGGATTATTCCATGGTGTTTTATTGGTAATAAACGGATTACCTAAGCAAATGCAAAAAACTAAAGGAATTTCTAAAGAGAAGAAGAAACCAAATTTGGTGCTCAAAGCTTTATTTGTTGCTATAACTTTTATTCTGGTTGATATAGGATGGATCTTCTTTAGAGCAGACAATATTAAGGACGCAGCAAGGTTCGGATATCATATGATTAAGGTGTGGCATACAAGTGCCTATAGCCCATTTTTAGATGCATCACTTGTTAATTACAATTGGCTACTGATTGTTTCAAGCTTAATTTTAGTGGTGTTAATTGCATTTAAAGTTTTTTCAACTTATAAAACAAAGATAATTGATAAAATCAAATATCCAGCTTGTATTAACTATTTAGGAAAATATGTCTTCACAATTGTCTTTTTCTCTTTAGCAATATTTATGTTATTTTATACAAAATCCATTAATGGAGGCGGATCGTCGTTTATTTACTTCGACTTCTAAATTATGAAAAAGCTATTAATAAAGATTTCATTATTTATATTAGGTGTGGCACTGGTTCTTGCTCCATTTGGTATTTTTATGTCTGTCGGGAACAATCAACTACATGTTTATTCAAAGACTTACTATGCTGCTTTAGTAGACAAAGTTCATAACCTTCGTTCTCATAAAAACAATAAAAAAATTATCCTTATCGGTGGATCAAATGTTGCCTTCGGTTTTAAATCAAAAATCATCGAAGAAGAATTTCCAGAATATCAAGTGGTGAATTTTGGTTTATATGCGATGCTTGGCACCAAAATCATGACGGATTTAGCTTTAGAATATGTTGGTCCAGATGACATGATATTTGTAATTCCAGAAATTAATAAGCAATCGACTTCTCTATATTTTGATGGTGAAGCAACATTAAAAGCTTTAGAAGATGATATGTCTATTATCCAAAGTCTTCCTAAAGATAATAAGGAAGCTGTGATTGGTAGTTATTTTAATTTTGTTATTAACAAATCAAAGCAAAAAGATATCATTGATCCAGGAGAAACTGTATATAGAAGAAATAATTTTAATGAATACGGTGATGTTACGTACGATAGCAAAGACTCTAATGGCGTTTTATTTCAAGACGGAAACAGAATGGCAGTTCATTATGATCTAACCACGATGATTGATTATTCATATTCTGTCGATAGCTCTTTTCTAAAATATATAAACGATTATAATGCTTTAATAAAATCAAAGAACGCAAAACTTTTTTATGCTTTTTCACCGGTTAATGAATTAGCAGTCATCGATAAAAAGAGCACACCTGTAGATTATTATTGGTCGTTAAGAGAATCTTTGTCTTGCGAAGTTATAGGTAATCCAATTGAATATATTTTGGATCCACATTATTTTTATGATTCAAACTTTCACTTAAACAATAGCGGGGCTATATATCGAACAAAACTATTTATAAATGATATTAAGAGAGATATTTTGAAATTGAGTACAATTGAAGCATTTAATATTCCAACAAAACCTGATTACCCAGAACAAGACACATATATAGACAATGGTTATTCGGGGTACTATGAATATCAACTTGTTAATGATGAATTCGCTATATCTAATGTAAATTCTGATTACAAAAATCTTAATTCATTAACTACCCCTACCATTTATGACAACAAGCCTGTCAGAATTATTAGTCGCAACGCCTTTAGTGGGTGCGATAATGTTGAAATTATTATCATAACTGATAATATATCTGTGATTCAGAATGGAGCGTTTAACGGTACCAAGAAATTAACATCCATTTATTTGACTCAACTGCATCCAAACAAGATTATTGTTAATTATCAACGAGGATTATTTGAAGAAAAAGAAGTTGATATCTATGTTCCTATATCTGCTTTAGCAGAATATAAAGCTGATTATAACTGGACTTGTTATTCTGATTTATTAAAGGGGTATTAACATGAAGAAGGTATTATACGAATTATTATTCACAGCATTATCATGTATTTATATTTCTTCTTGTTCTTTAAACAATCGTTATGTTAATGATGACACCACCATTGTCGTAGAAGTTTTGCCAGGAGATCATTTTACAATTAATGGAGATAATGCAAAGACCGGCAAAAAGGGAGATGATTTTACATTTGATATTGCCGTCGATGACAAATACGAGTTTGATTCTATAAAATCAGATGGAACATACAAAAACAATCTATTCACAGTTAAAAATGTTCAATATAGTTGCAGTGTCATTTTTGCCGTTACAAAAATTGGTGAATTTGTAATCAATATTCATAACGACGATTCAAAAGGAACAATAAGCATCTCCCCAAACAAAGATAAATTTGCTTTCGGTGACGAAATAATCTTAGAATGCAAAGAGATTAACGATGGTAAGTTCATCTCTTATTCTTTCAATGGTCCAACGCATGACTACACAAGAAACGGCTCAAAAAAAACATATGTACCATTTACATTCTCAAAAAAGCATAAGATGGTGATTGAGAAAAATCTCGATATATATGTCAATTATTATCAAGATAACAGTTACTTGTTAAAATATTATGGCAATGGCGGTTTTGCAGACGACGAAGAAGAGGTTATTACAGCTGATTTCTTTCCATCTAGAGAAGAATATTATCCAAACACATTGCAAGGATCTAGATACTTTAAAAGGAAGAATTATATCCTTGAATCCTGGAACACAAAGCAAGATGGTAACGGGATTAGGATTGGTTTAGGATCAATCGCACACGTTACCCAAAATAAAAGCGAATCAATAGAACTGTATGCCCAATGGGTTAAAGAAACAAGTATGGATTGCTTTACGTTTTCCGTTGAAAACAATATATGCTCATTGCTTTCATATGACGAAACAAAGAACCAAGATTCTTATTTAGCTATACCATCTTTCTATAATGAATATCCTGTTTCAATAATTAAAAGCAACGCTATTGTAACTCACAAAAAACAACTTTATTTAAATAATAAAATTGAGACTATTGAAACCAATGCAATAAATGGTCATTCAGTAGAATCAATGTTATTCTTTACAAGTTTAAAAGAATTTAAGAGCAACGCCCTTGATGTACCGAAATGTGAAAAGTGTTACGTTAATGGTGAATCATTTTCAAACAATCACGAAGAATGTGTAAGAGACCTCGCATTTAGGTGTGAAGATATTTTACTCTCGCGCGATAATCGAAAGTTATTTTTGATGATAGGCCATTCAACTTTATATCAAAATCACAACCTCACTCCACTTATTGAACAGTATCCAGATTATAATTTTCAGTTTTTTGGAGCAACACGAGGTACCTCAACCAAACTGATGGTTGAACTTTGCGAATCTTTATTAAGCAAAGATGATTTTTTCTTGTTTCAATTTCATGAAAATGCTGTTGATGTATTGGGGAATGGGTATGACACATTCGCAAGAATTGACTTAAATTTTGATTGCTTTCTAAACGTTGATTTTAGAAATTATTTTGATTGTTTCTTTGAGAGTTATAATGCTTGCTCAAAAACATATTATGTACGTGATTTTGAAACTGAAGTTTATACTTATGAAACAAAACATAAAATTAGTAATCGAGGCGAAGATGTGCAAATGTATAAAGAAGACTATGATGTTACAGAAGATAACGTCGGGCCTTCAACCATTTCGATACCATCTAAATATCTTAAACCAGGTTATTATTCATTCATCAAAGAACGACTTGATCAGTTAAAAGCACAAAAAAAGATAATAGTTTGGTCAACTTATAACATAAATGCAATAGAACAAATGGACTCCTTTTTGACATTTGAGTCAACAATTAGAAATGATTTTTCAGAATACACATTTATTGATTCAATCACTGAAAACATTTATACAGGCAAGTACTTCAGAAAAAATGACAATAATCATTTAACTCTTGCGGGTGGAAGTCTTAGAATTAATCGTTGGGCCATACAGTTGAACGACATTTTATAAAATTTAAATAATAAAAACTATTTGTTGTGCATTCATAGTTATGTAAAATAATTTAGAAATCACAATCAAAAATTTAATTTATATTTTTGTAAGGTTTTAATAACTAAATATTAAAAGAATCAGGTTAATTATTGGATATAGCGCTTATATCAATCAGACTTCCAAGTTTTAAGTTTGCTTCTCCTGGCGTAAAGATATTATATCCACCACAATCATAGAAAGTGAACTCACAGAACATAAACGAGTTCTTATTTAATAATAAGTCAACTCTAACAAGCGGAAATTCAGAGCATGTATTCTTACAGAAGTCCATCATCTCTTTGTATGGAACATCCTGTTCTAGACGTTCGAAATCAAAAGTGTTTTGGTTTTGTTTATAATGAGTGTTTCTTAAATCACTATATAAAAAACATTCTGTAACATGTGTTTTGTTTTGCCTGCCTTCCACATAGTTAATTAAAATAGGTTTTCCGTAATTGCAAAAAATTTTAAATTCATTTAATCCATGAGAAGATAAAGAAGGTAAATACTCTTCAATAATAATAGATCCTTTAAGGTGAATATATGGGTTTTCAAAATTTTCACAATAATAATTGTATTTAATTTTATTGCTTAAGCATGAAAAGACAGACCTTTTACTTGTTTTAAAACCGTGTTTGTCTCTCCATTTCCAATTATCAAAGAAAAAAACATCACCACTAGTGTGTGCTAATTTAACAACAAATCTATGGTGCTGATTAGCAATACTTACAAAAGCTTTTTTGAAATCAGCGAATGATTCAAAATAAGCAATTTCCTTTGCAATAAATTTGCCATACCCTTTATTCAATAAATATTCTTTAACTAAATGCTTATCGACAAGTTCCTTAGATTGTTCGCTGTCCCAAAACAATCTTAAATAATTAAGCTTTTCATAAAATGTTTTTGGATTATCTAAATCAATTAAAGCACCAAATCTTTTTTTATATTTTTCTATACAAAAAAGCTTTTTATTTTTTACCTTATTGGCTTTGTGTGTTTTAACAATTACATAAAGTTTGTAATATAGACACGGAAATAATTTAATAAACAATTTTTTTATCGATTTCATCTAATTAATATTCTTCCTTAGTTATTGAGTTAATTAATATAAACATCATTATTAATTTCTAACTAATTATTTCGCATTTTATTAGTTTAAAGCTATTTTTTATAATAATCCTTATACCACTCAGCAAATCTTTTTAATCCCTCACTTAATGGGGTTGATGGTTTATAACCGAAATCTTTTTCTAAATCAGATGTGTCGGCGTATGTTACTTCGACATCACCTTTTTGCATTGGTACTAATCTAATGTATTGTTCAACATCAAAGTTGTCTGGCAACACTTTTGCATTCTTTAGTGAATCAGCAAGCGTATTAACAAAATCCATTAAATTTTCTGGATTACTATTACCAATGTTATAAACCTTATATGGAGGAATAGGTAATCCATCTTCTCCTTCTTTCTTCTTTGGTGGATTCTCCATAACTTTAATAACGCCATCAACAATGTCATCGACATACGTAAAATCTCTTTTACAATTTCCATAATTAAAGATGTCAATTTGTTCGCCTTTAATTAGCTTGTTAGTAAATGAGAAATAGGCCATGTCTGGTCTGCCCATTGGACCATATACAGTAAAGAATCTAAGTCCAGTGGTAGGTATGTTATATAACTTACTATAAGCATGCGCTAATAATTCATCGCTCTTTTTAGTAGCGGCATATAAACTTACTGGATTATCCACTTTGTCTTTTGTACTAAATGGTACTTTAGTGTTACCACCATATACAGATGAGCTAGAAGCATATACTAGATGTTTAACAGGATTATATCTACACGCTTCTAAAATATAGTACATGCCAATAATGTTAGATTTGATGTATGTATCAGGATGGTCTATGGAATATCTCACACCAGCCTGAGCAGCTAAATTAACAACGATGTCGAATTTATATCTTTTAAATAATTTTTCAATTGCCTCTCTATCCGAGATGTCATCTTTAATAAATATAAATTTCTTGTTCTTTTTTATTTGTCTAATTCTTGCTTTCTTTAAAGAAACATCATAATAATCATTCATATTATCAATACCAACAATTGTATAGTTTGTGGTTTCTAAAAGCTTCTTTACTAAAAAACTTCCTATAAATCCAGCGGCACCAGTTACTAAAACCTTACCCTCCAGTTTTTTGCCATCAGAGGTATTTTGTTTTTTTGATCGCTTTACTTCGAGTTTGTTATCTTTTCTAAAGTTCATATTTAACGCTCCTGTAGTTGAAATATAATTACATTTACTAATGAATATATACATGGCTGGTAGACCAAATACTAATGTTGTAGGTGGTAAGAATATTTGAGATGTCATAGTAAATATGACATAAACAAATAACGGGGCTAAAGATCCTAAAATATCATCTTTTATAATACTGACTCTTTTTCGAGCTTTTCCAAAAGTTAAAATAGTACCAGCAATAATAACACCAAACCCAAACAAGCCATAACCTCCAACTATTTGAACAATTGAATTGTGTGGGGGTTCTTTAATGCTAAATAATGTTTGAGTCATTGACGAACCAGTGCCAAAAAGTGCAACTAAAGGTCTTCTAAATATTTCTCCAAAATATTGACCAATAAGTGTAAATCTTCCTGAATCATTATTTAATCTATCAACAAGATATTTATTAACAAACGGAACTTTAAAACAAACAATGAGTGTGGCTGCTGTTATGCTACCAAGAATCAAACCAACAACCCAAAGTTTTAATCTGTTTTCGGCATATAGAGATAAGAAGAACACAAATATGAATATGGCAAAACATATAAAGAATGATTTAGATGCTGTATAGACACCAAGAACAGCAAAAACTAAAGCCGCTAAGCAAATCAACAATTTAATATATAACTTTTCTTTTTTGAAAAGCAAGAATGCTGAAGTCATAAGTCCAACAAGCATTAAAAGACCAACATAGTTTTCGTTATCGCCCAATTTCATGGATGTTTTAAATGGATATGTTATTTGTCCCCAAAATTCACACCATTCTATCAAGCCTTGAACATCACCAAACCTATTTTTAGATAAAATATCGGTGAATGACATACCAGGCACTGTTGATTTAGATGAAGTATACCATGCTATTTTTATCCAATTAGCCGCCATTATTAATCCAACAATTGCAGCGCCAGCAACAAATAATTTAATTGGGAGTCTAGATGTTTCTTTTTTATCGTAAACAATGAAAGAGAAAATAACTAAGATTGCCCAAATCAATAGTACTACATCAAATGATGTTGTCCCGCCATAGACAGTGGACATTATAATTTCTAATATAGCTATAAGTGTAGGTATTAATAAGTAATTAATTAACAATCTCCAATTCTTGAACATCTTCAAGTTTTTCAATAAGAAAATAATAGTCAGCATTGGATAGATAATTCTTGTAGACATTCCAGAGTGGAATGGTATCAAGAAGAAAACAAAGCCCAAGAAATATTCCTTTTTTAATAAAGAAGCAAAAACAAAACAGAGGGCAACAAAAATATATTTATCGATTTCAATAGTCAATAAATCTCTGACAACAGTTAAACAAACAATTGCAACGATAGAAATAATTAAGGTTGCAATTTGCACCTTTTCTTTAGTCAAGAATCCATTGATTTTCTTGTATATCGAAATAAGTATTCTCTTTGCTGTTAAAAATACTGGTTTAAATTCTTCAAACCACACAAAAGAGAATATACAAATAATAGATAAAACCACAGAAATAAATGCTGATAATACTAGTTGTGCGACTTGACTATTGAGCACAACTTTTGTGCTGATGAAATATGCAGCAACCGAGCAAGCAGAAATGGACAAAATAGCATATCCGAGTTTAATCCAAACATTTTTAGAAGAAGATTTAAAATAAAACTTAAACAAAGCGAAAGTTTCAAACCAGAATGATGTGCAAAAATAAGCAATAAGAGTTCCAGCAAGAATTCCTTCTAATCCATAAAAATGTCCTAATAAAATAGATAAACCTATATTCAAAGCTAAATTAATAGCAGAGATATATGGAATTTTTCTAAACATCTTTGTTGTTTCCCTAAACAATTCATTAACTTGGTAGTTCATATTGAATGCTAAATGAATGGCACTAAAAGCCAGTGTAACAACAGATAGCGTAGAATCAAGCCCAAATGCTAGATGGAAAAATGGATTTAAAATACCAACATAGTTAACAACAAAGAATGCCGTTATTACTATATGAATAAAATTAATGGTGTTAAACATCTTAATTTGACGTTCTTTTGATTCGGTCAAGACAAAGTTTCCTAAACTTGCAATAGAGTTTCTGGATATCAAAGCACCAAATCCCATCAAGACATTAATAATTAATACATAATTATTATATTTACCTAAAATAGTTGTACTAACCATTATAGAAATTAAAATACTGTCAATAGATACATTGACAGCTTTACAAACTTTATAAAGCAACAAACTTCTAACATTTTTTGAAATTTCTTTTTTTTCTTCTTTTGGTATCTCTCGTTTAACAAAGGCGAAAGGATACATTTTCTTGGCTAATCTGGCACTAATAATTTCTCCAGCATATGTAGCGAGAACCATGACAACCAAATAAGAAATATAAACGTATTGTGGTTCTGCAAAAAAAGGAAAAATAGTTAATATTAGTAATTCAACAATACTTTTAGCCAAAAGAACCAATGAGTGTATAACGTTGAGAACACCATTTTTTTGATCTGCCTTAATAATCGCATGTCTATAGGATATAAAGTAAGTTGAAACAAGGTTAACCAAATATATAAAGAAATATAATTCAAGAAAAGGAACAGGTGTAGAAGTATTAACAATATGCCCAACAAAAGGACAAATAGCACACCCAACTGTAAAAATAATTCCACCGATGATAAGATAAACTTTCTTATAATAAGAAATAATACCTGCAATATGGTCTTCATCCGCTTTTTTTAAAGCTGCATATAATGAAATACTAATTGATGTACCAAATCCGAGATCTGCGACAGATAAAACAGTTAAAATGTTAGTAAACAAAGAAGAAACACCTAAATAGTCATAGCCAATTCTTCTTACAAAAACGATTCTAACAACAAAGCTTAGTGCCAACGTCAAAATTTGGAGAACAACACCAGTGGCGACATTCACCAAAGATTTAGATAATCTTGAATTTGGACTAACAATATTTTTCATTTAAATCTAATTTAATCTTTTCTCCAAGAATATAATCCCATTCATCAGGATAAAATCTTTGATAACCAGCATCAGAAAAGAAAGTGAATTCCGAGAAAAACACTTTTCCATTAACGGAATATAAGTCAACTCTTATAAAAGGGAAACCTTTTGATAATTGAGCAGCTATTTTTTTCATTTCTCCAAAATTTCTTGGTTTATCTAATGGAATGTCGGAATTATTGAAATTTTGTCTAAGATTTAATAGTTTCCAATCCATATCAAAATAATCAATTGTCTCATATTTGGTTTTATCATTTTTAATTGTCTGAACCAAATAAGGCTCACCATCAAAACAGAAAAATTTAAAGACTGGTAAATTGTCTTCTTTTTCATCTTTAACAAACTTTTCAATTATAATTCTTGGTTCAACGTTCTTATATGCCCATTCGCGGCAGTGATAAAAATAATTAGTCCTAAGAGATCTATTCATTTTCTTTTTTGTAGACTCTAAAACTCTCTCGTTTTTTTCTTTAATCACAGCAATACATCCGCTTGAATGAGTGGTCTTAATAACAAAAGGTGCCTCAATTTTTGAGAAATCAATTTCATCCCATTTCTTATAAACGCCAATTGAAGGAATAACGTATTCTTCGCCAATCTTGTTTGAAACCAATTGCTTAACATTATACTTATCAACCATATCAATAAATAATGGCTTTCTATAATATAGTTTTATCCAATTAAGTTTTTCGTTAAAAGTTTTTGGGTTATCTAGATTAAGTTTCTTTTTCATTGATAACTTATATTGTTTGCAAATGGCAGATTTATCTGATACACACCTAAAACAAGTTAAACGCAATCTGAATCTAGTCAGTGTTCTTTTAAAAGATTGAATTGGATGTTTTAAGGCTTTTTTAAATTTCATATGCTAATTATGTTATCACAACTACTATTTAATTGTTTATCATTTATTAATAATTAATAAAAAATTACAATTTAGATAAATCTTTAAGAAATTTAGGCAAAACAACACTGGCCTCAAATCTTTTTAAACATGATTTTCTAGCCTCTATGCCAAGGTTTTCGCATAATAATGGGTTATTAATCAATCTAATTATACTAGAAGTTAATTCTTTTTTATTTTTAAATAAAATGCCGTTAACATTATTTTCAATAATTTCTTTCGGACCGGTTGGACATGGTGTTGATAGGCAAACAAGCCCAGCAAGCATCCCTTCGGCCAAGCCGTTAGGAAACCCTTCAAATCCGCTAGAAGATATCATCATATTATGCTTTTCTAATTCTTTTGGTAACTCAAAGGAAAAACCTATCAACTTTATGTATTTTTCAGCTTTGTATTTTTTAATTAATTTGTTTAATTTGTTTTTTAATGGTCCATCGCCAAATATATCTAATGAGATGTTGCTATTTATAGCATGTGCCCTGCATACAGCTTTAATAGTTATATCGAATCTTTTTTGTTTTGTTAAACGCCCAACAGAAATAATGGACAAAGAGGAATAATTTCTTTTATATACATCCCACTTATCAGCAACAGGATTAAAGTTAACTATACATTTCCTTTTAAAAAGACGATTACATTTAATCTGCTCATAGCATTGTAGTGATATTCTATCGGAATGCAAACAGCATAAAAAATCAACTATTCTGTGCTTTAACGAATACTTTCTCTGATAGACAGTAACACAATAAACTAATTTTGTGTTTTTTAGTTCTTTACAATGCCTTCTAGCAAAAACAGTATATAGTCCGTATGTAGTTAAAAAAGAAACAACAACATCTGGTTTAATATTTGTAAGAATTTCTCTAAGTCTTTTAGTTTTTTTAGCAATTGATAATTTGTCATATTCAGTTTTGTTAGATGCAATAAAACTTCTTTTTATTTTATTGTTGATAGTGTACTCACTTTCTGTTGGATAAATGGTAACTACATGAACATCAATTCCGCTATCAAAAAGATAGTTTGCATATGTAGTTGCCCTTTTTTCAGCTCCACCACCTTTTAAATAATGTGTATAAATAACAATCTTCATATTAAATTATCTCATCCCACTTTTTAAAAACATTAATAAAATTAAAATTACAAATTATATGATGCCAAGCATTGTTTTTAATAGAGTTAAATAAGTTATCATTATCTGCAATTAAAGCCATTGCATTAGATATTTGATCAACATCATTCATTTTACAAACAAGTCCATTTACTTTGTCATTGATAATTTCATCATATCCATTCCAATCTGTGGTGATGACCGGAATTCCTAACGCCAGAGCTTCTATCATCGCATTTGGCATACCTTCATACGTCGATGTGCATATGAAAGCGCGGCTATTAACAATTAATTCTTTAACATTGCTTTTTTCGCCCATAATTCTAACATTATCTTTAAGATTAAGTTTATTAATAAGGTTTTCTATTGATGCAGTGTTATTATCCACTTCTCCATACAATTCTAAAGAATAATCTGGGTGATTAACGTAAAACTTGGCAAATGCTTGCACCATAATGTCTTGTCTTTTTTGATTTATCTTATAACTAGCAACTGAGACAAATCGTTTATTTCCTTCGCCAGTATTCAAACATTTATCATACAACTTAAATGGGTTAGATATTACAACACCTTTATTTTGCATTTTCTTATTATATATATTTTTCTGAGCATTTGTTTGAAAAACAAAATGGTCTATATTATTAATCTTCAAATTTAAGAATAATTTATTAATAAATTTAGGGTTCGTGTTTACGCCTCTACAAATATGGTTGATGTTTCTTTTTTTGATAGCAGAAGCAGTAACTATCCCACATCTTTCTCCAAAAGAAACTACAGAATCAATGTTATTCTTATCAAAGAAGTCTCTAAGAGATTTCTTCCAGATTGATAACGATCTAATTTTTCTTTTATTGGTGGTCAAATCAATTATCTCAACACCTTTGTTTAATTCAAAAAAGCAGTCAATGGAATATAAACAACAAATAAATACTTTGTTACCCACAGAATCAAAGTGGTTGGCTAAAATACTAGCATTTCTTTGTAAACCACCACTTTTCATATTTGTAACAACAAAACAAATGTTTTTATTATTTTCTTTCATATTGCGTGCTTAATTATATATTTTTTTTATAAAAAAAGTACAGCATTTAAAAAATATGATATTATTAACAACACTATGATTAAAACAAAAGCCGAATTAAAACAATGTTTAAAAACCGAAAAAAAATCATATGTAAAAACATCATGGTTTCTTTCGCTGATTGGATTATCTGAAAGTTCAATTATTTGGCGTTATCAAAAATTTTTACGAAAATGGGAATATCATTACAATAGTAATCATAAATGCAGGACTTTATTTTATAAAATGAAAGCAACATCTATTGGGATTAAATACGGCTTTCATATTAGTCCAAATAATTTTGATATTGGGCTATATATCGTCCACATTGGTTCTATTCTTATAAATAAAAACACAAGGGTCGGAAAAAATTGCCGCATTCACATTAACACAGCTCTTGTTGCTACTAGTGGAAAAGAAAATGGTCCTATTATTGGTGATAATTGTTACATTGGTGTCGGTGCATCCATAATTGGCGGAATAGTTTTAAGAGATAACATAACAATCGGAGCAGGAGCGGTTGTAACCAAGAGTTTTGAAGAATCATCAATTACATTAGGTGGGGTGCCCGCCAAGATTATCTCTAGACAATAGACAATATGAAAATACTATTCGTTGAAAATAACAACATTACATTGCAATCATTTAGAAAAGAACTTCTAGACAGACTCATAGAAGAAAAATACGACATTTGTCTTGCTGGTGAATTTTCTAATGAAGTAGTTAAACATTATTCTAAAGATATTAAAGTTATCCGTTTAAACACAAATTTAAAATCCAAGAATGTTTTTAAAAATTTATCGTTGATAAAAAAATATAAAAGAATAATTAAAGATTATAACCCTGATGTATTGCTAACCTTTACAATCAAGCCAAATATTTTCTGTAATTTATCTAAAAATAAAAAATATATATCCATCGCAAATATTACAGGATTGGGATCTGCTTTTGATAAAAACGGCCTATTAAAAAAATATGTTTTACATTTATATAGAAAATCGTTCAAAAATGTAGATCATATAATGTTCCAAAACGAGGGTGGAATTAAATGCTTTAAAAAACACAAAATTCCAGTTAATAACTATTCAATAATTCCTGGCTCTGGAGTTAATGTTGAAAGATTCCAGTTATTCCCACTAGACAAACATGACGGAACAACTTTTCTATACCCTTCTAGATTAATTGAAACCAAGGGTTTTAATGCTCTTATTAAAGCAATTCCGTACGTTGTCAAAGAATATTCAAGAACTCGTTTCATTTTCCTTGGGAGCGAGACCAAAGAGTCTAAAAAATTAATTAAAAAAGAAGGAATTAGCTCATTAAATAACGTTGAATTCCATTCATTTGAAAAAGATGTTCTTCATTATTATAAAAAAAGCGATTTCATCATTTCTCCTTCGTTCTATAATGAAGGCATTTCGAACGTACTATTAGAATCTCTTGCTTGTGGTAGACCAATTATTACAACTAACGATAACTACGGATGCAAAGAACTATTAATTGAAGGGAAGACAGGTTATGGAGTTAGATCAAATAATTTAGAAGATTTGATTTTCGCAATTAAAAATGCCGCAAGGACAAGCAAAGAAAAAATAGAAGAAATGGGCAAATTTGGGCGAGAGTTTGTTGCAAACAATTTTAATCGCAAAACAACTATTAATATCTATTTAAAAACAATAAACGAATTAATAAAAAGATAAGCTATGCTTATCTCTTTCTGAATTTATCGACGATTTTCAACACTTCGTCTTTTTTATTATTACGATAGTTGTTTAAGTCAAATTCAGGTATATCCGCTAGGAATTTTTCTTTAAATTCATCGATTGAACAGATGCGTTTAGCGGGCACACCAGCATACACTGAATTCGGCTCACAACTTTTGTTGACTAAACTACATGCTCCGATGATCGTATTGTTTCCAATCGTCACTCCTCTAAGTACTGTGCAGTTATGTCCTATATAAACATTATCGCCAACAGTAATACGCCCATATCCAAATATTTCACCTATATTTGGCTCGAGGCCTTTTAAAACCCAGTGACCACCTTCATGAGTTATGAATGAACATCCCGCAATAAGAACATGATTTCCTATTGAAACTAGATATGGTTCTGTGCCAAAATCCATTTTCCCAGTAAAAAATACATCTTTTCCTAATTTGACATCATGCTTTTTGCACCATTTTTTAGGATTATTCCGAAGCAGCATTAAGTCGAACATTCTTTTGATTTTCATATTAATCTCTTCTTAATAAATCTCTAGTATAAACTTTATTTTTAACATCATCTAAGGATGAATCATATCTATTAGCGATAATGACTTTAGACATTGCTTTGAAAACATTATAATCCTTGATAACCTTACAGTTAAAGAATTCTTCATCTTTAAGTGTTGGTTCATATATCACTATCTTTACACCCTTCGCGTGTAATCTTTTCATAACCCCTTGAATAGAGGACTGTCTAAAGTTATCACTACCACTTTTCATAGTGAGTCTATATATACCAACAGTGACATTATCTTTACCGTCATTTTTATATCCAGCTTTTCTAAGAACATCATCACAAATAAATTGTTTTCTCGTTCTATTAGATTCCACAATCGCAGAGATAAGGTTTTCAGGTATATCTTCAAAGTTTGCCTTTAACTCTTTAGTGTCTTTAGGCAAGCAATATCCTCCATAACCAAATGATGGATTATTATAGAAATCTCCTATTCTAGGATCTCCACACACCCCTTTAATAATATCTAAAGTATCTAAACCTTTAGTTTGAGCAAAAGTATCTAGTTCATTAAAATAGGCTACTCTAAGCGCTAAATATGTATTCGCAAATAATTTAACAGCTTCTGCTTCTGTACAACCTAATATATGAACATCTATATCTTTCTTAATTGCACCTTGTCTAAGTAAAGAAGCAAATTCTTTAGCCTTAGATAAATATGGCTCTTTCTTTTCAGGAACTCCCACTACGATTCTAGAAGGATATAAGTTATCATATAAAGCCTTACCTTCTCTTAAGAATTCAGGAGAGAATAATATATGTTCAAAATTATATTTTTCTCTTACATATTTAGTGAATCCTACTCCTACAGTGGATTTCACAATAATCCAAGCATTAGGGTTAACTCTAATAACTTGCTCTATAACTGACTCTACACTAGAAGTGTCAAACTTATTAGTTTCACTATCATAATTAGTAGGAGTAGCGATAATCACTATCTCTGATTCTTTATAAGCACTATCTCCGTCTAATGTTGCTACTAAGTCTAATTCTTTAGTGGCTAAATATTCTTCTATCTCTTTATCTACAATAGGAGATTTTCTAGAGTTAATTAAATCAACTTTAGCTTTAACAACATCTACTGCGTATACTTTATTATGTTGCGATAATATAATCGCATTAGATAAACCGACATATCCGGTTCCTGCTACTGAAATATTCATATTTTAATCACCCGCTATATTATATCTTTTATTATTAAATAAACAAGCCAAATAAATTAGTTGTTATTTCGCATTTTCTTTTTTTTAATAATTAATCTTCTTATAAAGTGGATAGCTAATACTATCAATGTAATAAATACTGCTCCAGACATATTAATCAAAATATCAGTAAATGATCCGTGCCTATTAGGAGTAAAATACTGTACTAACTCAGAAACTGATGCAACAAGCAATTCAACACCTAAAGAAATAACAATAGGCAGCCAGAGTTTTTTCTTATACAAGAACATAAATAAAGCAACAAAAGTAAATAGCTCAGCAATAGCAAATAAAGAAGCATGACCAACCACTTTTCTCACGCTTAATCCAACATCGTCCAAGTCATTCGTGGATATCGCTCCAGCCTTTAAAAAACTAAAGCTAATTGTTTTATGTAGCTCAGGATTAATCACAGATGTAATGGTTATTAAACAAGATCCGGTATCCTTAACAACAAGATTCAACGACGATCCCTGATTAGTGCATTCCACCAAACTCTCATTAGATATTTTTGCTACTATATCTTTTTTGGATATATTCGGAGAATAGGAAACATTTAACACTAAGTTGTCTCCAACACACGCTGTAAATTCAACTGGATTCCAGGTGGTTTTTTCACCATTAGTAATCCAGTAGTATAATTGTTCTGGCAGTTGCTCTTTAACAACAATTTCGTAAGTAACTGATTGACCGGTTAATTTAGATGCTGCGGTTATTGTTACAAACTCATCATCGATAACACTCTTTCTGAAACCACGTAAAACACCACGTTTATCAACTTTAGCAAGTAATTCATTAGAACTTTCCCAAATAAAATCTTCTGGATTTAATTCAATATCACCATCTTTAACTCCCAATTGATAATGGTTGTTATGTGGTGATGATTGATCTTTAATCATATCATTATCATAGCAATAGCTAGAACCGAAGATAGATAAATCAGAATATGGTTCTACAGCACTGCCATCAGTGACACTGACTTCAATAGTTTTGGTGCATCCCGAGGAATTACTAACTGTGATAGTTGAATCGCCAATAGAGTGTGGATAAATAATTCCATATTCATCCACAGAACATACATTTTCTACAGAAGATGCATATGTTAACTTTCTTGTATCGTAATATCTAAAGTTAATTAATTCATCATGGCCTAGATTCCCACCATTAATATCAATACCAATTGTTTGTTGGCTACCTATAGGTATCTCACTAGATGCAATAGAAATATCAAATAATTTAGGTTCAACAGTTTCCACAACTTTAACTTCGCAAGATACATCTAATTTACTTAGAGTATTTTTAGCGTGTATCGTAGCAATACCAGGCTTCATCCCCACAACAGATACAGTTGCACCACTTTGGTTCAAAGTGATTATATCGTTTTGTTCGGTATAATACTGAATTGATTTATCAGTTGTATCTAAAGGAAGATAAGTACATTCAACTTGCTTTGCACTCCCTAAAGGTATTTCGTCAACTTCATAGCCAGGAATGTAATTATATTTATAAGTTCCTTCATTAGATAATTTTATTTCTAGTTCAGTCATTGGAACTGGCACTACTTCTTTTTCGGTTATTGAATTAATAAATTGTGCAAAAAGATTTCTAAAGAAATTATTCCATTTAATCGTTATTTCTCTAGGTAAAGTAGAATAAAGCACAAGAAAAGTATTAGTGAGTACCGCTAATGATAAAAATATCCATCTAGAAATTTTAAATCTTTTCTTTTTTGCTACTTCCATATCTACATATTGTAGATTATTTATTTTCCCTATGGAATATGGAAATGGTTAAAGTTAAAGAATGCCTTAATAGTTAAACAACAAAAGTATTTCTTCTGTTTCTTAAACAATGTTATTAACTATTTCTACAAATATATTAGTTACCAAGTTATTAAATCTTTCTTAGTGTCTTTATAAAAACAAGAATATGTATTTATAAATCTATTAAAGATAATAACTAAAGATAAGAATATGCGTTTAGATACTTTAAATCTTTTAGGGTCCACCAAATGGACACGAACATATTAATTTAAAATATTTATGATGTTTGCATGAAATTTCAAGTAGAAATTCACTGTACAAGATAATGAATTTATGACTTTGTCAAATAACTGCAATAAAATCTTAAACATATATCATTTATAATCATTTTTTAGCTGTTCATAATATTTAATAGCTAATTTTTTTGTATCAATAGGCAACATTCTTTCTAATAATTTGAATAACGGTGTCTTAATTCTTTTAAAAAGCGGAATAACCACACTACAAATTATGCCAATAATTCCAGAGACAAGAGATATCCATGCTACAACCGAATTCACACCTTCATTAACAAAAAACAATATCCCAAAAATGACAGCAGTAATCACACCGGCCAACAAAGCTATAAATAAAAGCCATCTTACAATTCTGTTTCTAATAGATTTGATTCGTGCTTTTTTTGTTGAAATTTGCAAAAGCAAATTATTCGCTCCCTCTTTATATTTTTGTTCAGCGGTCTCTTCTAGTGTTTTTTGATTGCCGATTTTAATACTCTCAATTTCTTGTGTGTAATGCGTAATTAATTCTTGCTTTTCTTTCTCATTCTTTTTATTTAATTCATTGTAAAAATATGCTTTTGATTTCTCAACAACTTCAACAGGTTCTACGCTCGAGCAGCGAGAATCAAACTCTCCGTTATTACTTAACATATTATTTGATATGTATAAAATCTTACTTTTAACATTTGAAGGTTCATCTAAATCATTAATGATCTTAACGATTTCTTCTTTAAATTTTAAATCACCAAACAAATCAGAGTCAGAATAAATTCCTAATGAAATAAAATTATTAAATGATCGGTAGTCATTTTTTGTTCGATTCGTAAATTTCAATAAAATAGAGTACATAATGTTGGGGTGGACAATTAGCGATGTATAATCTCCTCTGTTTTCTGCTGCCCAAGAAATAAACGCATTATCCATCGAAATAAAAAATGATTTTTGATTAGTCAAATTTATTGAATTTTTATTTCGAATATTTTCAACATACAAGTAATTAATTACATCAGTTACAATTGAACTTTCAGTAAAATGTTTTTCCTTCTTGCATTTATAAGCAGACAGACTTGATGATTTTGATTCAATTAAGTCATTGTTTTGCATAATTTCAGAAGGTATTGGAGCATAATTCATCAAATTCAATTTTTCTGTTAATAACTCATCCATATATAACCTAAATCTCGGGAAGTCTCCGCTTCTATTCGTTGATTTATACGACCAATTCAGATACATATTGTATACAATTGAAATACTACTATTTCTAAAAGTGCTACGGAAGTTATCTGATGTAAAATAATCTTGTCCTTTTACCAATCTTTCAACTCGATCAATAATTGACGATAATGTATTCTTGCATTCAGATAATGTTTTTTCGGTATACCAAATTTGTGACTTCATTTCTTTGCATTTTGAAACAAAGGATTCGGTTGCCTCTTTTTTATCGTCGCCATTAATACCAATCAAAGAAAAAATAACATTTGTGTCTAGATAGAATTTTTTCGAAAGAAAAACAGACTCGTTAATGTCTTCTTTTAAAGTTAATATACAATATTCATATGCCGATTTAATAATATTATATACAACCTTATCTTTATCTAAATTTTCCCATTCCAAAAATGAAATAATAATTTCTTTTTCCTGATTTGAAAAAGTTTTTGTAGCATTTGTCATGTCATAATATTTTGATGATAAAAGTGCTAATAGGTCGTCTTTATTGCTGTCAAACAATAAATAGAAAAAATTCATAAGCAAATCTTTTATCTTTGAGGTTTCGGCTTCCGATCCTTTGATGTGTAATAAAAAGTTACTAACATACGATGTTAAATCAAATTCTTTCTCCGCTTTAATATGCTTATTTCTCTCTTTTGGGCTGATCGAATATTTATTATTTAATTGCACAAACGCATCTTTACCCTTTTTGATGGCGCA
The DNA here is from genome assembly GCA_902769185.1 of uncultured Erysipelotrichaceae bacterium. Lineage (GTDB taxonomy): Bacteria > Bacillota_I > Bacilli_A > RFN20 > CAG-826 > UBA2450. The sequence goes on along the minus strand of CACXNV010000003.1, from coordinate 4,170 downwards.
TGATATTTCGTTCTCCCCGAATCGAAGATCTGTCATTTCATATACTGCCTTAGATATTTCGGTCAAATTCATTTGTGGACTCTTGCTATTAAAAATTACATAAGAAACAAGGTGAGATAGAACTGTATTAAAACTATTAGATGTAGCGCCATTTAATGCTATTGCGATTCTCAAATATTTTTTCATTTTTTACTCCTTCCTTGATGTTTTCAAACGTTGAAATGCTCTAATTTTAATTATTCTTAATCAATTTATTCAAATACAAGGGTTTCACTTTCCACTACTGAAATATCATTTTCGATATCAAAATCAATTTCCCTCACTCTATAGTTTGAATTTGATCTTAGTTTTCTGACATATTCGGTTAAATCAGCATCTGTTCCATCTATAGTTTTGAAAGTCGCGACAAGACCAAACCTTACAGAAACTTCATCAGGCGTGTTTGTCCACATACATTTGCTGATCGATCCAAATCTTTTTAAATGCTGTACATGTATCCCCCAAAGAGGAATATCGATATCATATTTCTTTGATCTCCTTTGTTGCATAGGTCCTTCTACTAAAACCTTTGTATTGTTCCATTTTCCAAAATCTCCAATTGCATTTCGTTCGGTAATAGAACCAGACGACATTCCTTGTTTATCTTTATTTATTGAGTCAACAATATAATGATACCGCTTGTCTTTGCCGTTAAAATGTCTTCTTGCTAACCCGAACTTTACCGATATCTCTTGGTCTGAATAATCCACGCCTTTATTTCTGCTTCCATCAACAAAATAACAAAAGATTAATTTTGCTGCATAATTAAATTTATTGTTAGCATCTAATAAAATTGGAATATCATGAACTAATGTGTTTTGTTCTAAAGTCTTTCCGTAAATAATCATTTTAATCTCATCTTTTTTAGAGCCAATTATTTCTTTGATTGAAATAGCTGGAATACCATACCCAACATAAAGAGCATCTGAATCTTTATATTTTCTTCTCCAACCAAAAGCCGAATCTATTATCAAAGCTTTCGCACATTCGACAGGAAAATGTGCTTTATGAATTAAATAAGCAGCTTTACGTGCAATGAAAGGAGCAGCATACGAAGTTCCTTTGCAAAAATAATCAAAATTAGGACTATAGCAGTTCAACTCCTCACCGTCATCTCCACCGTAATAAGCAATGTCAGGTTTTTGAAAGAATGTTAATATCGGCCCTCTTCTTGAATAACTTGCAGGGATAGGATTTTCAACACTTTTCACGGAATTCACGACAATAGAATTAAATGAATCTGCAGGCGAACCAATAATTATATCATTATATTTTTTTGATATATTTGTTCCTGCAACAACGAATAAAACATTATACTTTTTGCTAATTTCGTCAATTTTAGCTCCAAGAAGAGAAACATAATTAGGGTGGACGCCGAGTTCGTCGCCTAATGATAAATTCCACACTTTAACAGTAGAACAATATTCTTTAACTTTTTCTTCTATTGCCTTAAACAAAATATCAATCTCAATCTTTCCTTTACCACCTACACCAAAATGAAGGACTTTAAATAAGCCACAATCATCTTCATATTTAGGATTCAATCTATTCCCTTCGATTAAAATAGAATCAACCCTAGTGCCATGGACATAGTTATCTGAATCATCATAATAATGCTCCGAAACAAGATTTTCATATTTAATATAACTAGAGAGATATGAATTTCTTTCGATAATTGTATCAAAAACCCCTATGAAAGGAATTGAATCATCAGGAGGCGGAAGAGTTCTTCCAACAGGAACATCTATTTTCTCATATTCATCAAATTCAAAATTTGAAAAATCATCATTTTCCATACAAATCATATATGGAGCATTATCATATAACAGTTGATATTGTTCGCTAGTTAAAATAGCGTTGTTTTTATCAAGTATTTTAAGTCTTCCGTTAACATTTATGGATCTTAAAAAAAGTTCAATATTAAGATCAGGAACCGGGAAAAAAGTAACAAGAACTTCATTTTTTTTCTTTTTTTCTGCAGTTGGCAATAAGACAAAGAAATCACGTATGTACGATATGTCGCACATTATTTTATAGAAAACGGTTTTACAAATTTGTTTGTTTTTAAAATAAGAAGATTGTTGCTCTCTGCATCCTTTGTCTAAATATCCTGCAAGGAACTTGCCGTTATAACAATCATCCAATATCTTTTTTGCATCTTTTAATTCGCTAATTGTTTCTAACAGTTCTAGTTTGGAAACAAAATGAGTTAATACATGATTATAAGTGATTTTGTCACCAACATATTTCTCTTCATATTTTGCACCAATGGTCGTATCATATGAACTTTTAAAATGACAAAGCAATCTACTTACTCTGCTCGATTTTGGAGCCACTCTTTTATATCTTATAGATATAATGACGCCTTCTAAAATCGTCTTATTGTCATAGTAGTTTCTAATAATGCCTAGCTGATTAATTAAATAATCGATATCTGATGATGTGACACAATCACATTCCAATTTAGGGGTAGAAAAACCACCATCAACTCTGTCTTTTTCAAAAGGTACATCGACCAATAACGAAGGATTGTGTCTACTATCCATTTTTAATCCTCCTTGCAACTTCTGATTTAGAAACGCCTGTAATTAGTTCGATGTCACGTGTTGAAAAATCAAATTTTTCCTTTAAATTCAGGGCATCACTAAGATCACATTCAGGATCTAATTCAACAATAAGCCTTTTTAAATAGTCATGTGGTTCATCAATATTTGAAAAAGCTAAAGAAGATTTGATAATGTTTTTCAATTCACCGGGGTATGGCATTTTTTCTATTGAATTAAGAATCTTGTAAACGATTCTTTCATCATTTGAAATACCATCAATCTTATTTAAATAAAATCTATACAATTTCAGTCCAATATCTATCAATTCTTCTCTGCTGTAGCAATCAAAACTCACTTTTGATACAAATCTTCTAACAAGAGCAGAATCTAATTGCTTATACATATTTGTTGTAGCAATTAGGACAACATCTTTATCAAGTCCATCTAAACCTTTAAATAACTCTGTAGTCGCCCTTGCCATTTCTCTTAAATCTCTAGAGTCGTCTCTTCTTAGAGCGAGCGCATCAATTTCATCAAATAAAACAAGCATCGTTTTTTTAAATGGGTAAGAATTAATCGATTCAAATAAATTATTAATATTTTTGCTAGTCTCTCCTAAATGAGAATCTATAAGTTGCGAAATGTTGACCTTCCAAAGTCTTCTCTTTAATAATCTAGCAATATTAAATGAGGCTTCTGTTTTTCCAGTTCCTGGATGCCCATAAAATAAAAAAGTATTAAGACCAATATTTCTTTTAACAGCGTTAACAATACCAATTAAGTTATTTTTAATTTGTTGAGGCAAGTATAGAGGTTCGCTTTCAATTTTAAAAAGTTGCAAAGCACCAATATGTTTTGTTGTATCTTCTTGAGGAACAATAGTGGAGGCATCAGACAAAAGGCTGTAAATATATCGTGATAATTCAACATCGCCACTATCATAAAAATCATCTGCAATTTGCATTGCTTGTTTATTAAAACCAGTTTCATCGCCTTCATTATGAAACCTAATTAGATTTACAACATCTTTCTTTTTCATACTCTTACCTTGTAACGTATTTATAATAGTTAAAATTGGGACATAAGTCAATAGTTTTGGGACAGTATTTTTAAGTTATTATTCCATAGATTATCTTGTCTAATACTGTTATTTCTAATTTTTACAAGAATACCTTTTAAAAATATGTAAACAACGAACTGTATTTTAAGTTTAAGTTGCTTAACATTCTTGTAACTATATAATGCATATCTAAATACAAATATCCGACTCTTCAACCAATTAAATTCCTGTGATTCATGATATGCACGATACATAGATTTAACTAATTTAGATTTATTAGAGTTCTTTTATTAGAGTGAATAACATAAGTTGCTAAAACATTATGATTACCTTTAGCCACTATTCCTCTTTTTAATATTGTTAACCAGAAGATGTAGTCTTCATGACGGTTATATGTTTCATCAAAATATAAATCACCTATGACACTTCTATCATACATGGTAGTTAAACAAGACAAAGGATTACCTCTTAATACTTTTTTATAATCGGTTTCATCTGGTACATAAAAACTGTACATGTATGTTC
>CACXNV010000002.1 GCA_902769185.1 uncultured Erysipelotrichaceae bacterium | reverse complement strand
ATTGTAACAAAAATAGGTGATTTCTTGCGATTTCACCTATTTTTCATAAATTAAAAGGGGCTAAGTCACCTCATAGGTTTCTTAACAGCCCCTTTTTATAAGTCTCCAATTGGTCTTTTAAATGTTTGTCTTCTTTGACGAACAGTTTTTTCCATCCCTTTCCAGGTTTGAAGCATTTTACTATTCGTGGTTAAGACCGGATCCATAAAGATTTCAGTAATATGATGTTTCTTAAACGAATTAATGAAGCGGTCCACCACTAAAGCATGGACGCCATAGTTTCGATAAATTGGATCAACCCCAATTAAAGCGAGTTCCACTGCTTTAGGGTTTTTAATAGTTAAAAGTAAAGGAATAGCCGCTCTAAACATTCTTCCCTTGGCGTTTCTTAATACTTTACCAATAAATGGTAAACCAACACCAAAAGCCACGACATTATCATATTTATCAACAATAACAGAGAAATAGTTTTTATTTAAGATAGTGCCAAATTGTTTTAAGGTTGCTTTTTTAGATTCTCCTTCAACAGGAACAAAGTTATCTAAAGCCGCATAACTTCTGTTATAGCATTCAAAGATTTTATCTCCGTACTCTTTAATAATCTTTTTAATGGAAAGTGTGTCGCATAAATCACGATAACCTTGTTCACGTAACTGTTCAGCAATATCGTGGAATCTTGGGTCAGTGTGATTAATATCAAATTGAAATTCCACCCATTCGCTTTCTTTTACAAAGCCAAGAGATTCCATAATCTTTATATAATATGGATAAGAATAATTAGTCGCGTAATTTGATATTTTATCAAATCCTTCGGTTAACATTCCTTCTCTATCAGTGTCATTGAATCCCCAAGGGCCGTGAATCGTGTCTAATCCGTTTTTTCTTCCATAATCCATCACCGCTTGAATTAATGCTTTAGCGACTTCTAAATCATCTATAAAATCAATACGATTAAAGCGGATACATTTCTCATTGAACTTTTTATTAGATTCGTGATTGATAATTCCGCATATTCTACCCACTAACTTACCGTCTTTATACGCTAAAAAGCATTTACAGTCACTAGTACCTTTTGAAAAGTTCTTGGATTCATCTTGAATAACCATTTCATCTTCTACAATACTAGGAACATAGTATTTGCATTTGCTATATAACTTCACTGGGAAAGTCGCAAATAGCTTCATTTGTTTTTTATTTTTAGCTTCAACTATTTCAATCATTTTTTCAACATTTTTGCGTTTAAAACGCTTGTATATTATATCTATATAATACAAGTTAGTAAAAGAAAAATAATAGAAGTTGAGAATATATCAAAAGTTTTAAGCATAAAAAAGGCCAGAAGGTTGTGGCCTTCTAGCCAATTTATTTAATCAATATGATTTTGGTTATTATTAGTCTTCAGCTACAGCGACATCTACATAAATGTCATAATAGCCAAGATATGATGTCCAATCTTCAATTGAGAGTTCGATTGTATAAACACCAAATACGATTGTTAAATGATAATCACCATATTCATCTTCTTCAATAGAAGTGGTATATTCAGCATCTGGGCATGCAACTTCTAAAGCGGCAACAACACCTTCAACATATTCCTTCATTGTTCCTGTAATTGACTCTGGATATTCTTCAGAGAAGTAATAATTACCATCAATTTGGCTAAATTCAACTTCAAGTCCAGCAGCAGTAGCAACAGCTTGCATAAAGGCTAAGACAGCTGGATCAGCTTCTTTTGGATCACAAACAATGATTTGAGCGGAATAATAGCCGTTCAAATTTTCATCCTTGCCCACTCTAACAGATTGGAGGATGACTAATTTGCCGTCTAATAAACCAGCAACGTAGTAACTACCCCAATATTCATCATCTTCATCTCGAATTTGTGGATCATTAAATTCAATACCAGGAATGGCTTTTAATGCTTCAAGAAGAGCGCCTAAGTTGGCCTTTTCAGTAGCCCAAAGAGTTTCGTCCTCTTTATTTTCTGGAATAATCCAAGCACCTTCAATTTCAGCGTCCTCAACAAATTCAAATTTGGAAACACCAATTGCTTCAGCAATAGTGACTACTTGAGCTGGGAAGTTAGGAATGTCAGTTAAGGTAACATAATATCCATAAGAAGTTTCTTCTTCACCGGTTTCAGATTCAGAAGTTTCAGAAATTAATTCAACAACTGCCATTTTGGTATCGCTAACTTTGACTCTACCAATACCATTTTCATAGTCAGATAAGACTTCTGCGCCTTCTAAAGACTTAATAGCATTAAAGACAGCAACAACATCAGCTTCACTTTCAACATCAGTACCAAACATGAATGAACCATCTTCTTGTTCAAAGAATTGGTGAATGTTTGTAGCACCAGAAGCGGTAAGGAAGGCATCAGTTAATTCACTTGGATAAGTTGGCCAAGCACTAACTTCGATACCCCAGAAGAAGTAATAATTAATTGCATAACCTGTTTCGGTTTGGACAATGCCAGACATTTTATAATCTGCATAGACGACAACTTTATTATCTTTAACATCTAAGACACCTTGAGCTTCAGCAGCACTTAAGAGACCAAATTCAACTACTTCAACAGCGTTTAAATTTTCATCAGCAACTAATCCGTTATAAGCAGCAGATGCAGAAAGTAAAGAGGCTCCAGTTGGAGAAGCAGCTTCTTCGGATAATTCTAAATAAGAATATGCAGAAGCACCTGTTTCTTCATCTTCTTCGTAATCAAAATCAAATGCAGTAACTTCATTACTTGCAAATAAAGCTGGTTCCATATCTTTAATGACTTGTGGAATAGAAGCAGCAGCTTTTGCAACTTTGAACATTGCTTCACCTTCAGCAAAATAAACATCGATTGTGAAATATTTGCTTGGGGAAACTAATTTGTATAAACGTCCAAGGTAACCTGGTTCTAATTCATGTTCTTCATAAGTATAGACTGTCCAAGCATCTTCTTCGGCTTCTTTTAAGCTTTCGGCATAGGCATCTAATTCTTCGCGAATAACATCTTGCATCCTGAATTTGAGGTAGCCTTTTTCTTCGACTTCTTCAATAGCGTCATCAATATCAGAAACATAGAGTCCACTGGATTCATAAGTAGCTTGACCTGAATAAGGAACGAGTTCTTCGTAAATTGTTTCATCTTCCTTATATGTTCTGTCACCAGTTTTTTGTCCAAAGGCGAAAGAGATTAATTCGGTTGAATAAGAATCAAACCAAGAATAATAATATGGATCAAATACTTGAGCGTAGAATGATCTTGCTGGTTCTGCTGGTTCTTCTTCTCTGTTTGGATCAGGTAACTTACCTGATAAACCAATACGAATGTATCTAGGACCAACGTTTTCCGGTTCAAATCTGTATTCCATTGGATAAGACCATTCAAACTTGCTCGCGTATTGAGCATATGCTGGATCATTACGATAAGCGCCGTATAAATCAACAAATCCTTTTTCTTCTAAGAATTCAGCAGCAGCTTTAATAGGTTCTGTCGACTCTAATTCGCCACCAAAGATTTCAGCGTATCCTTCTTCGTGAACTGCGTAAGTAAAACTACCTAATTCAGCTGATCCGAAATATGGGACAGAAAGATTATGGAAGTTTTGACTTACAAATGTTTTAAATTCTGCACTCCAATCAGGCGCGGAAGGACGTTCTCCACAACCAACGATCATCCCGGCTGCGAGTGCAAGAAGTGCAAACTTTTTGTACTTCATGTTATTTTCCTCCTTTCAAGAAAAATATAAATTTGGGTAAATATTAGCACACGCAAAAAAGGAATTCAATTTTTTTGTAAAATTAGTAATTCATTAATGAATTAAAGAAAATTTATTATAAATTTGTCACTTTTATAAGCCGTCAAAAGCCAAAAAATATAAAAATTTTTGTTAATGCGCGTGTATAAATTAAAAGAAAATTAATCTATTTCCTTGTTCTTAGAGTTAACTTGTAAAAGTATTTTATAAAGGCTTGGCGCAACGATCACAGTGACAATCACTTCAAATATAAAATTAAATCCTATTAATCCTAAAAATAAGGCTGCTGCCATACTATCAGGGTTAATCCCTGCTAATAGAGGTTTAAAAAATATGATAGTGAATAAGGCAAATATTCCTGTATTTAAAATAGGAACAACAATTGACGCTAAAATAGAAGACAATAAGTCATGATTCTTCTTTAATAATTTAGAAATAATTCCTGCTACCACTCCTGCAATTGTAGTTTTTAATAAGCAGGCTAATATTGTCCCTGCTGGGCTAATAGAAAAGAAGACAGACATTGTGCTAGGAGAAAATAAAGTTAAAATGCCTGAAACTAGTCCAAGTAAACCTCCTACAATAGGCCCATAAAGTATTGCGCCTAAAGCAATAAAAATTAGAGAGAAATTTAAATTAGCAAAGCCACCAGGAATAACGACGTAGTTTCCAATAATTTGTAAAACAATTTCAAGCGCTAATAACATTCCTGTAGTAGCGATCATTCTTGTATTAAAGTGTCTTTTTTTATCCATAAGACATACATTATACGAGATTAAATCGAAAAATAAATAGTTTTATTAAAGAAATAAAATCATTATTATGTAGGTATGAAAAAGTTATTCCTATATTGTTCTTATACGGGAAATGGAGAAATTGTTTCTGACATCTTTAAATCTCACGAATATGATTTGCGAAAAGTGAGAGAAAAGAAAAAGATGCCAAAATCATTTTTCTGGTCAATGATGGTAGGTGGATTTAGAGCGAGCATTCATTCAAAAGGAAAGTTAGTAGATTATAATAACGACATCTCAAACTACGAAGAGATTGTTGTTGGTGGACCAATTTGGAATGCTAGATTAAACCCAACCACAAACTCAATATTAAAAGAAACAGACTTCACTAATAAGAAATTAACATTTGTGCTTTATTCTGGTAGCGGTACTGGTAAAAAAGCCGAAAAGAAAATTAAAAAGATCTTTCCTAAAGCAAATATCATCTTCTTAAAAGAGCCAAAAAAATATAACGAAGAATTAGAAAAATTAAATATACTATTTAATTAAATATTCCCTCTCCCGTTTATGAGGGAATTTTTTATACTTAGGATAGCCAGATATTGTAAATAGGCCTCTAGGCACAATATAGCTACCATGAGTGGCTTTAGAAGAAACTGCTTCCAGAAGAGTTAAAGAGGCTTTATCTACACTATGGAAGAAGGTAGAAACAAAGACCTTGCCGACATGTTTTAAAAATGAATCTAAATCTCTAGTAATACTAGTAGATGTAATTCCTGGTTCAGTTAAAACAAAATCAATATTAGAATATGGCTTTTCTTTCATTAATTTATAGGTGTACGCCTCCACACACATTTTCGATATGTTATATTCCTTAAATGTTTTAAAGTCATTACTATCTATATTGGTCTTTTTATTTAAATGGAAACCCGCTACTAAGGAGCCTTGAACAATAATTTTTGTTTTAGCAGTCAATTTAGGAGCAATATATTCGATAAAATATCTAACACCATAATAATTCACACTAATGCTATATGGGTGGCCTTCCATTAATTCTTTAGTTCTGCTCATCACTCCAGCGTTTAAAACAATTGAATCCACACTAGGATATTTTTCTAAAAGAGTGTCTATTCCTTTTTTAATAGAGGAATATGAAGATTGGTCATACTCAATAATATCAATATTTGAATAATTTAATTCCTTTACTATGGTTTCAGCTTTTTTGATGTTTCTAACAAGCAAAATCACAAAAGCGTTTTTACTAACTAAATATTTAAAAAAGGACAGTCCAATACCAGATGTCCCACCAGTAAGCACTATTTTTCTATTAGATAGGTCTTCAATTTTTGATAAATATTTTTTCTTAGTCATCTCCACTATTATATAAGAAAAGTCAATTCGCGCTTTACAACAAAAATTAGATTGTATACAATTTATTTAGTGAATGGGAGGATATAGTTATGTCAGTTCACGAATTTGTAGTTAAAAGTCAAAAGGGAGAAGACGTCTCCTTAAGCCAATATAAGGGTAAAGTGTTATTAATTGTTAACACTGCTACCAAGTGTGGTTTTACCCCACAATATGAAGAATTAGAGGCTTTATATGAGAAATATCACGAACAAGGTTTTGAAGTTTTAGATTTCCCATGTAATCAATTCTTCCATCAAGCACCTCATAGCGATGAAGAAATTAATCAAATCTGCTCTTTAAAGTTCAACACTAAATTCCCAAGATTTAAGAAAGTTGATGTTAAAGGTGATAATGCTGAACCATTATTTACTTATTTATGTTCTCAAAACGAAAAAGGCAAATATAAGAAAGTGAAATGGAACTTCACTAAATTCTTAGTTTCTAGAGAAGGCGAAGTATTAGGAAGATTTGAGCCAACTGAAAAACCATTTAAATTCGAAGAAAAGATTAAGGAAGCTTTAGCGAAATAATGAAGGAATTTAATCCTGACGATACTTTAAAATTATCTAATCAGTTATGTTTTCCTTTATATGCCTCTGGAAAAGAGATCACTAGGAAATATAAACCGTTTTTAGATAAATTAGATATCACATATACTCAGTATATAGTTTTGATGGTTCTTTGGGAAAAAGACCATGTTTCTGTTAAAGAAATCGGAGAAAAACTCTATCTAGATAGCGGCACTCTTACTCCTTTACTTAATAAATTATTAGTTAAAGGATATATATCTAAAAAAGCTTTACCAAGTGATAATCGAGAATTAATTATCTCTTTAACTAATAAAGGATTAGAATTAAAAAAAGAAGCATATGAGATTCCGCCTCAAATTGCTAAAGAAGTAAAACTTAGTCCAGAAGAGGCTAAGGAGTTATATCGCTTACTATATAAAGTCTTAGAAGGTTTTAAAGATGAATAGAGAAAAACTAATCATTAGAACAAGTATAATTGGCATTTTAGGTAATGTTTTATTAGTTGCCGCTAAAGCCACAATTGGTATAATCGCAGGATCTATTTCTATTATCTTAGATGCGATTAATAACTTAACTGATGCTTTAAGTAGTATTGTTACTGTAATTGGCACTAAATTATCTACTAAAAAACCAGATAAAGACCATCCTTATGGACATGGCAGAATTGAATATGTCACTACTTTAATAGTCGCTATCATTGTTTTAATTGCTGGTGGCACCGCAATATATGAATCAATTAGTTCTTTAATTAGTAAAACACAAGCTAATTATACTTATATCAGTTTAATTGTTATCAGTGTCGCCATCTTATTTAAACTCGCTCTTGGATTATTCTTTAGAATGATGGGCAAAAAAACAAAAAGCGATGCCTTAAAAGCTTCTGGAGTAGATGCCTTATTTGATGCTTTGTTATCACTATCTACCTTAATAGGCGCAATAGTTGCAATGTATGCTGGAGTCCATATTGAAGGATACTTAGGTATCTTAATTGGTTTATTTATCATTAAAAGCGGTATTGAGTTCTTACTTAACGCCATTAGCAGTATTGTTGGCAAACGCGCCGAAAGAGAAATTGCTCTAGGGATTAAACAATTAGTAAATTCCTTTCCAGAAGTTATTGGTTCTTATGATTTAATCTTAAATGATTATGGACCTAATCGATCAATTGGCTCCATTCATATTGAAGTTAGAGATGATTTAACCGCAAAAGAAATTCATCCTTTAACTAGAAAAATCTCTTTAGCAGCCTATGAAAAATTTGGAGTAATTTTAACAGTAGGAATCTACGCCACCAACTCTTCTGTACCAGAAGTAAAGGCTATAAGAGAAGACTTATATCGCCTTGTGAAAAATTATCCTGCAATTAAACAAGTGCACGGCTTCTATGTTGATGTTGAAACTAATGTTGTCTCATTTGATTTAATTATTGATTATGAAGCGCCAAATCAAGAAGAAATAAAAAATTCGCTTGTTAAGGAATTAAGCGAACTTCATAAAAATTATCAATTCTTTGTTGTATTAGATTTCGACTTTGCGGATTAGCCGTAAATCTTAAATATAATCCAGTTCACGAGTCTTTTTGGTAAGATACGTGAAAGGAACACTAAAAATCTATAAGATAAGCCCACTGCGTAATATGTATTTGGGTTTTTCTTTTTGCTCACTTTATATATTTTTTTAGCGACTTTATAAGCAGGTACCCCACTAGATTCATCTTTTTCCATTTTGGAAACCGATTTAGAAATATGATCTCCATATCTACCATTATCTACACTTTTTTCTCTAGAAGCAGTAAAGCCGGTTTTAGTGTCTCCAGGTAAAATAGAAGTCACTTTTATATCTAAAGGTCTAAGTTCATTTCTTAAACCATTAGAAAAGGCTAATACACCTGCTTTAGAGACAGAATACATTGTTTGAAAAGGAATAGAAATAGGGCCAGCAACACTTGAGATATTCATGATCTTGCTTCCCTTAGTCATATATGGAAGAGATAATCTAGTAACATTAATTAAACCTAATAAATTAACATCAATAATCTTTTTTATTTCTTCTTCAGTGTGATATTCCACCGCTCCAGAAATACCCATTCCCGCATTATTAATTAACAAGTTAATTATTTTGTGTTTCTTTGTTATTAACTCAATAGCGGATTTAATTGAACTAACATCTGATAAATCACATTTAATCCAATGAATGTTATTTTCTTTTATTTCTCTTCTATTTAAAACGTAAACGATATTATCAGGACAATTAGAAAATAGCCTAGCGGTTTCTAGGCCGATTCCACTGCTACCACCGGTAATAACAATAACCATATTAATTAAGAAAAAGAGGTTTTTAACCTCTTATCCATTGACCTCAACTTTTTCTGAAGAAACATCAACAACTTCTTCTTCAGGTCTTTTCTTAAGTCTAGCCGCTCTTCTTTGAGCTTTTTCAAAGTCACGATCGCTTTTCTTAGCGTTGACTAATAAAACGATAATAGCAGCAACCACACTAACACCAAGAACAATTAAGCCACATGCAAGGAAGTTAGTTCCAAATACATTTCTTACATAATTATTCGCATATCTAAGTCCACTATTAATACTTAAGAACTCACAAATAAAACCTAATAAAGTATAAACTAATCCCCATAATCCCAATAATAGCAATACGGAATAGGCGATTATTTCAAATAAAGAAAGTTGTTTGAGTTTTTTCTTCATAGTTTAGTCTCCAAATTAATAATTACGCTTTAGCGGAAGAGTTATTACGGATATCCGCAAGCATTTCTTGAAGTGCTTTATTGAACTTCTCTTGCCATTTTGGTCCGTTTAATGTGAATTTAGCGTTTACTCCATCTAAAGCTTCTTTAAATAGGTCTGGGAAGTTTCTATTATCTCTTCTATCTCTTCTACCTTCAGACATTTCCACAACTTGTAAACACTTATCTAAAACATCTAATGTTTCATTATCAGTGAATCTTGTGTGTTCTCTAATGTTTCTTAACATTCTCGCATATTTTGCTAATTCATTTTGAACGATAAAGTTAGATTGTGGAGTTGGTTTTCCTCCTGCTTCACCCATCACTTTTTGAAATTCAAAGAATGATTTTTGGAAGTCTTGCATCATTAATAAATAAGCAAATAAACGATATTGTCTATCATCATAAGGCATTAATTCTTCAATAACTGGTTCGTTCTCATTTTGTTTTCTCGCTAAATTAACATGGAAATAAATCACATCTCTAATTGGTTCCATCATCGATGTCACTAATTCATAGATTCTTAAATGTTGAGAATGATCCACCCTAATTTTTCCTTCAGCGGTTTTCATTAAAATTGTGGAATTATCGCCATAAACTTCTTCTAAAAGTTCATCATAATTCTTTAATAATTCTGTGAACTTATCTTTGTTAGCTTCTAAGAATTTTCCAAGTGGGGTTTCTTTAGATAAACCTTTGGTTAAAACTTCTTTTCTTTGGTTATAAACCTTCTCATCATGTTCACGTGGTAAAACATATTCAAGAGTGTCTCTTAAATGTGTAGCAACGTGAATGATATCAAAATTGTATTGATTAATGTTTTTCATTGATATAGCCTCCTTCAATACATTAGGGAAGATTAACTTCACCTACGGACAATTAACTTCTAATATATTGAGACTGCTAATATTATACACAAGTTAAATAAAACTACATAAAAGTTTTATCAATTATTTACAGGTGAACATTTTAAAAATATACTTAATATTAGATTAAGAGGGGGAACAAACTTTATGAAAAAACTATTCTTATTACCAGTATTAATGGGGCTGCTCCTAACAGGGTGTGGTAATGATTCTGGCCAAGGAACATCAGGACCAGTTACTGGAACTTTTACTTTTGAAATGCCTAAAATGGGATGGAAAAGCGGACAAGAAAATCCTACAGTCACTGCTGATCCTGGATTAACAATAAAAGCAGAACAAGGAGAAAATCAGTCTGCTGCTCCAAAATATTGGGAAGGAACCGATGCAGAAGATAAATCTCTAAGATTATACGCTTTAAATACTTTAACTCTATCAGCAAGTGAAATCACTAAAATTGAATTTACATATACAATTAAAGACAGTCAGACAATGAGCCCAAGTGTTGGCACCCTTAATGGAACAATTTGGTCTGGTAGCGCCAGCAAAATTACGTTTACATTAGGCAGTAAAGGCCAAATCCGTATTACTGAAATGAAAGTTACAGGGACATTCTCAGGTGGAGGAAGTACCCCAGTAGGTCCAGTTGATCCAGGAGATGAAAGAACTGTTGCAAGTGTTGCGAATGATATTGCCACAAATTTAAGCTTAACTTCCAGCGATATTGAATGGGAACAAGACGACGCTTATATTGGTTGTGTATTAGATGGCGCTACTTCTTTAGAAGAAACTTGTCTTGAAGCAATTACTTATCTACCAGATTACTTAGAAGAATCTGAAGCTCCTACCGCTGGACAATGGGATAATGGCGATGATGGATATTTCACTACCTATGTTGATGAAGCAAATTCCATAGAAGTGCAAATCGGTACATACCTAGATGGCTCTGATTACGTTATGCAATTCTGCGTTTATTACGTCTATTGATATTAACAAAATTTAAAAGGTCTTAGCGATTTGAACTAAGACCTTTTTTTATTATTAAAAATAATAATTATTTAATAGGATTCTCTGCTTGAATGACTCCATATCCTCCGTCTTTTCTAATATAGACAGTAGAGATACGGTCATCTTCTTCATCTAAATAAACAAAGAAGTCATGTCCTAAAGCTTCCATTCTAGTAATGGCTTCTTCAATAGACATAGGTTGTAAATAGTAAGATTTAGTGCGGACCACTACATCTTCTTCTTCGTTTCTCTTTTCGTCTTTGATTTCTTCAAAGTTAATGGCTTTGCCTAAAGAGATACGGCCATTACTTCTATCCATTCTAGTTTTAATTTTTCTCATTTGACCTTCAAGCTTATCCACCACTAAATCGATTGCAGCGTATAAATCTTGATGCTCAACTTCCGCTCTTAAAGGCATGGAAGGTAAAAAGATTGTAACTTCCACTTTTTGTGCTTCTTTATGAGCAGAAACAACACAACGACATTCAACTTCGTCGTTAATAAGGAAGTACTTGTCCATCTTGGCAAGTTTTGTTTGTAAAGCATTAGAAATACCTTCGGTAACTCCAATGTTTTTACCAGTAATTACATATTTCATGATATTTAGCTCCTTTCCAAATCACTGAAATAGGATTTTTAGACACTTTTATTATACAATTTCCAGTCCTATTTTGATAGGACTAATGAATAACTTTTATAATCTAAATAATATTATTAACTTAGTTAATAGACGTTGTTTTATATTTGCTTTTAAATTTTTCATTCTTTATATAATATTAGGTCAAGTGTATAAAAAAAATGGCTCCGCCATCAGATGAACAAGTCATCCTACATCGGCGCGGACAACTAAGGTCCCCAAGCCATTTGCAAATATATTTAATCAAAAAAATACATCAAATTCAATTATTTTAATAATTCTTTAATTTCGTCTACTTTATCTAGTTTTTCCCAAGGCAAATCGATATCTGGACGACCAAAGTGACCATAATTAGAAATATCCTGATATTTAAATGATGGCTTTTTAAGTGAGAAATTTTTAATAATAATTCCTGGTCGACAATCAAATACTTTATGGATAACTTCTAAAATCTTTTCATCTGGATATTTACTAGTTTTAAAAGTTTTAACTCCAATACTTAATGGATAATTAACTCCAATCGCATAAGATAGCTGTACTTCTAAGCGGTCCGCAACTCCTGCTGCCACTAAGTTTTTAGCGATATATCGGGCCATATAGGCTCCACTTCTATCAACTTTAGATGGGTCTTTCCCAGAGAAAGCACCTCCTCCGTGATTAGCGGAGCCACCATAGGTATCGACAATTATTTTTCTACCAGTTAAGCCAGTATCTCCAGCAGGTCCACCTAAAACAAATCTACCGGTTGGATTAATTAAATATTTAAAGTCAGTATTTAAACCAAATGATTTAGCAACTTCTTGCATAATATTCTTATGAATATATTCTTTAAATTCGTCTAGATTAACGTCTTCATCATGTTGAACTGACATTAACATATTATCGATACGAATATGTTTAGGGTCAGTGTAGTCGATAGTCACTTGACTCTTCATATCTGGTCTAGCACCCTTAAATAGCCCTTTGTGGCGTTTTTCAGAGGCATCTCTAACAAGTTTATGGGCAATAGAAATTGCTAGTGGCATATAACCACTAGTTTCATTTGTGGCGTAACCAAACATTAACCCTTGGTCACCTGCTCCTAAATCTTCAGGTTTCTTTTGATTTACTCCTTGATTGATATCAGGCGATTGTTGTTTGGTCTTATCAACGATTTCAATCGTGTGATAATCACATCCATACTCAGGTTTATCATAACCAATCTTCTTTAATACATCTTTAACAATTTGAGGAATATCGACTTTTTCTTTACAAGTGATTTCTCCTCCGACAAGGATAAAATCTGTTGTGGCAAAAGTCTCACACGCCACATGGGCATTAGGATCCACTTTTAAGCACGCATCTAAAACAGCGTCACTAATTTGATCGCATACTTTGTCTGGATGACCTTCAGAGACAGATTCGGATGTAAATAAGATTTTTTCTTTCATGATGATTACCTTCTATAAAAATAAAACTTCCCCCAGAATTGGGAGAAGTTATTTTCTTCTCAACTTATCGATCAAAGTTCTGGGACTTTGCTAAGGAGAGCACTTACTCTTCCGAGAGTTGCTATCGTGTTTTTTCATCCTTTTTATCACGATTCTGGATAAGTATTAATATCTTATATAAATATTATTATTTATTCAAGTATTGTTTAATAGCTTGGGCTAATTGATCTGGACAACTTGTGCCATTTCGACATTGAATGCCGTTAAGACGTTTATAAGCTTCTTCTAGTGGCATTCCCACAAGTAAAGCCGCTAAACCTTGAGTGTTACCTCGGCAACCACGAATAATCTTCACTTGTTGAATGATGCCATCTTGATGGTCGATAAACATCTCAACAGAACAAGTTCCTTTAGGATAGTAATGGATGGTTTCCATTATTTAACAATTCTCCCATAAACTGTTCCAGCACAGCCAGCAGCGTTACTTTCATCAGTGTCGATATGCATTGCTAAAGCAAAATCTTCTCTTACTCTCACTACGACATCACCAAAGATTAAGCTTCTTCCTGGATTATTAACTTCAACTTTAACAATTTCTCCGTTTTTCACGCCAAATTCTTCAGCGTCTTTTGGAGTCATATGGATATGTCTTTTAGCAACGATACAGCCTTCAGATAATTCCACTTCTCCAGCAGGACCAACAATTTTAATAGCTGGGGAACCTGCTAAATCGCCAGACTCTCTAACCACTGCAGGAACTCCTAAAGTTCTAGCGTCAGTTGCGGAGACTTCAACTTGACCAGCTTTTCTAAATGGTCCAAGAATGGAGACATTAGGAATAGTCTTTTTAGGACCAACAATGTCTAATCTAGAAAAAGAGACAAATTGTCCTGGTTGAGATAAAGGTGCTCTGACTTCAAGCTTTGCATCTTCACCAAATAAGATTTTAAATTGTTCTTCAGTGACGTGAATATGACGTGCACTAGTTTCCACTAATATTTCTTTCATTTTTGTTTACCTTCTTTATAGCGATACATATTTTAACAAATATAAGACTAAAAATCACTTGTCTTTTATCATTATTTTTCTTACAATAATCAAGCAACTTGAAAATGCGCAGGTGGCGGAACTGGTAGACGCGTACGTTTGAGGGGCGTATATCGCAAGATGTGTGAGTTCGATTCTCATCCCGCGCACCATTAGATTGCTACAGTACACTAAGTGTACTGTATTTTTTTCATTTTTTAGAAAATAACACTATACTCTTATAGCATAAAATGCTATAATATTTTTGTAGAAAGATCATAAGGATCTTCTTGGGTATGGAAAAGTAAAAATGAGGATAGGATTGAAGGATCCTTATTTTGCTTTCTATAGAAATAGGAGGTCCATATGGACAATTTTAAAACAATTAAATTTACTGACGGAGATATTTCTCTAGATGTGAGAGTGTCTGTCGAAGACGGCACTATCTGGCTATCAGCAAACGAGATAGCAAAACTTTTTAATGTCAGCATTGCTACTGCTAGACGAGTTATAAAGTCAACCTACAATCTAATCGAAAGTGATGTGATTTTATCCAGCGAGAAAAAATCAAAAAATGATTTTATCTTGCATTTATCTCACAAAACAAGACCAATCACATTGTATGGAAACAGTTTTATTATTGAAATTGAAAAAGAACTAAAAAGCAAACACTTTAGAACTTTTGAAAATTTTATAATCAAAAGCCAAAGAAATAAGGAATCCGACAATAATTCTGGAAATAATAATATTGTTATCTATGATAATGGGTCTATAAAGCTTGATGTTAGCGTCTCTCACAAAGAAGAAACTGTTTGGTTAACACAAGAGCAAATCGCCACACTATTTGAGACTACTCAACAAAACATATCGTTCCATATTAAAAACATTTTTGAAGAGGGTGAATTAGATATGGATTCAGTTCACAAGGATTTCTTGTATACTGCTCACGACAATAAACAATATTTTGTTTCACATTATAACCTAGATTTAATTCTCGCTATCGGATATAGGATTAAAGGTAAGGTTGCGATTGATTTTAGAAAATGGGTTACCAAAATATTGAAAGATTATCTTATTAATGGGTGCGCCATTAATGATAGATGCGATGATTCATCATTTTATAAAGGATTAATCAATCTTAATAATCAATACATGGAGTTGAAGGAAGAACTTAAAGTGCTGAAAGAAAGCAATTTATATTTACTTGAGAAAGAAAAAATTTTCTTTAATGGTGAATATTTCGATGCATTCGAATTTGTATCTGAAATATTATCCATGGCAAAAACAAAAATTATAATTATTGACCCGTATTTTGATCGACATGCTTTATCTTTCTTAAAAGAGTTACCACAAAATATAGAAAAGAGGGTATATAAATCTAAAAAATCAAAATTGGCTAATATTGATATACAAAAGTTTACCGCGCAATATGGAAAAGTCGCCATATCCACTATTGATAACTTTCACGATAGATTCATTATAATTGATGATCAATTGTGCTATGCATTGGGAACATCACTCAATCATATGGGCAAAAGAGTGTTTGCGGTCAATCAAATAGAAACCAAAGGACTAGTTGAAGCAATATTATCTAGCCTCAATTAGCTAAAGTAAAAGCGCAGGTCATTCAAATCCTGCGCTTTTCTTATGTTAGAATTTTGATATATCAAACTCTTTAAGAACTTTAAGAAGTGGGTGAATATTTTTCTTCACATTTCCTTCTTCAAATGGATTTCTTAAATGTACTTTTTCTAATAGTCCAGTAAATGGTAACGTTCCACCTAATTTACAGAGTTTGACATATTTCTTCCAAGCTTTTTCGTGGTTTTTAAGATCTTCCGCTAAGAATTGGAAGGCCACTACTTGGGCTAAAGTATAATCAATGTAATAGAATGGGGTTCCGAAGACATGAGATTGTCTCATCCATCTAGTACCTTTATTCATAGTTGGACAATAGTCATATCTAGAATGAGGGAGATTGATAGATTCAATTTCTTTATATTTAGCACATCTTTCTTCGTGAGTGGCGTTAGGATGTTCATAGACCCAGTGTTGGAATTCATCAATGGTAATACCATATGGTAAGAATTCAATCGCATCACATAAATGTGAATATTTATATTTTTCGGCGTCTTTACCAAAAAATAAATTCATATATGGCCAGGTGAAGAATTCCATACTCATAGAGTGAATTTCACAGCTCTCTAAAGTAGGATTTTGATATTCTGGGATTTTAATTCCACTACTGAGGTAAGCTTGGAAAGCGTGACCTCCTTCGTGACAAAGAACATTAACATCCCCTTCAGTGCCATTAAAGTTAGAGAAGATGAATGGAGTCTTATATTCAGAGAAATAAGTGCAATATCCTCCAGGAGCTTTACCTGCTCTAGCATCTAAATCCATTAAATGATTACAAATCATTAAATTAATAAAATCAGCGGATTCTTTGGACATCTTTTCATACATTGTTTTAGCGTGTCCCACTAAGACTTTAGAGTCTCCAACTGGAGTTGGATTGCCACTTAAAAATTTAAGATTATAGTCAAATGTTTGTGGGTCTTTAATTCCTAAGCCTTTCATTTGCGCTTTATATAGTTTTTGAGCAATTGGGACTACTTCTTCTCTAATTTGGTCTCTATAGCCTTTTACCATCTTAGCGTTATAGTCGGTTCTTCCTAAACGGATATAACCAAGTTCAATGAAGTTTTTATAACCTAGTTTTTTAGCCATCCCGTCTCTTAAATGGACTAATTTATCATAGATATCACCGATTTCTTTTTCGTGTTCACCCATCCACTTGTCCATAGCGATACTAGCTTCTTTTCTAGTTTCTCTATCTTTGTCGGACATGAATTTACCAAGCTGAGATAAGTTATAAACTTGTCCTCTAAATTCAATTTGGGCAGTTCCTAAAACTTCGTCATATTTAGAAGTGAGTTTATTCTCTTCAATTAAATCAGGAATAATTTTTGGATCAAATGATTTTTGATTATTTTCAAATATCTTAAAAAGGTATTTGCCGTATAGTTTTTCTAAATCTTTACGATATTTTGCTTTTAAAAGAATCTTTTCAAATTCATTGGAGTATTTAGAGAATACTGGGCTAAGTTCATCAACACGATCTTGAGCATTCTTATAGATCTTGTTTCTCGTATCTAAAGAATATCTAACTGAAATAACTCCAACGTCTGTTGATAATTCAGACATGTATTTATTCCAGTGTTTCACTGCAAGTTTAGCGGTAAGGGCACTGCCACATTCTTCTAAATCCTTGATTAAAGATTCCATCTTATTGATGGTTCTTTTTTCAGTAGGTACCCTAAATGGGTATTCTTCAAATTTTAAGTTTTTATCTTTCATAGATAATCTCCTTATTTTTCAATTAATGACACACCTGTCATTTCTTTTGGTTGCTCCACTCCAAGTAACTCTAAAATAGTAGGAGCGATATCCGCTAACTTACCTTCTTTTTGTCTAAGTTTTAAGCCAACTCTATTGATACAGAATGGCACTAAGTTAGTGGTATGAGCAGTCATTGGTTTACCGTTTTCATCTAAGATTTCTTCGGCGTTACCGTGGTCTGCTGTGACTAAAAGAGTTCCACCATTTTCGTCACACCATTTAATGATTTCACCAACACAGTGGTCAACAGTTTCTACCGCTTTAACACAAGCATCATGAACTGCAGTATGACCAACCATATCGCAGTTAGCAAAGTTTAAGATCACAACATCTAAATCATGTTTATTTAGTTCTTTAAGTAAAGCTTCAAGCACTAATGGTGCACTCATTTCTGGTTGCATATCATAGGTAGGAACTTTAGGAGAGTTAATTAAAACTCTTCTACATCCTTTAAGTTCAGGACGTTCCACCCCATCAAAATTCATGGTTCCATCAAAGAAGAACGTAACATGCGCGTATTTTTCAGTTTCCGCAATTCTTAATTGAGTAAATCCTTGGTCAGCTAAATATTGACCTAAGATGTTATTTAATTTTTGAGGTTCAAAAGCAATCACACCCTTAACACTATCAGCGTATTTCATAGTGCAAACATAGAAAATGTTCTTTAAAGGATGAGCAGGCTTATAAGGCTTCCAGGCTAAAGAGCCGTCATCCTTTTTAATAGGATATTCATAGAAATCTGGATTGGTGAATAAAGTAGAAATTTGAATTGCTCTATCTGGACGATAATTCATAAAGATAATCGCATCGTTATCAGAGATTCTGCCATCAACTTTGCTGTTATAGTGAGGAATTAAGAACTCATCACTACTTGCCTTACCTAATTTTGGTAATTCTTCGTTATATTCATATTTAAAGAAGTCATGATAATCATCAAAACTTGGTCCGTCGTGGTCCACCATTAAGCGATAATGCACATCGACACGGTCCATGTTTTTGTCTCTATCCATACCCCAGTATCTGCCGCCTATATCAGCGATATGACCGAAATGTAATTCATCCATTTTCTTTTGAATCATATCGACGTATTTAACGCCAGCTTGAGGATCGACGTCTCTTCCATCCATGAAACAGTGCATATAGACATCGTCTAATCCGCTTTTACTAGCGAGTTCAATGATAGCTAAAATGTGATTAATATGGGAGTGAACTCCACCGTCACTAACTAAACCAAAGATGTGTAATTTAGAATGATGTTTTTTCGCGTGTTCAATCGCTGCTAAATATTTCTCGTTTTTGAAGAAGTCACCATCTTTAATCGACTTATTAATAAGGGTTAAAGATTGATAAACAATTCTTCCTGCTCCCATATTCATGTGTCCGACTTCTGAGTTACCCATTTGTCCATCAGGTAGTCCGACATATTCTCCAGAAGCATTAATTTCTGTATAAGAATATTTCTTAAAATAAGCATCTAGATTTGGCTTTTTGGCATCGTAAACAGCGTTGCCAACTGGGTTATGTCTAATTCCATAACCATCCATGATGCAAAGAATGACTGGTTTTTTATTTTCCATAATAATTTGTCCTTTCCAAGGCGATATAATTGTAAAAGAAAATTTATTTTCTCTCAAGCAATATACTCAACAAAAAGAATTATTAATTAATAAGAGTTACAAATTTGCATCTTGTTTTCAGCATTAGTAGGGTAATACTATTCAAAAAATGAAGATTTGACCTATATTATCTTTTGTGATAATATACCTAACGAGGTAAAATTATGGCCAGACCAATATTAGGAATCATGTATGACTTTGATAAAACATTGTCCACGACTGATATGCAAAATTATTCTTTCATCCCTATGGTGGGAATGACTCCAGAAGAATTCTGGGGCGCAACCGGTGAATTTAGTGAAAAATCAGGTTGTGAAAGAATACTTTCATACATGTATATGATGATTGCAAAAGCAAGAGAAAAAGGAATTAAGCTTACTAGAGAAGTTTTAAGAGAATGTGGTAAGTCAATTAAATACCATCCAGGAGTCTCAACTTGGTTTACAAGAATTAATGAGTATGGAAAGCAAAAAGGGGTTAAGGTTGAACACTATTTAGTCTCAAGCGGCACTAAAGAAATTTTAGAAGGTTGCTCGATATATGATTGCTTCACCAATGTCTATGGATGTGAATTCTATTATGAAAACGGGGTGCCTGTGTGGCCAAAACTCGCTATTAACTACACTCAGAAAACTCAATTCTTCTTTAGAATCGCTAAAGGTGTTACTGATGTAAGAGACGATAACGCGGTTAATGAAAAAACTAGAGATGGCTTAAGAATCCCATACACCAATATTGCTTATATTGGAGATGGAATGACTGATGTCGCTTGTATGACCTTAGTCAATAAGAATAAGGGCTACTCCATTGGTGTTTATACCGAAGACAATAAAGAAAAAGTCGCTCAAATTAGAAAAGATCAAAGATGCAAATTTGTCGTTAAGGCTGACTACTCTAAAGACTCCGATATGGAAAAAGTCTTTAAATTAATCATCGATGACATCGCCACAAGAAGCGAAATCGAAGCTAAAGAATTAGCCCTAGCGAATAAATAATCAACAACGCAAAATAATAGACCGAATTAATTTGGTCTATTTTTTTATACATTTTTAACTATGAGAGTGATACATTATTATGTATGGAAATCAAAGTCGGAGATGTTGTCATTGGCAAAGTTAACCAAGTAAGACCTTATGCCTTATTTTTAACTTTCGAGACCGGACAAAACGGATTATTACATATCTCTGAACTTTCCGATAAATATATTCGAGACATTGAAAAATTCGGCACAGTTGGGGATGAATTAAAAGTTAAAGTGCTTTCTATTGATCCTCAAAATGGATTTTTAAGAGTCTCTTATAAAGCTATTCCAGAAGAAGAAAGATATAACACTCATGATGAATCAGTTCACCACTTCACTCAATTTGATGAAGCTGATTTTCATGATTTAGAGGCTAAACTTCCAGAATGGATTAGTGAAACTTTACAAAAAGCAAAGGAAGAAGAAAAAGATGATTAAAGTTGATGTCAGTAATGTCATTAGTGAAGTCGAGATTGAGAAATATCAATCTAAAGTCACTCAAATTAATAAAATGATCGATGATCGTTCAGGAGCAGGTAATGATTATTTAGGTTGGACCACCTGGCCAAAAGATTACGACAAAGAAGAATTAGTAAGACTACTTGAAGACGCTAAATATGTTAGAGAAAATTTTGATGTTTTAGTGGTCGCTGGTATTGGAGGAAGCTACTTAGGAGCAAAATGCGCTTTAGATGCTTTAAAAGGATTAAAGGGTAGTGATAAACCAGAAATTATTTTCATGGGTCAAACCTTCTCTCCTAACTACACTCACCAAGTCTTAGAGTATTTAAAAGATAAAAACTTCGCGATTAACGTTATTTCTAAAAGCGGTACCACCACTGAAACCTCAATTGCTTTTAGATTATTAAAAGATTTACTTGAGAAAAAAGTTGGAAAAGAAAAAGCAAGAAAAGCAATTTATGCAGTAACCGATAAAGAAAAAGGCGCTTTAAAAACATTATGTAATAATGAAGGCTATTCCACCTATGTCTTACCAGGAAATATTGGTGGTAGATATAGTGTTCTTACTCCAGTCGGTTTATTCCCTCTAGCGGTTGCCGGAGTCGATGTTAAAGCAATGCTACAAGGTTCTTTAGATGCCTTAAATGATTTAGATAATGATGATTTAAAATCTAACATCGCTTATCGCTATGCGGTTAGTAGAGATTATATGTATCGTCATCATCGTCCAGTAGAAATGTTTGTGACTTATGAACCACAAATGTCTCAACTTTCTGAATGGCTTAAACAGCTCTTTGGAGAAAGCGAAGGAAAAGAAAAGAAGGGCCTACTTCCTACAAGTGCGACCTTCTCAACTGACTTACATAGTTTAGGTCAATTTATTCAGGATGGATCTCCTTTATTATTTGAAACTATCGTCAATATTGTTAACCCAGAATTAGATGTTGTGATACCAAGTGATAAAGATGATTTAGACGGCTTAAATTATTTAGCAGGCAAGACTCTTTCTTATGTTAATCAAAACGCCTTTAAAGGAACTTTAAAAGCTCATCAAGAAGATGGAGGCGTTCCTTGTAATATCATTACTGTCGATAAATTAGATGCTTATAACTTAGGGTATCTATTCTATTTCTTTATGAGAACATGTGCGATGAGTGCCTATTTATTAGATATCAACCCATTTAATCAACCAGGGGTAGAAATCTATAAGAAAAATATGTTCCATTTATTAGGCAAAAAAG
The DNA here is from genome assembly GCA_902769185.1 of uncultured Erysipelotrichaceae bacterium. Taxonomy (GTDB): domain Bacteria; phylum Bacillota_I; class Bacilli_A; order RFN20; family CAG-826; genus UBA2450. The sequence goes on along the minus strand of CACXNV010000002.1, from coordinate 43,968 downwards.
GATACTAAGTCGCTATCGTTTTTATAAATAAAAGTCGCTTATAAAAAAGGCGATTTTTTTATTGAATTAAAAATAGCATAATGATATATTATTGCTTGCGTATCTGCAAAAGCGGATGCTTAGCTCAGCTGGGAGAGCATCGCCTTTACACGGCGGAGGTCGGGGGTTCGAGCCCCTCAGCATCCACCATTAACGCGAAGCTATACCAATAAAACGGAGGGGTAGCGAAGAGGCTAAACGCGGCTGACTGTAAATCAGCTCCTTCGGGTTCGGCGGTTCGAATCTGCCCCCCTCCACCACAAGTTGGGGTGTAGCCAAGAGGTAAGGCAACAGACTTTGACTCTGTCATCTCGGTGGTTCGATCCCACCCACCCCAGCCAATGTTGACTCGCTAGCTCAGTCGGTAGAGCACTTGACTTTTAATCAAGGGGTCCGGAGTTCGAATCTCCGGCGAGTCACCAATTAAAAGTGCCCAGGTGGCGGAATAGGTAGACGCACAAGACTTAAAATCTTGCGGTTGTATAAACCGTACCGGTTCGATTCCGGTCCCGGGCACCAAAATTGTAAAAAACCCTGATTCGTTCAGGGTTTTAATTTGCTTTTTTGTGTCGATATTTGATCTTATTAAATAAGGCTTTGACGCCGATTGTGAGCCCAATACAAATCACTAAAAACGGAGTGCCTGGCCCTATCCAAAATAGCCAACAAGCACTACCAACAGATAGCATTGAAATTCTAACAGGTTCATTACTCCAACAAATGACTGCGATTAAATAAGGAACCCAAACTTCACTAGAGACAATTAACGCCACAAAGACAAATATTAAAGCAGTTCGCCAGTCTCTAATATTGACCCAAATCCACAAAAATGGAAAAGCACATAAATACCAAGCCCATTTCCAAAATCTTTTGGCCTTGCTAGGTTCTTGTCTAATACGAGCTTTCCACTCGTTTTGACTATTTTTAAACTTCTCTTCTACTTCTTTAAACGGTTTCATTTATCTTTTTAGTTCTTCTTTTAATTAAGTAGTAGATTAAATAAGTGATTCCAGCAAAACCGATATAGCCCGCTAAATCAATAAAGACATCTGTAAAGGTGCCGTATCTTCCAGGAACAAAAGCTTGAATTAATTCACTAATAACAGCGACACTAACGCCTAAGCCTAAACAAAATAACATATTTTTCCATTTAAATTTATTCATTAAAAAATCATTCATCACAAGAGATAAAGCAGTAAATAATCCTGATAATCCAAATAATAAAAAGTGTCCAACTAGTTTTCTAAAAACATATCTAAAGGTTTCAACATCAGAAATAGTTATTCCGATTGATTCTAATATTTTTATAAACCAATCACTAATAGAAGCAGATTGAGAAGCACTACCACTTCCACCAATTGAGGACTCCACAATAATTAAAATGTTAGTAGCAACTGATAATACTAGAAAGATATAAAACAAAATCTTGTGGGCTTTCATACAATTAATAATTGTATATTAAAATAAGAAATAGGTGCTATAATAAGTTGCTATGAAAAAAGAAGAAATCCAATCTCTAATTGAAAAAGTTTTAGGTAAGGGTAGTGAAATCGTTTCTCCTTTAGTGGGTGGAATGATGAATATTTCCTATATTATTAAAGATAAAGATAATAAGAAATATGTTCTTTATATTTCTACAGAACAAGCTAACGAGATGGTTGATCGTCCTCTAGAAAAAGAACATCAAAGAATTATTTATGCGATTGGTATCACAAGTAAAAACGTCTATTTTGATGAGACTAAAGGTATTAAGATAAACGAATTTATCGAAGGACAATCATTAGACAAAATCGATTCTTTTGATTATGAAAAGATCGCTCAATTATTTAGAGATTTACATTCTTCTCCAGTTTTATCTAAAACTGACTACGCTCCATTTGTAAGATTTACTGAAACCTATGAAAAAGAAGCTTTATCTTATCAAAAAGAAGTTTCTCCTTTATATAAAGAGTTAAGGGATTTCTTATTTGAGCATAAAGAGTATTTAGAAAGTCAAAAGAAAGCTTTATGTCATAATGACGCTCAAAGAAGTAACATTATCAAAACCCCTGATAATGAATATTACTTTATAGATTTTGAATTTGTTGGAAATAACGACCCAATTTACGATATTAGCTGTTTTGGAAATGGATTTGTCTCTGAAGGAAGAGAACTTTTAAATAAGTATTTTTTAAATAATCCTAGCCAGGATCAAATAAAAAGGTATTATTTATGGAGGATTTATATCTCACTTCAGTGGTATAATGTAGCAGTCACTAAGCATTACCGTGGAGAAGGAGAAAAGCACGGCTATAATTTCTTAGATGTTGCAACTCATTTCTTAAATAACGCTAAAGATGCTTATGACGGATATAAATTGGAAATTAAAGATGACAAGATTATGGACGATACAGAAAAATTAATTATTTCTACACTAGATAAAATAAGACACTTCTTAAGAAAAGATGGAGGAGACTGCGAATTCGTTTCCTTTAATGACGGAATTGTCTACGTTAAAATGATTGGAGCGTGCCAAGGCTGCTCCTACGCTTATAGCGATATCAAAGATCTTGTGGAAGTGATTTTACAAGAAGAAGTTCCTGGTGTAGTTGAAGTGAGACTTGCGGAATAATTGGGGTATAGCCAAGCGGTAAGGCATCGGCCTCTGACTCCGACATTCCTTGGTTCGATCCCAAGTACCCCAGCCAAATAATAAAAATGGACTCGATCACTCGAGTCCTTTTAATTTATTATATAAATTAGAATAAATTTTCTTTGCGGTTTACCACGATATAGCCTTTACGATTATAAACATCTTCACGGTTATATTTAATAGGAGAGCCGTCCGGTTCAATAAATAAGCCGCCTGCTTCTTCGACAACGATTTGGCATGCCGCTGTATCCCATTCTTTAGTGTTTGGGCTTCTTCTTAAGGTGATTTCTGCTAAGCCATGGGCGATGGCGCATGGTTTTAAAGAACTACCTTTTCTTTCAACATGTTTAATTTTGTCGCTATGTTTTTCAATGAATTCTTTTTCCGCATCATTAAAATGGAAGACACTAATTAACATAGTTAAATCTTCTAATTTGTCATTAACATGAATTCTAACTGGCTTTTCATTTCCTTTTTGGAAATAACTACCATTTCCTTTAGAAGCAAAATAGATTTCATCAATAGCAGGAGCAATAACTACACCCACTACTAATTCATGTTTATAAGCTAAAGCAATATTGGTAGTAAATTCTCCGTCTTTTGCCACAAAATCTTTGGTGCCATCAACTGGGTCAACAATCCAAACAAAATCATTTTTTAATCTATCAAGATTATCAGTACTTTCTTCGGTTAAGAAAGCATGAGCAGGGAACAATTCATGTAAATAATTTCTAATGATTTCATCAGCGCTTTTATCAGCAATTGTCACAGGAGAATTATCGTCTTTGATTTCGACATCAAAATGTTTGGCATAAATCTCCATGATTTTCTTTTTGGCTAATAGGCCAGCTTCAATAGCGGCTTGTAATTCTTTTTCCCACATAATTACTTATTTCTCCAGTTAATTATTGCTTGATCTAGTTTACGAATAATAACATCGATTTGATCATAGTCTAAAGATGGGAGTTGCGCTCCACTAGCGTGAGCGTGTCCTCCTCCACCAACACTAACAGCGACTGGTTGAACTAGCGGACCATTACTTCTGAATTCCGCTCTTACTCTCCCATCTGCATATTCAGCAAAGGAACACCAAATAGGATAGCCTTCAATGTTTCCTAATAAATTAATTAAATTAGAGGCATGGTTAGCGGAGATGTTTAATTCTTTTAAGGTGTGACGATCTAAAACAATAGAAATAACACCTTCTTTAGATTTCTTATAGTGAGACATAACATAGCCTTTGGCCGCTAAGGAGATTTCATCAGATTTTGATAAAACTCGATTAATCTTATTTGGATTAGCGCCATGTTCGCATAAAAATTTCGCTCTTTCAAATGTTTGAGGGAAATTTGAAACAAATTGGAATCTAGCGCTATCGGTAAGAATACCAAGATATAATGCGTTAGCGCCTAATTTAGTTAACTTAAGATTATGTTCAATCGCTAAGCCAGTAATAATGTCACAAGTACTATTAGCATCGACATCAACAATGAATGGTCCTTCTTTAAAGGTGCCAGTATCAATGTGATGATCGATTTTAGCAAATTCTTTAGCGGTGAAGATTCGAGAATCTTCCATTCTTGCTAAATCATTGCCGTCAACAATAATCGCTAAACTATTTTTAATAGTCTCATCACTAACTTCATCCATCTTACAAATCACATCGAAAAATGGAGGAACTCCAGATCCGGTAATATAGACTTGTTTACCTGGTAAATTTGCAAGAATGATTTCTTTTAAACCAACTTGTGAACCATAGCAATCTCCATCAGGATTTATATGACCATAAATCACGATAGAGTCATTCTTTTTAATTAAATCCCAAATTTGTTCAAACATAATCCTAAATTAGTTTTCGGATAATTCATCCTTTTCTTCAGGTTCTTCATCAGTTTCAGAAGTAGATTCATCTTCGAATACTTTGTTGTATTCCTCTTCTTCTTCGTCTTTCTCTTCGATATCATCATCGCTAGTTTGAACATCACTATAGACGTCTCTCATATCGATGTGGACTTTATCAAAGACATGTCTTTCTCTTAAGTCCCATTCATTTTCTCCAAGAGTAATGAAACGTCCATCAAGCATCATGTTGGTGAAGAATTGACCAACCTTCGCACTTGCTTGTTCTTCGCTTAATCCGGCTTCTTTTTTAACATACTCCCAGATTTCTTTGAAGTTGACTGATTCTTTGTGCTTAGAAACAAATTCATAAGCATGTTCAATTAAAGATTTAGACATAAATGTCTCCTTTCTTACATTCTTGTAGGTGCAGATACACCCACTAAAGATAATGCGTTTTTCATAACAATTTTAGAGGCTAGGCATAGGCCTAATCTATTTGAGGTAACGCTTAAGTTATCTCGATCTATAACTCGACATTCAGTATAGAAGGCATGTATTTTTTCTGCGACTTCATGAATGTAGTTAGTAATTTTATAAGGGGCTCTTTCTTTAGATGCAGTCTTAACTACATCTGGGAAATTAGATAAGGTTTTCGCTAAGTCTAATTCGCTTGGCATAGTTAATGCTGGGGATTCATTAATTTTAATATCTTCAGCACTAGCTAAAATTGAGCATAGTCTAGCGTGAGCGTATTGAGCGTAATAAACAGGGTTATCGCTACTTTGTTTAACCGCTAAGTCTAAATCAAAGTCTAAATGTCCACTAGCGTTTCTCATGACAAAGAAATATCTAGCAGCGTCAACCCCAGCGTCCTCGCATAACTCACGTAATGTATATCCGTTACCGGTACGTTTAGAAAGTTTAAACTCTTCTCTGTCCTTCATCATTCTCACCATTTGAATTAATTCAACTTGTAAGGAATCAGGAGAATATCCATGCATCATTAAAGCAGATTTCATACGGTTAATATAACCGTGATGGTCCGCACCTAGTACATCAATTAATTGATCAAACCCGCGGCTCATCTTATTTACATGATAAACAATATCAGGCATGAAATAGGTATATTCACCATTACTTTTTCTAATAACACGGTCTTTGTCATCTAAATAGTCGGTTGTTTTTAAAACAAGCGCACCACCATCTTCATAAATATGTTCTTTTAGATATTCGATTTCTTTTTCAACCGCTCCACCGGCTCTAATCTTCTTTTCAGAAGAGAAAACATCAAAGACGATGTTGTAGTTTTTAAGGTCTTCTTTGATTTTATCTAATTCGAATTCCATACCTTTTTCTTTGAAAAATTCAAAGTAGTCAGATTTAGATAATAAATCGGGACCAAATTCATTATAGATGCGTTTCGCCACTAACTTTACATCTTCCCCGTGATATCCATCTTCAGGAAGAGCAAATGGTAAGCCTAAAATTTCTTTATATCTTTCAATTAATGATTCACCTAAGTGATCAATTTGATTACCAGCATCATTAATATAGTATTCTCTAGTTACATCATATCCATCGAAAGTTAAAATACGACTGATAGCGTCTCCAATAGCCGCTCCTCGAGCGTGTCCAACATGTAAATCACCAGTCGGATTAGCGGAAACAAATTCGACATTAATCTTTTGATTTTTCTTTTCGCCTCGTCCATAATTATCGTTTTTAACGATAATCTTATTAACCAAAGCGCTTAAAGAATCATTTTTCATAAAGAAATTAATAAATCCAGGACCTGCAATTTCAACTTTCTCAATACTAGTTAAATCAAGTTTACTTACGATTAATTCAGCAACTTCTTTTGGAGACTTTCCAAAGAATCGGCAAGACTTCATAGCGACGTTACTTGCAAAATCTCCATGAGCAGGATCTTTAGAATTTTCAATGATAATTTGATCTAAAGCTAAATCAACATTAAGAGATTTTAATGCTTGTTGAATATTAAGTTTTAAGCTTTCTTTAATTTCCATATTTTTAACACAAAATTATACTTATTACTAATTAATATTAGCAATAACTTTTTTTAACATAATCATCGATGTAGCTTCAATCGCTTCACCTTTTCCGACTTCCCCACATCCTTCATTAGTGCCCGCTTTTATAGAAACTTGATCAACACTAATTTCTAATAAAGAAGCAACATTATTTCTCATTTGAGCAATGTAGTCTTTAAGTTTAGGTTTTTCTAAAGAAACAAAGATATCAACATTATTAACTTGATAGCCTTTTTCTTTCATCATTTTCACTACTTCTTTAACGATAAGACTACTATCCATATCTAAAGTATCTTTAGAGGTATCTGGAAAATGTTTTCCTAAATCTCCTAGAGCTAGAGCTCCTAAAATTGACTCCGCTAAAGCGTGATATAAAACATCTCCATCACTATGAGCAAGTTCTCCTAATTCAAAAGGAATCACTACTCCTGCAATGATAAGTTTTCTATTCTCCACTAAACGATGGATATCTTTAGAAAAGCCAACACGATATTCCATTATTTTTTACCCGATACATTAAATTTAAAGAACATGATATCTCCATCTTTTGGGAAATATCCTTTACCTTCGGTACGCATCTTACCTGCTTCTTTTACTGCTAATTCACTACCCAATTCATGAATGGCTTCATACGTATATACTTCAGCGCAGATAAATCCACGTTCAAAATCAGTATGAATGATTCCAGCACATTTAGGAGCACTATATCCGTTAGTAAATGTCCAAGCACGGCATTCATCCGCCCCGACTGTAAAGAATGTAGATAAATTCAATAATTTATAAGTAGCCTTAATTAATTGAGATAGACCACTAGTTTCAATTCCTAAATCTTTTAAGAATTCTACTTTTTCTTCTTTAGATAATTCTGAGAGTTGAGATTCAATCTCACAGCTCACAGGAATTACTTCGTTATGTTCTTTAGAAGCATATTCTTTAACTTTGTTAAAATTAGCGCAGTTAGAGATATCTAATAAATCCTCTTCACCGACATTAGCGACATAAATAATTGGCTTTTTAGTTAATAAATGATAACTATAAACCACTTCTTCTTGTTCTTGAGTTAAAGGAACGTTTCTAGCAGCGACTCCATTAGTTAAGGCTTCTTTAAGAGGAGTTAAACAACTCATCTCCATTACTGAGTCTTTATCTTTTAAGATACGCGCTTTATTTTCAATCTTTTCAATTCTTCGAGTGACTGTTTCTAGATCCGCCATCACAAGTTCAAGATTAATAACTTCAATATCTCGAATTGGGTCGACATCTCCTTCAACGTGAATGATATCCGCATTATTAAAACATCTCACCACTTCCACAATTGCATCACATTCTCTAATATGAGATAGGAATTGGTTTCCTAATCCTTCTCCTTTAGAGGCTCCTCTAACTAATCCAGCAATGTCATAAAATTCGATTGTTGCAGGAATCGTTCTAACTGGTTTAAATACATTAACCAAGAAATCTAATCTTTCATCTGGAACTTCAACGATTCTAGTATTTGGATTGATAGTGGCAAAAGGATAATTAGCGGCTTCAACATGCGAATTAGTAATCGCATTAAATAATGTAGATTTACCAACATTAGGTAATCCAACAATTCCAGCTTTTAATCCCATAATAAGTTCTACTTCCAATTGAATATTATATTCAAATTTATCTATAAGACAAAGGTAAAATATAATTTTATGGTCCTATTTTACTGTAAACACTCCAGAGGAGGGATTTTTGATATCTTCCTAGAAATCAAAATAGAGCTAATTAAAGAGATAAATGTATCCACTAAAATCATATAAATAACTGACATTGGATTAAAAACAAACATCGACTGAATATGTAATGAGCTCGCTAAAGTTTTAGATAAAACAAAAGAGATTATTAATAACTCAATAATCGAAAGCATTAAAGAAAAACTAGTCATGATAAAAGAATGAAAATAAATGAATTTCTTGCTTTGACTCTTTTTACTTCCTAAACACCTTACTAATCCAATATCTTTTTTCACCTCTAAAAAATGCAGATAATTACAAATAAATAGAATTAAGCTCGCAATTAAAACGCTAGAAATTGAGACCACTAATAAAATTAATTCGATATATCCACAGATTTCATCAACACTATTTTTGACGTCTTTTAAAGGCGAATAAATCTCATATTGTGGGAAAGCCCGATTAACGAAATTAATCACTTCATTTTCGTGAGCGGTATCAATTTGAAGAGCAAAGTTTTCAACATTCAAATCAAAAGTTGATACCCCAAGCATGCACTGGAAAAATAAAAGCGACCAGCTTTCATCATGATGTAGAGCGAGTTTAGCGCTATTAGAGACGCCCACTATTTTTAAAGGAACGGTTTTGAAATCTCTAGAAATATAGCCATTAGGTAATAAGTTCTCTTTAATAGGAAAAGTGAAATAAATCGTTTTATTTTTAGGTTCTGTGATATTAAGTTTTTCAAGTAACGCTGATGAAATAACTATTTCCTGATAGTTAACAGGCTCTCTTCCGCTAATTAATTGGTAGTAAGGCTCAAAACAAAATCCACTAATATTGCTTTTAGAAAAATGACCTTCTACTGTGTTAGTTGGTAAAGAGACATTCTGCGAATCTTCATAGCGGACGTAACTAAGTAAATCAACTACATCATAAATGCTAACTTCACTGCTAGATAAATAGCTACTTTTAGAAAATCCCACCATTAAACTTCGATCATATATTGCATAAGCATTACTACACCCATAAGTCACACTTTTTATATAGTGATTACCCTCTTTACAAAACGAACCAATAAAAGAAGGAAGATAATCTTTCCTAGAGCGATTAATCACTAATAATCTAGGACAATCAAATGGCTCATACCCGTTATATAAAATAGGATAATACTCACTTGTGAGTATCTCAAAGTCATAATTATGATATTTAAAATCAAATCGATGTTCTTTAATAAACTTATCTTTATTTTGCTTAAACGATAAATAATAGGCTTTCTTTAAATCCCAAGGATGTTCACTATTAATGTTTAAATAATTAGTGGTTGGAAGAGTTAATTTGTTTTCTAAAATATATTCATTCCAAATTGGATTTGAATGATAAATTAATACCTGATTAGACAAACAAAATCCCTTTAATTTTAAAGTGAAACTACCTTCATATTGCCAGGCACTATGAGACACTAGAAAAGTAATAAATAAATCATTATGTTCGATATATTTGCTAAATGACGACGTTGTTCTTTCAATTTGTAATTGGAAACATATCTCATTAATCACAGAAAATGGGCAGCTTAAAATAAATTCATCGTTTGCTAAAGTGGTTAACTTATTTGGATAGACATCTAATGATTTATTAACGAGTCCAAATTCATTGATGGCAGAAATTCCTAATCCCGATATCGGTTTTATTTGACTGCCTTTTTCAATATAGCTGACGTTATAATCAAACATCATATTGAAATCATTAGCATAATAAACACCAATATAGTCAATGTCTTCTTTATAGTCTTCTGCTAGAGAAATAACTTCATCATATTCAGTGCCACTAATAATATCTTTAGATATGTCATTTTGTTTACTAGATAGGATAAGACGATCATCATCTAAAATAGAAGAATAACTACGATATAAATTAGAGGAAATAATATTTGATAATGTGCTGGCTAAGCCCACCCCAATTAGGCCAAAGGAAGTCACAAACGTTATAAATATAGTTCTCCATTTTCTTCTTTTTACCGTATGAAGAGTGTGCTTAAAAAGGAAAGAAAAAGGAAGTAACCTAGTTTTTGTTTTATGAGTTAAATTTAAAACCGGCAAATATTCTTGATGTTTCTTTTTACTTTGATAGATAACGTCTACAACTTTCCCGTCGCGCATTTTAATAATCTGATCTGCATATTTTTCGCTTAATGCAATATCATGAGACACCATTATTACTAAAGAAGAAGAACTAATCTTTTCTAAAAGTGACATCACTATTTCACTATTATGCTCATCTAAATTACCGGTTGGTTCATCCGCTAATAAAATTAACGGGGAATTTGCAATTGCCCTAGCTAGTCCTACCCTTTGCTTTTCTCCTCCGGAAAGATTAGAAACTAGTTGGTTTTCTTTTTTGGATAGACCAACTAGTCTTAATAAGTCTTTAATCCTTTTATCTTTTTTGGATTTTTTATCTCCACAAGAAATATCTAAGGCTAATTCAATATTTGCTTTAACTGTTTCGTATTCAAATAACTTATAGTCCTGAAATAAGAAGCCTAACTTTCGACTTCTAATTAATTCTTTTTCATCTTCACTTAAATATTGATAGGATTTCCCGTCAAAAGAAATATCCCCAGAAAAGCTTAATAGAGTGCTGAGTATATTTAATAATGTAGTCTTTCCACATCCTGAAGGACCGTTTATAATCACTAGTCCAAACCTTGGAAAAGTTAAAGAAACATCTTTTAAAACATAACGCCCATTATATTTTTTAGAAACATTAGTTAACTCAATCATTAACTTTTAACTCCAAAGACAAATTGCGTCTTTTTGAAAATTTAATTGGTAAGACTGTAGCAATAGTAATTAGAAAAATAATCACTACTGTTATAGCTAAAGGGTATAAAAGAGGAATATTTAAAAAGGACTTGTAAGGAATATCAATAATTTGACTTACATTGATGTATTTATAAATAATTTTGTTGATTAATAAAGATAATGGATAAGAAAGAGTCAGCGATAGCACTAGTGAGATAAAACCGGAATAAAGATTTTCATTAACATAGATATTTTCGATATCGCTATCTCTAGCACCAATAGACGATAAAATAGCGCTAACTTTTCGATCTTCAGAATAATTAGTAAAAGAGATAATGGTTAAAATTAATAAAGTTCCAACTATTCCGATTGCTAAAAATAGGAATAATGCATATTCAGCAGCATTAGCAAAACCAATTAAAGAATTTGCGATTACTAGCGAAGAAGAATTAAATGAATAATCGCTAAAAATAGAATCATCAAATAGCAAGTTGCGGTCACTATAATTCTTTAAAAATAGCTGATACGAATAAGAAGAAATTATTGAATAATCTTCAGCGTCCATCACCCTATCATACCATGTAATTTTATTATCATAGTAGGTTGATAGATTAAGTAACACATATTCTTGTAAATAAGATTCTAATCCTAGGTAAGAATAATAAATTTTTGGTGTATTTAAATATTCTAATTCATTAACAACACCCACTATCTTACAGCTAATTGAATATTCAAAATAGTCAGTGATTTCTTCTTCGTATTCATTAACATAAATAGATTCAAATTTATGATAGATATTTATATATTCTCCAACAGGCTCATACCCTAGAGAAGTTTGAATTTGATTATAGCAATTTAGGTTCACTACCACTTCAGATAGATTATCGCTTTTCGGGAGACTCCCTTTAAATAAAAGCGACTTATCGATTGAGTCGTCTGCATAACTATAAATTGGAGTATATAATAGTTTATCAAAAGAGGTATCTCCAATTAAAATTTTTGGATTTTGAGGCAAAATTGCCGAAAAATTTGGACAAATATTAAATATTTTAGCAATTTTCTCATTTGACCTTAGCTCGTTTATATTAGGTCTAACTGATTTAGTTAATTTTATGAATCCTGTATCAGTCACTAACTCATCTTTGCTAATATATCCATATCCAAAATCTAGCTGATTATAGGAAGCATTTTTGATCGCAACATCTTTGCCATTGATAAATCCAAACACTAAATTTGTAATAATCATGGAGATCGATAAAGAAGCCACAACAAAAAGATTTCTTTTGATTCTTTTTTTGTAATTATTTTTACTAAATCGACTTGTCCAATTGATTCTACCTTTATAGATTTTATGCTCTTTATATAATTCAGATTCAATTTTTTTGTTTAAATAATCATTAATGATACTTCCATCTGCTATTTCAATTATTCTATTACAATATTCTTTTACTATTTGTAGGTTGTGTGAGACCATTATTACTAATCTAGATTTACTAATAGAAGATAATAACTTCATCACCTTGATAGAATTGGCAGAATCTAACGCTCCAGTAGGTTCATCACATAATAGTATTTTAGGGTTTCTTATTAAGGCTCTAGCAATAGCGACTCTTTGAGCTTCTCCACCCGATAATTTATTAACTTTTGCATTATATAATTCAATTGGTATACCAACATATTCTAATAAAGATGTGGCTTTTGATATTGCTTTATTCTTGTTACACCCACTAAATAATAAGGGCAATGTAACATTATCCATTACAGTAGTATCGGGAATTAAATTATATTGTTGAGACACTAGTCCGATTTGATCTCTATAAAATAAATAATCTTTTTTTGCTTTATAAATATATTTCTTTTTATATAAATAAATCTCGCCTCGAGATGGTTTATCAAATTTTGAAATCATATTTAATAAAGTGGTTTTCCCACTTCCGCTTTTCCCGACAATAGAGACAAAACCATATTCATCAAATGATAAATTAATATTACTTAAGGCGTAAAAAGAATGTTCTTTATCTATAGGAAAAGATTTGTATAAATTCTTAATAATTAAAGCTTTCAAAATTAAAACCCTCCTATTATATAAAGAGGGCAAAAATTCAAAAAATTTGTAAAATATTTTTAAAAAGTTAATCGATATAATAAATGACCTGCTTTGCAGGTCACTATTTTTAAATTATTCGTCTTCCATTTTTACGGCAGCAGGAACTTTTGGCAAGCCAGGCATTGTCATAATTGATCCTGTTAAGGCAACAACAAATCCTGCTCCAGCAGATAAACGCACTTCTCTAATGGTGATATCAAAATCATCAGGAGCATTTAATACTTTGGCGTTATCAGTAAAGGACAACGGCGTTTTAGCAATACACACTGGAAGATTTCTATATCCTTGAGATTCAAATTCTGCAATTTGTTTAAGAGCTTCTTCAGAATAAATAACATCTTTTGCTCTATAGATTTCTTTACATACTTGGTTAATTTTATCTTGGAGTGAACTATTTAATTCATATAAAGGATGATAGTAGCTTTCTTTAGTCGCTAAAGTTTCTAATACTTTATTTGCTAAATCAACAGCGCCCATTCCGCCTCTAGAGAAAGCATCGCAGAAAGCAACTTCATAGTGATTATCAGAACAGAATTTGATTAATTCTTCTGTCTCTTTTTGAGTATCACTAGAGAAATGATTAACACAAATCACGGTAGGAACATCATATTTAGCAATATTTTCCATATGTCGTTTTAAGTTAGCAAAGCCAATTCTTAAAGCTTCGATATTTTCGTTATCTAACTCTTCAAACTTCACTCCTCCATGGAGTTTAAGCGCTCTAATCGTAGCGACCATTACCACTGCGTCAGGTTTAATATTAGCAACACGGCATTTAATATCTAAGAATTTCTCTGCACCAAGGTCAGCACCGAAGCCAGCTTCAGTAACAACAATTGGAGCAAGCTTTAACGCCATCTTCGTAGCGATAATTGAATTGCATCCATGAGCAATATTCGCAAATGGTCCGCCATGGATTAAACATGGATTGCCCTCTAAAGTTTGAACTAAATTAGGATTAAAGGCATTTTTCATTAATTTATAAATCGCATTTGAAATACGTAACTGCTCTAATTTAACAGGCTCTCCATCAAAGTTATAGGCAACAACAATTTGTTTGATACGATTAATAAAATCTTTTTCATCTCTAGACAAACAAAGAATCGCCATCATTTCGCTAGCTACAGTAATAACAAATTCATCATGTCTGGGAGCGCTTTTCTTCTCATCTTGATTAACAGTCACGCTTCTTAAAGCACGGTCATTCATATCAAGCGCTCTTTTCCATAAAATTCTAGAAGGGTCAATTCTTAATTCGTTCCCTTGGAATATATGGTTATCAATCACTGCGGAGATTAAATTAATTGAACTAGTTAATGCGTGCATGTCTCCAGTAAAATGAAGATTAATATCTTCAGAAGGAACAACACTTGCAAGTCCTCCACCAGTTGCCCCACCTTTTAAACCAAATACAGGGCCTAAGGATGGTTCTCTTAAACATAGTAATGAATTAACACCAATCTTGTGTAAGCCGTCAGTTAAGGCAATTGAAGTTGTAGTTTTGCCTTCTCCTGCTTTAGTAGGAGTAATTGCGGTTACCAAAACTAACTTGCCATTAGATTTGTCTTTAAGCTCCTCATTAATTCTTAAATCAATTTTTGCTTTGTCTAAGCCATAAGGGATTACATACTCTTTTTTAATTCCGGCTTCCGAAGCAACATCATAAATATTTCTCATAATTAGACCCCCAGTCCTTTTTTAGCTTCTTCAATATTTTTATAAGTTTCTGAATCGAATTGATTCTTAAAAAACGTCACTTGTCGTTTAGCGTAATTTCGAGTCCTTTTTTGAATTAACTCGACGCAGCACGCGTATTTTGACTTATTTTCTAGATAATCAATGACTTCTTTATAGCCAATTCCTTGCTTGGCGGTAAGAGATAAATCGTAATTATCTAGCAAATATTTTACTTCATCTACTAATCCATTTTCCATCATTGATAACACTCTTTTATCAATGTTTTTATATAGCTCTTCTCTATCAGGACATAAGAATATGAATTTTACATCTTTATAGATAGGTTTATGAGTTTGTTCATTTAGAATATCTGTTTTCTTTTTATTCGAATGTCTAATTAAAGAAATTGCTCTTAATAAACGTTTACGATTATTAACGTGAATCTTTTTACTTTCTTCAATATCAAGACTTTCTAATAGCTTATGTAAATCTTCATTACTTAAATCTAGTAAATCATCATCAACAGGAATTTCTTCTTTTTCAAAACTATAATCAAATAATGCTGCTCTAACATATAAACCAGTGCCACCTACTAAAACAACATCGTTATACTTATCTAATAATTTAGATAAAACTTCTCTACAAAGTGATTGATATTCCATCACAGAGAAAGTTTCGTTTGGAGTTTTGATATCTAGTAAATGATATTTTTTATAGTGAGGATCATCTTTAGATAATTTAGCGGTTCCAATATTCATGTCTTTATAAATTTGAAATGCGTCAAAATTAATCGCCTCACAATTAAGCTTATCTATAAGATAATTAGCGAGTTCAGTCTTTCCTGAACAAGTTGGACCCATCACTACGTAAATCATGAAATCCATTATAAATAAAAAAGAAGTGAAATTCATCACTTCTTATTAACAATCTTACTAATTTCTAATAAGTATTCATTTACTTCTTCTTTTAAAACATTGTAATTAACAACAAGTGGATGATTGTTATATCTATCTAATAGCGATTTATGTAAATCATTATCTTTATGAGCTTTTGCTAATGCAATTTGTTTCTTTAGCGAATTAATTTCTTCATTAGATTCCACTAATTCTTTAACTCTAAGATATTCCACTATTAGAGGCTCTTTTAATATTTCCTCTTTTAATTCTTTAGCAAGTTTAATTGACTCATTCATTAACTAATTCTCCAATTAATGAATATGTATGACTTTCAATAATCTTTATAAGAACAATTTTTCCCACCAAAGATTCATCACCTTTAAAGTGGACTAATTTATTAGATTCTGTATAGCCAGAAAGCATATCTTTATCAGTTTTGCTTGTGCCATCTACTAAGACTTTATAAACTCCACCAATGTAGCGCTTAGAATCAGCTTCAATATTAACCTCTAAATGCTTAACAAGTTCTTTAAATCTTCTACTCTTATCTGCATAGCTTATATTGTCTTTAATTTTAGCAGCAGGAGTCCCTCTTCTAGGAGAATAGATAAAGGTAAATGCAGATTCATATTTGACCTCATCAACTAAGGTTAAAGTCTCATTAAATTGCTCTTCGGTTTCGTTAGGGAAACCAACAATGATATCAGTGGATAATGAAAGACCCGGGATTTTACTTCTCATCTCTTTAACTAAATTAAGATAATGCTCTCTAGTATATCTTCTTCCCATAAGGCGTAAAACTTCACTACTACCAGACTGAACTGGGAGGTGAATACACTTCATGATATTGTCGTATTTTGCAATAATTTCTATCATTTTGCTGGAGAAATCCCAAGGATGAGAGGTTGTAAATCTAATTCTAGGAATACCCATTTTAGCGGCTTCTTCAAGGACGTCTGCAAAGTCATGACCTTCATTAAGATCCTTACCATATGCATTCACGTTTTGACCCAAAAAAGTAATCTCTTGATAGCCTTCTTTTTTAAGTTCTCTAACTTCATCCATGATGTCGTTAAAATGACGACTTCTTTCTTTGCCTCTAGTATAAGGAACGATGCAATATGTACAGAATTTATTACATCCATAAATAATGTTTACATATGCTTTAAATTCATTGTTTCTTTTAACGCTTTTGTTTTCGATTACTTCGCCTTGTTTTGATTTAATCGCAATTAACCTAATATCGTTATTATAAGTTTCGTAAATTAAATCAAGTAATTGGTCGATTTCATGAGTGCCAAAATACAAATTAACTTCAGGGAATTTTTTCATTAAAATATCTAAGATTTCTGGCTGTTCCACCATACATCCACAAATCCCTAAAACTAGTTTTTTATTAATCTTACGATATTTCTTTATATTTCCAATATCCCCATAAACTTTATCTTCTGCATTTTCTCTGACTGCACAAGTATTAATGATGATGACATCAGCGTCTTCGGGTTTATTAGTCCCTACGTAGTTAGAAGATTCTAACATCCCTTTCATTGTTTCTTCATCTCTGATATTTGCTTGGCAGCCAAAAGTGTGAATATAGTATTTCTTTCCTTTTCCAATTTCTTTCATTTCATTTAAATGAATTGGAGAATACGCTGAAAATTCAGTCTCAGTTTTCACTCTAGACTTTGCTTCTATTAAATTTGGATAACTAATAATTTTTGTTTTCATTTTATTTATCTTCTAAATAGTAAATTGGGAATATTTCTTTACACTTACCGCTAAATTCATCGATGTCTAGGACAACCGCTGATAATAAACCTCTACCTTCGCTAGGAAGATCAAATCGAGATTGTTCTCCATAAACAATTTTATTAACCACTGTTTCTTTTGAAAATCCAAGAGCACCATCAGCAAAGCCAGTCATACCAACATCAGAGATGTAGGCTGTTCCACCTTCTAAAATCTTATAGTCCTTAGTTTGAACGTGCGTATGAGTTCCAAGTACTGCAGAAACTTTGCCGTCTAAGGCATAGGCTAAACAGAGTTTTTCTCCTGTTGCTTCTGCGTGGAAATCAACGATATGGATATCAGCTTTTTCTTCGTTATTAATTAATTCAATTAAAGAATAATAAGGATTATTAACTTCTTCGTTCATAAATACTGAACCAAGAACATTAGTCACCCTAATAGTGACTCCATTAAGTTCATAAACAATACTGCCTTCTCCTGGATAAGGATGAAGCAAATTTAATGGTCTAATTAATCGGTCTGTAGAATCAATATATTTACGTAAATCGTTTTTACTATCGTAATGATTGCCTAAGGTAATCGCATCGATTCCATCATCTACAAGTTCCAAATAATGATGTCTTAATAAGCCTTTACCATGCGTCACATTTTCTCCATTAGCGATAACGAAATCAATGTGATATTTATCCACAAAGGTTTGTAAGTGGTCTTTAATGACACGTCGGCCAATTTTGCCGACGATGTCACCAATAAATAAGAATTTCAAATTAACTCTTTTCTAGAAGTAATTACTTCGCAGTTTCAATCGCACGATATTCTCTAATGACGGAAACTTTAATTTGTCCTGGATAAGTCATTTCGTTTTCGATACGTTCTTTAATTTCTCTTGCGAGTTTAAAGGCCCCAATATCGTCAATCTTATCAGGAATAACCATAACTCTTAATTCTCTACCAGATTGCATCGCGTAAGATTGATATACTCCATCATAGGATTTACAAATCTCTTCGAGTTTATCAATTCTTTGAATATAGTTTTCAAGCATTTCACTTCTAGCACCTGGTCTAGCAGCACTTAATGTATCAGCGGCTTGGACTAAGTGAGAAATAACGTATTTAGCTGGCACGTCGCCGTGGTGAGATTCAATCGCGTTAATAACGACATCACCTTCACCGTATTTCTTAGCAAGTCTAGAACCAACTTCAACGTGGCTACCATCTGTTTCATAGTCAATAGCCTTACCGATATCATGAAGTAAGCCAGCGCGTTTCGCTAAATTTTGATCTAAGCCAAGTTCAGCGGCCATAGAGCCTGCTAAATAAGCAACTTCAATAGAGTGTTCTAAAGCGTTTTGTCCATAAGATGTACGGTATTTTAATCTACCAACATAATCTAATAATTCTTTATTAATTCTTGGTAAGCCAAGTTTGAAGGCCACATCTTGACCTGTCTTATGGATGCTTTCTTCCACTTCTTGTTTACATTTTTCAACAATTTCTTCAATTCTACCTGGTTGAATTCTGCCGTCTTTAATTAACATCTCTAAAGACATTCTGGCGATTTCTCTTCTAACAGGGTTAAAACAAGACACAGTAATAACTTCAGGAGTGTCATCGATAATCAAATCAACACCAAGCAAAGTTTCTAAGGTACGAATATTTCTACCTTCTCTACCAATAATTCTTCCTTTCATTTCATCGTTAGGAAGAGCAACAACAGAGACAGTCTTTTCAATAGTTGTATCTTGAGCGTATTTGCTCATTGCTTGCACTAAAATTTCTTGAGCTTTAGCGACCACTTGATCTTTTGCTTCTTCTTCTTTGTTTTTAATGTAAGCAGCAATTTCTCTAGAGACTTTAGATTCTACTCTTTTAAAGAGTTCATCTTTCGCTTCTTGAGTTGACATTTGCGCAACCTTTTCAAGTTCAGAAATGATTGAATCAATCTTTTCTTGTAAAGCTGCTTCTTTCTTATCAACATCTTTTAATCGACGATTAAGAGTTTCATTCTTTTCATCAAGAGTGTTTTCTTTTTGAATAAGAGCAGCGTCTCTTCTATCGATATTTTGTTCTCGTTGGAATAATTGTTTTTCTTGAGCGGTTAATTCCAACTTTCTTTCTTTAATTTCTTTGTCCGCTTCAATTTTCATTTCATTAACGACTTGTTTACCATCTAATTGGGCGTTCTTAACAATATGTTCAGCTTTAATTTCCGCTTCACGAACAATCTTACCAGCTTTGTTTTGATCTCTTTTCCCTTTAAAAAACGGAACAAAGAAAACAATCGCAGCACCCACAAGTAAACCAGCAAAAACACAGATAATTGGTAAACCAATTTCAGTGAATCCACTTAAAATGTGCATAGGATAATCCCTTTCTAATATAAATATATAGTCAAAAGACTATTTACCTAAATCAACTTAAAAATTAGCTATAAGTATGATCTTTATTATGTAACAGGCAAATGCCTGATAAAACTTTTCTCTATTGAGAATCTATAGGTAAGTACCTTCCGAGGGTACGTGTTTATTATAAAGGAAATAAGACTATATATAAAAGAATAATTTATAAAAAATTATAGTAACGGAGTCACAATCTTGATTAGGCCACAGATAGATCTAGAGAATAAGCCTAATTTAAAGTCGACAGGAACAAGTTGACTATCATTTATCATAGACTGGAAATCTTGGCTGATTTCTTTAATACATGGATTCTTATATAAAAGAGTGCCGCATTCAAAGTGATGAACTAAACTTCTAAAGTCAAAATTAATTGTACCAACAAAGCCGAGCTCATCATCCACTAAGGCGGTCTTCATGTGGTTAAATCCAGGGGTGTAGATATAAATATGAACACCAGCTTTTAATAAAGACTTAAAGTTAGATTTAGCAACCTTATAAACTAATTTTTTATCAGGGATTCCTGGAACAATTAAATGAACATCCACTCCTCTTAAAGCAGCATTTCTCATCGCTTCCATTAATCCAAATGTTGGAATTAAATAAGGAGTAGAGATATAAACCTTTTTAGTAGCGTAATTTAAGATATTTATATAGTTTTGTTCACCAATCATGTGTTCATTGGTATAAAATCCAGGTCCGTCTCCAAAAGGCATAACAAATCCTTCTTCTTCAAAAGATGGATAATCAAAATCTAAAAATGGAGATAGATGAGTAATCTCTTTAGCGGCAATATCAAAGTTTTCAATAAATGTGGTAATTAAATTAGATATCGCGGTTCCTTCAATTTTCACCATTGTATCTTTCCAATAACCAAATCTTTTTATGATATTAGCGTATTCGTCAGCGAGGTTATTACCACCTGTAAACGCCATCTTATGATCAATAACCACAATCTTACGGTGGTCTCTATTGTTATATACACCAGATAAGATTGGCTTTAATGGGTGGAATTTATAACACTTAATGCCGTATTTCGCTAATCTCCTTGGAGTGCTAAAAGAAATGGTGCCATTACTGCCTAAATCATCATAGACGATTCTAACATCAACACCCTCTTGGGCTTTTTTAATAAGAATATCTTTTACTTCACCCCATAATTTGCCGTCCGTAATAATGAAGAATTCAATAAAAATGAACTTTTCAGCTTGTTTTAATCCTTCTATTAAATCCGGGAAGAATTTATCTCCAACAGGATAATAAGTAACTCTATTATTTTTAAAAGCGCCAACTCTTGCGGTATTTAAAACATATTGGAACGCTCCACGTGCTCTACCTAATTCTTCTTCGTATTTAGAAAAAGCAATTCTATTTCTTTCATAGTACGGTTCAAGTTCTTTTAAATAACCCCTTATATATTTAGTTTCTTTTCTTGGAAGCCCGTGATTTTTAAAAATTAAAAAGAATGTTACTGTGGCTAAAGGAAAGACAAATAGAAAGACTAACCATGGGACTTTGAATTCAGGATCTTCATATTTATTAATAACTCTAAAGAAGATAATAACCGCCAAAACAAATGCAACAACTCTAGCAATAACGAATACTTGGTTAACAGTCGTTAAGATTTTTGCTGCAGATGGGTTTTGTTGAATAATTGGCGCAAAGATATATGTATCAGCGCCAATTTCAAAGAATATAACAATTAAAACTTCGACTAACAAGAAGAGAATTGTAAATATATATCCCGAGGTAAATAGTCTTCTAAGTTTTTTCACGTTTTATTCCTAATTATTGTCTAGCTTCTTTAATCGCTTTTAAGATTTCTTCTTTTACGTCTTCGTTACTATGGATGTATTCTTTAGCGGTCTCTCGGCCTTGACCTATTTTGCTGCCATTATATTCAAACCAGGCACCACTTTTTTTAACAATACCAAGTTCAACAGCACGGTCTAATATTTCACTATCTTTAGAAATACCTTTTCCATAGATAATATCAATTTCACATTGTTTAAATGGAGGAGCAACTTTATTCTTCACAACTTTAATTCTACAAGTGTTCCCAGTGACATCACTTCCTGTTTTAATAGCCTCAGTTCTTCTAATATCTAATCTAATAGAAGCGTAGAATTTTAAGGCTCTACCTCCAGAAGTGGTTTCAGGATTACCGTACATCACTCCAACTTTTTCTCTTAATTGATTGATGAAAATGATAGTGCAGTTATTTTTATTTAATAAACCGGCTAGTTTACGCATCGCTTTAGACATAAGTCTAGCTTGCATACCAACTGAGTTATCGCCCATTTCTCCATCAAGTTCTGCTTGAGGGACTAAAGCAGCAACACTATCAACAATTAATAAATCGATAGCCCCACTACTAGCAAGCATCTCAGCAATTTCAAGAGCCTGCTCACCACTATCAGGTTGAGATAAAATTAATTCATCAATGTTAACACCTAAATTTTTAGAGTATTCAGGGTCAATAGCGTGTTCAGCATCAATAAAAGCAGCTCTTCCCCCTTGTTTTTGACATTCGGCAATCGCATGTAATGCCAAAGTGGTTTTACCACTACTTTCTGGACCATATATTTCAATGATCCTTCCTTTTGGATATCCACCTACTCCAAGGGCTTCATCTAATAAAAGCGAACCACTTGGTATAACGGAAACCTCAACATTTGGTCGATCGCCAAGTTTCATCACGGCGCCTTTACCAAATTGTTTTTGAATTTGTTTTAGAACTTCATCGAGTTCCTTTTCGTTTAGTTTGTTTTTTTCGTCCATTTTGTATGGCCTCCTCATTATATATAGAGTGGATTTTTTCGATTTTTTTGCAAAAAAAGTTAATTATTTTCTAAAATTAATGCTTCTAAAAGTTCGAAAGCAATTTTAATTGCTTTATCTTGAATCTCATTTCTAGAGCCTTCTAAGTTATATGAATAGACTCGAGTAGTGTCTAAAAAAGCAATTCCTATATGAATTTCTCCAACTGGTTTATCTTCCATCGCACTAGGTCCGGCATTACCAGTAAAGGATACACAATAGTCAACATTAAGTAATTTCTTGCCGTTAGACGCCATTTGTCCAGCGACTTCTTTTGAAACAACACCAAATTCATCTATATCTTTATAAGAAATACCTAGTAATCTATTTTTTTCTTCAGTCGCATAAGTCACTAATGCACCTTTAAAGAAATGAGAGGCTCCACTAACAGAGGTAATCTCTCTAGCGAACAAACCACCAGTAAAAGACTCTACAGAACCAAGAGTTCTACCTTTTTCTCTAAATAATTTATTAATACCTGTGCTATCCATTATTATTTACTTTCTAAAAATGCTTTACGGTTTTGCCACACATAAATAACACCACTTAATAAAGAAGCTAGTGTAGCTGCATAGACAATAAACATTGTTACGGTAAGATATGGGTTGGTATTATTTGGATACATATAATGGAATGGAAAATCATTCAATAATACTGCACCAATTGCAACCATTTGTAGGACAGTTTTAAGTTTTCCAAAAATGTTAGCAGCAATAACTACTCCTTTTTGAGCAGCGATAAATCTTAAAGCGTCAACAACTGTGTCTCTAGCAACCATAATAATAACGCACCATACAGGGATAAATGCGGTCTGCTCAATAGCGTAAGGAGCAATAACGTGATACGCACATAAGAAGATTAACATCGAAGTAACTAATAACTTA
Organism: uncultured Erysipelotrichaceae bacterium; assembly: GCA_902769185.1. GTDB lineage: Bacteria > Bacillota_I > Bacilli_A > RFN20 > CAG-826 > UBA2450. The sequence continues at coordinate 20,368 of CACXNV010000002.1, read as the reverse complement.
TCAGCGACTGGATCTAAGAACTTACCAAGGTCAGTGACTTGGTTATTTTTTCTAGCGAGTTTGCCGTCTAAATGATCGGTATAACTAGCAATGACAAAGAACACAAAAACAATTAAAAAAACCAAGTTTATACGGGAATTTCCAAGTTTTGGGGTTGATAAATTAGGAATAAGAGATAAAACAAATAGTGTCACAATTAAAATGACAGTAGCAATAATTCTTGAGAATGTAATTTTTGTTGGAAGATTCATAATTCCTCTCCTTTTAATAGTGAGTCTTCGACCCTATAAGCCATGTTTTGTCTAGGATGATAATTTATCTAAGAATAATCTTACTTGAATCGATTCGTTTCTCTATCAAGTCTCCCCTACCAAATTTGGGTTTCTCGCTTATGGGGTTTACCGCGTTCCACCTTATTCTTTCAAATAAGCTCCGTCACTGTGGCACTTTCAGGAATTTTACCTTGGGTTTCCCTTTAGGTTAATTTCCGCCGTCATGTACTCCTACATGCCTAACGTTATTTTTTTCGTTAGCGTAATCACTACAATCATCACAGATTGTGCGAGCATGGACTTTCCTCTAACTAACTAGTAGTCAGCAATCATCTAGGTCGAAGGTTTTATTTTAATTCATCGGGAATAGAACCAATATGTTCTTTAATATAACTCTCCAACTTCCCAATACGCTGGAGTAATTCGTAATTATCGATATGAATAGGTTTGTCTTTAGGAAGATATTTAATTCTTTCTTTAAGCTTAGTTAATTCTTGTAATAGACTAGCGTTAACTTTTTTGAGTTCCTCATTTTCATTAATTAAAGCTTTAACGTCAATGGAAGAACTAGATTCAATCTTACGATAATCTTCAATAATTTGATCTAAGACTTCATCAACTTCATCAGGATCATAACCGTTTCCGGCAGACTTAAATTTCTTTTTATAAAGTGAATTAGATGAGAAATTAAGTTCCTTATTCATATACCTATATATTATCTCTTATATGATGATATTTTTCTATGAAAAATTTAAATATATAATCAAATTTTTATATAAATCAGTATCCCTTTTTCTTGAAAAGAACCTTTTCAATCGATAATATAGAAAACGATGAAAAAAATAAATCGCATCTTAAAAGGTAGAAAATATCTCTGTTTCTTAGATTTTGAAGGGACACAATTTTCTCATGAGATGATTGCCTATGGTGCTTATTTCACTACTTTAAATAAAGAAGGACAAATAGTAAAAGCTAAAAACCCAATTCGAAGTTATGTGAAATGCAAGAACTCAATTGGAAAATTTGTTAGAGAATTAACTGGTATCACTGAAAAAGATTTAGAAAAATATGGAGTGGATTTTGCCACTGCAATTCATCAAATTAAAAAATATTGTGGCTTAAATTTTAAAAAGACGATGTTTGTCACTTTTGGTAACCACGATATTCGTATATTAAATCAATCTTGTTCATATAACTTAAACGCTCCTCAAGAGCTATGCGATATTATTAAAAAGAATCATTTCGATTTCCAATCTGTTATTTCCGAATTTGTGAAAGATGATAATGGTAATCCATTATCTTTAACTCACTATTTAGAAACATTTGGCATTGAATTTGATGGTACCGCTCATGATCCGATGTATGACGCGACTAATTTAGCAAAACTATATAATGTTTTCTTAAAAGAAAAAGATATTGTTTTAAATCAATACTGTAAAGTTTTAGCAAGAAGTAATGTTGGACCTGAACCTGTTAATAAAGCAGTTAAAAAATTATTAAACGGAGAAAGTATATCTCCTGATGAATTTAAACAATTTATCAAAGAATATATCGACTAATAATGAATTATCCTAATGGACAAATATATAAAAAAGAGGAAATAAAAAAGAAAAGAAAATCCTCTACCGAATTATCCATTTCCAGCGCGAACCGTGGAATGAGTTTTGAAAGCGACATCAACGCTTCAAATGAATATTATAAAGATAAAGATATATGCTTAATCACCAAGCGTCCTACTCCAATTAATGTGGTCAAAGTTGACTACTCTAAAGGAGCAAAAATCACCCACGCTTATTTTGAAGAACAGTCCACTACTGACTATAACGGAGTGTATAAAGGTCGTTATATTGATTTTGAAGCAAAAAACACCAAAAACAAAACTTCGTTCCCATTAAATAACATCACAAAACATCAAATCGAACATTTAAAAAGAGTAATAAAACACGGAGGAATCGCCTTCTTTATTATTCAATTTGAATCATTAGATAAAGTGTTTATTTTAGACGCAAGTTACGTGATTCATTTTTATGAACACGGTGAAAGAAAATCTATTCCATATTCTTGTTTTTTAGAATCAGGAGTCGAGGTAGCTAGAAGTTATAATCCTAGATTAAAATATATCGACGCAATCGATAAATTATATTTTTAGTTATTACAGTATTTTTTAATTTTACATTCGCTACATTTTGGGTTTCTGGCGGTGCAGAAATATCGTCCAAAATGAATTAATTGATGATGAGATTTAATCCAAGATTCTTCTGGGATTATTTTTTTAAGTTTTCTTTCTATATCAATTGGCTCATCTTTTTTAGTTGCGATGCCTAATCTATTAGATATTCGAATAATATGAGTGTCCACTGGTAAATCCGGAATTTTAAAGACTTCACATCTAATAACTCCCGCTGATTTATTCCCTATACCTGGAAGTTTTTGAAGTTCATTTTTATCACTAGGGAGAATCGAATTAAAGTCGTTATATAATGTTTCAGCGATTCCCTTAATATTTTTAGCCTTATTTTTATATAGGCCAAGAGATTGAATTTCATTTTCTATATCTTTGATATCCGCTTCCACAAAAGACTTAAGGATTGGATATTTCTTAAATAAATGACTAGTAACTGCATTAACAGATTTGTCTGTAGTTTGTGCCGATAGCATCACCGCAATCACAAGCTCATAGTCTTGAGAATAAAAAAGCTCACATTTTGCATTTGGAAAAAGTGAGTCTAAATATTGTGATACTTCTAAAAATTGTTCTTTAGTTAACATTAATCTTTATTAATCCACGGTATTTTAGCGATACGAATTGTCTCTTCTAAATTCTTATCCCATTCTTCGCTAAGTGGGGTGTGCCCTTCAGATTGCAAATCATCTCTTTGAGACCAACTTAGAAGGATTTTATCCACGCTGCGTAGGGTTTTTTTGTTTTTTGATAGAGCTTCTTTTAAAGCGTCGATGATAGTTTTATCGCTATATCCAAAAGAAATCCATTCATGAATTTTTGCAACTTCAACAGGAGATAAAGATCTTCCTAAAAGTTTTTCATAATTTGTATATACGTTTTCAAGCTCTTCTTTAATTCTTGTAGAACTCTTTTCCTCTTCTTCTTTAGAAAGGAATAATTGGAATTCACGGTATAACTTTTGCTTTAACGGCTCTAATGTAGCTACTGTATTTTTACCAATAGTCTTATATTCAAACATTCCTTTTGTAAGTAACTTAGCTAAAATCTTATCAATCTCTTTAATATCTAAAGTCATTTTTAAAGATAATAAGTCTGCGGTCACAAAAGGATTACCTTGACTGATAAGATGGTCAATAACAAAAATAGTCGCTAACTCATTTTCATTAAGTTTTAATTTGCGATAATTCTCGATTAATAAATATCTAAAATCAATAGCTTCAGTAATCATGTATATGTAATATAGCACACTTCGATAATAATTATAAATTATTTATATCTAATTTTTCTAAGATTGTTTTTAACTCTTCATTATGATGACATTTATGAATTTCTTCTAAGATTTTTTCTTTCCTGATATTAACTAATAATTCTTTATTTTCGATAATTACTTTTTCTAACTCTTTATCAACATTGAATCCTAAATCTAATTTAAAACGGTACACTCTTATAATTCTTAATGGGTCTTCTTTAATTCTGCTTAGTGGGTCGCCCACCATACGAATAACTTTATTTTTTAAATCTATTTGTCCGTTTACGAAATCTAAAACCTTTAAATCTTTATCTAAATATAAAGCGTTTATTGTTAAATCTCTTCTAGGATAATCTTCTTTAATATCTTTAGTGAAAAAGACGACATTTGGGTGTCTAGAATCGACATACCCCGCTTCTTTTCTAAAGGTAGTAAGGTCGAATTTTACGTCTTTATATTTAAATTTAACTGACCCAAATCGTTCAAAAGTATAATCAGCATTTTCTAAAAATGACTTAGTATCTTCTGGAGTCGCATCAGTAACCAAATCCATGTCAGTAAGAGGAATATTTAAAAGATAATCTCTAGTAGAACCTCCTACTAAATATAGTTGATAGCCATGTTTATTAAATAAATCCGCTAGTTCTTGAAATAAAGATATTTTATAGTCCATACAAATATTATATTTATTTTATGTAATAAAAAAAGACCCGAAGGTCATTTTTTTATGACGATTATTTGTTGAGCTTTGCTTTGAATTCTTTCGCCAAATGAACTGTAACAGTTTTCTTAGGTTTGATTTCAATTTCAGTGTGTTTTTTAGGATGAGTTCCTTTTCTTCCAGCTTTTGTTTTTGGTTCAAACACACAGAAGTTCTTAACGTTAACAGATTCCCCTTTTAGCAAAGCTTCCATAATGAGATCGAATGTCATATCAACCGATGCTTTTGCATCAACTTTTGATAAGTGCGCTTTCTCAGCAACAAGCTCGATTATCTCATTCTTGTTGAGCTTTTTCATCCCCTTAACTCCTTGTTGATTTACACTAATTATAACCGATAAACTAACTACTTTCTATGTTTTTTTAAACTTATCTTTATAGGCGTTCCTTCAAAATTAAATGTCTCTCGAAGTCTATTTTCTAGGTATCGTTGATAAGAAAAATGCATAAATTCAGGATCGTTAACAACTAATGAAATGGTTGGAGGAGCGGTCAACACTTGTGTTGCATAGTATATTTTTAAGCGCCCCCCATTGAAGTCTGGAGCCTGGTTCATAACTTGTGCTTCTTGAATCACATTATTTAAAATCGAAGTTTGAATACGTGTATGATATGCCTCATGTACAAGTAATAAAGATTCAAAAAGTGTATTTATCCTTCTTTTAGTAAGAGCGGAAAGAAAAACAATCGGAGCATAATCTAAGAATTTATATTCATTACGAATTAGTTTTTCATAATTAGACATCGTATTGGTATCTTTATCCACTAAATCCCATTTATTAACAACGATAATAATTGCTTTATGTAAATCAGTCGCATATTGAATAACGTGTTTATCTTGTTCAGTAATACCAGTTTTTCCATCTAAAACAAGTAGAACTATTTCACTTCTTTCGATAGCTTTTAAGGCACGGATTGCAGAATATTTATCAATCGCTTCGTATATTTTTCCTTTTTTCTTAAGTCCAGCAGTATCAATAACCACATAGTTAACCCCGTCCTTATTAAATGGAGTATCAATTGAATCTCTAGTTGTACCAGAGATATCACTAACTATGACTCTTTCTTGACTTAAAATAGCATTTGTTAAAGATGATTTACCAACGTTAGGTCTACCAATTAAAGAGAAGGTGATAGTATCTTCTGAAGCTTCATCTTTATGATCTTCAATTTTATCAATAATACGATTTAAAACATCTCCAATGCCAACACCGTGGCTACCAGAAACAGGAATTGGTTCACCTAATCCTAAAGAATAAAATTCAGCAGCATTAGCGGCTTGAAGTCCTTCATCAATCTTGTTCACTAATAAAAGAATTGGCTTTTTAATTTTTCTTAATAATTTAGCAACCATGTGGTCGTCACTAGTAATACCAACTTTCCCGTCCACTACAAATAAAATAATGTCGGCCTCTTCAATAGCGATATTGGCTTGCATTCTAATTTGTTCTTGGAAAGGACGATTAGCGATTTCAATACCGCCTGTATCAATAAGAGTAAAACTCTTACCTAACCAATTAGCAGTGCCATATAATCGATCTCTAGTGATACCAGCTTCATCATCCACAATTGCTCTTTTATCACCGATAATACGATTAAAAATCGTTGATTTACCAACGTTAGGACTTCCAACAATAGCAACAACTGCTCTAGCCATTAATACCTTTCTCCGCTAATTTAGCGTTGATAATCTCAATAACTTTGGTGACTACTTCTTCTACTGTCATAAAAGAAGTATCTAAAGTTAAAGCATCAGGAGCACATTTAAGTGGGGCAAAATCTCTATGAGAATCAATGTAGTCTCTTTTTCTAACATCATTTTCAATTTCTTCTAGTGTGCAAGGGATACCTTTAGCGATATTTTCATCATATCGACGAACTGCTCTAGTTTCTACAGAGGCAATTTGGAAAATTTTGACATCAGCGTCAGGAAGAACATATGTACCAATATCTCTACCATCCATGATAACGGAGTGTTTGGCCGCCATCGCTCTTTGTTGATCAACTAGAAATAAACGAATGTCTTTATAAGAAGCAATATAACTAACATTACCAGAAACACGTGGTTCTCTAATTTCTTTTGTGACATCAAATTCATTACAAAGTACTTGTCCGCTTGGTCTTAATTTAATCGTCACTTCTGGAATTAACGCGCAGCAGGCCGCCTCGTTTTGACAATCAACGCCTTTTTCCATGCAATACCAAGTGAACGCTCGATACATAGCGCCGGTATCAATATAGGTATACCCTAAGCGCTTTGCAACTTCCTTAGCAACGGTAGATTTTCCAGCAGCGGCTGGGCCATCAATAGCAACAGTAATTTTCATAGTTTTGCCCTCCTAAAAAACAATTACTCCAAATATTATTAATAAAGCAATAATACTCACAATAGCTAAGGCAATTGATAAGTTTATTACTCTATTTTTAATTGCAATTTTCTTAAAAAAACCCGCTTCATCAGCGTATTCATCGTGAGTTGAAGGGGTTTTTAAAACAGGGATATTGTCACTTCTTGCGGCAATAGCTTGACGATATTTGCGATATTTCTCAACTCGTGTCCCTGCCATAATTTATAATTATCTATCTTTCATCATTGGGAATAAGATAACTTCTCTAATATTTTCTTGATTTGTTAATAGCATTACAAGTCTATCTATACCCATTCCAATTCCACCTGCTGGAGGCATGCCATATTCTAAAGCCTCAATGAAATCATTATCCATTTCATTAGCTTCCTCGTCTCCAAGTTCCTTAGCTTTGAGTTGAGCTAAGAATCTTTCTTTTTGATCAAATGGATCATTAAGTTCAGTATAAGCATTCGCTAATTCTTTGCCGTTAACAAAAAGTTCAAATCTTTCAGTGTAACGAGGATCTTTACCTTTTTTAGTTAAAGGTGAAACTTCAATTGGATAAGAATAAACGAATGTTGGCTGAATGAGTTCTGCTTCGCAGAATTCTTCAAAGAATTCATTCATTACATGACCCACTGTATTTTTGTGTTTTTCTAATTTAATGCCTTTTTCTTCTGCTAATTTCTTAGCTTCTTCAAAGTCATAAATCTTTCTAAAATCAATACCAGTCTTTTCTAAAATAAGATCCGCCATAGAAACCCATCTAAATGGTTTATGGAAATCGATGACTTTATCTTGATAAGTGACAATGTCACTACCAGTAACATCCTTAGCGGCTTTTCTAATCATTCCTTCCGCTAATTTTCTCATTCCCTGTAAATCAGAATAAGCTTTATAAGCTTCAATTGTGGTAAATTCAGGATTATGTGTGGCATCCATTCCTTCGTTACGGAAAAGTCTACCAATTTCATATACTCTTTCCATACCGCCAACTAATAATCTTTTAAGATTAAGTTCAGTAGCAATTCTTAAATAGAAATCTTTATCTAAAGCATTCATATGAGCAACGAATGGTCTGGCGTTTGCACCACCCAAAATTGGAGAAAGCACTGCAGTTTCCACTTCCACAAATCCTTGAGCGTCTAAATAAGATTGAATACTTCTAATAAGTTTTGGACGAGCAAAAGCTACTTTTCTAGATTCTTCATTCATAATTAAATCAAGATATCTACGTCTACTTCTTTCTTCAACATCCACTAAGCCGTGGAATTTCTCTGGAAGAGGATGTAAGCACTTTGCTAAGTGAGTGTATTTTTCTGCTCTAATGGTGAGTTCGCCACTACGAGTTTTCATGACGCGACCATAGACACCAACGATGTCTCCGATATCAGCAAGTTTAAATAATTCATATGCTTTTTTACCAACAACATCAATGCCCATATAAACTTGGATATTACCTGATTTGTCTTGAATATTCATGAATGAGGCTTTACCCATTCTTCTTAAATTTTTAATACGACCAGCAACAGTCACATATGGTTTATTCTTTTCCAAAGAATTAGGGCTCTTTTTATCAAATAAAGAATGTACTTCGCTTGCTAAATGAGAAACTTTAAAAGCTTTTCCAAATGGATCAACTTTAAAAGACTCATATTTTTTAAGTTTTTCCCTTCTTACTAATTCTTGATCATTAAGATTTTGATTATCCATAGATAATGCCTCCACATTGAAAATAGTATATAAGAATATTTGACCACTTTGTAGTCAAAATTGATTTATATGAGAATTTCTTTTTTATAGTCTTCAATAATTCGAAGTAAATCGTTATAAGAATTTAATTCAGTAGATAACCTACACTTTAATGGCTTTGATTTTGGAAACCCATCAAAGAATTTCGAGGCTATACTTCTATAAACTCTCATTCCAATAACTTCGCCTTTTTCTTCAATAAGCAATCTTGCTAATTCTAAACAATAATCGATTTGTTTGTCTAAATTCGATTCGATTAAATCTTTATCATTAAAATAGTTATTGATGTTAGTGATTAGTAAAGGATTTCCCATACCTCCACGCGCCACCATAACCCCATCCGCACCTGTAATTTTTAGTGCTTCAACAGCATCTTCAACAGTAAAAATATTGCCACTAATTATGAGTGGGACATTTACGTGATCTTTTAAATTTTCAATTAGTTCCCAATGTGGCTTACCGCCATACATTTCTTTAGCGCTCCTAGGATGAATTGCAATGAGACCAACTCCAGCTTTTATTGTCTCATCAATAACATCTAAAAATTGATCTTTAGAATTTCCAGCACCAAGTCTAATTTTAATTGTAACTGGCTTGTGGGTTGCCTCTTTAACTGCGCGAACTATATCTCCACAAAGTTTAGGATTATTCATTAAACTTGAGCCCGCTCCAGTCTTAGTGACTTTTGGAACTGGGCAGCCCATATTGATATCGTAAAAATCGATATTTTCATTTAATTTTTCGCAAATTAATGCCGCTTTTGCCAGATTTTCTGCCGAATTGCCAAATAATTGAACTCCTGTTGGAACATCGAGTTTTTCAAAGGTAACATAGGATTTTGTTTCTTTATTTTCGTAGATTAGCCCCATATCAGAAACCATTTCTGTAACAACATATCCAACTCCAAAAGAAGCACAAAACTTACGATATGCACTTGAGGTAATTCCTGCCATTGGGGCAAGAACAACATTAGATTTTATTTCTAAATTCCCAATCTTAAACATATAAGAAAAAGAGGGGATTATTCCCCCTTATTTTCTCCCTCAACAGGTTCTGGCTCTACTTGAACAGTTTTTTCAACCTTTTCTTTTTCGGCCTTCTTAAGATGACGATGTTCGAGCAAATAATCAATCTCTTCTGCAGTAATTTGTTCATATTCAAGAAGAGTTTTTGCGATTAATTCAACATCATCTTTATATTTAAGAATAATGTTCTTCGCTTCCTCATGAGCCTCGTTAATAATCTTTTGAACTTCAGCGTCAATTTTTTCTGCAGTTGCTAAAGAGAAATTCTTTTGACTTGAAGTATAATCACGTCCAAGGAAGACACTTCCAGTATCTCTTTCATATTGAATTGGGCCTAATGATGACATACCTAATTCGGTAACCATCATACGCGCAATACGTGTTGCCATTTCAATATCATTTTGAGCTCCAGAAGAAATATCATCAAAGAAAACTTCTTCTGAAGAACGTCCACCAAGATAACCCACAATTCGAGCAATTAACTCTTTACGTGTAAGTAAGAATCTATCTTCTTCAGGTGTCATACGGACGTGTCCGCCTGTATTACCACGAGGAATAATTGTAATTTTTTGAACTTTATCAGAATGTTCTAACTTCAATCCAATAATTGCATGTCCCGCTTCATGATGTGCGACAACTTCACGTTCGTGTGCGTTAAGCGAACGAGAAGATTTAGCTGGGCCAGCAATTCTTCTATCAATAGCTTCATCAATTTCAGCAGTAGTAATTTCGGGCTTTCTTCTTCTAACCGCTAAAATAGCAGCTTCATTCATGATATTTTCAATATCAGCACCAGAGAAGCCAACTGTTCTTTTAGCAATGGCAGTGAAATCAACATCTTTAGCAAGTTTCTTGTTTCTAGAATGTACTTTAAAGATTGCTTCTCTACCTTCTCTATCTGGTAAGGAAACAGTAATCTTTCTATCGAAACGACCCGCTCTTAATAAAGCTGGATCAAGAACGTCATCTCTATTAGTTGCGGCCATAACGATAATACCAGAGTTATCAGAGAATCCATCCATTTCAACTAAAAGTTGATTAAGAGTTTGTTCTCTTTCATCATTACCACCACCTAAGCCAGCGCCTCTTTGTCTACCAACAGCATCGATTTCATCGATGAAGACTAAACATGGGGCATTTGCTTTAGCAGTTCTAAACATATCTCTAACTCTACCAGCACCAACACCAACAAACATTTCTACGAAATCAGAGCCAGAGATAGAGAAGAATGGTACTCCCGCTTCTCCAGCAACAGCTTTAGCAAGTAAAGTTTTACCAGTACCTGGAGAGCCAACTAATAAAATACCTTTAGGTAATTTAGCTCCGAATCTTGTGAATTTTGTTGGATCTTTAAGATATTCAACAATTTCTTCCATCTCGGCTTTTTCTTCATCACAACCAGCAACATCTTTAAATCTGACTTTAGAATCTTGAACTCTTCTAGCACGAGATTTATTGAAATCCAAAGCTTGTCTATTAGCCCCACCAATAGAGCCAGACAATCTAGAGAATAAGAAGATAACAATAATCGCACTACCAGCAAGCATGATAATAGTTGGTCCCCAACTATCCCACCAGCTAGTTTGGTAAGCATCATTGATAGCAATTGATTCAGTTGTGTAGTTTGAAACCCAATAGTTGACGCTTAATTTAGGAAGTTCAAGAACATCATCTTTATTAAATTCACCTTTTGGATTTTCACTTGTAGCAAGTTCAGGAACATAGATCTTGGTTTCAACAACCTTAACAGTCCAACTGATTTCTTTACTTTCATATGTTGCTTCATCAACAGTGCAAATATATTTAGTGCCGTTAGTTAAAACACCACTTAAAGAAACATAACTTCCTTCGAAATGATGGGTAACCACTGTAGTTTTAACTTGTTTATTTACAAGAGCTTGAACATAAGCTTTTGAAGTTAAAGGAGATGAGTTGTCTCTATTTCCAAAAATACGATAAGCAAAAATAGCGATTAAGCCTGCTACTAATAATATAGAAAATATAAATCCAAGAGGAATTCTTCGTCTTGGAATATTGTTAGGATTATTGTTATTTTCTGGCATAAAAATTTACCTCCATATCAATATTGATACGATATCTTAAAAAGATATATAGATTATATTAGTTTTTGGATATTTTGAAAAGCAAAATGCAAGTTCTTATTTAACATAAAAACTTAACTCATCAGAAAATTGAAAGTCTTTTCTATATCGGGGGATATAAATAACTTCACCATTTTTATTTAAGATAACAGGCCAAGTCATTCTTTTTCTAAATGGCATTTTCCAATCAATCATAAGTCTAGATGCCTTGGCTTTATACCCATTAATGATAATAAAATCGCTATTTTTTATATTTCTTATAGTTAAAGGATAATCATCATGATCAACATTTCGATCAGAAGAGTCTAACTTGAAATTAAGATAGAAATATGGAGTGTCTAAAATTCCAGGGCACGTCAAAATATACTTATATTCTTTAGCTTCAACTTTATTTACACCAAACTCAAAATTCTCATATTCCTTAAATAAATATAGGCCTTTAAAAATCATAAATTGACCATTAGGTTTAGGAGATTTTAATACTTTAATTATTTGTCCTACATTCTTCTTAGATAAACTGTATGATGCATTAATATTTTTAACTAAATAATTAAGCGCATAACACTGGGATACAAAGTCTAAAGAGACAACATAATCAACTTCATTTAATCTTTTAATATCAATAGACTTAAATAATTTGGCTAAGTTGTAATTTTCTTCGTTGATTTTATTAAGAATTTCTTCTCTTTCATAGTCGCTCATTCTTGACACTGTATTCTGTCTAATTTTATTTCGTAAAATGGAGATATCAAAGTTTGTTTTATCGATGGCATAAGGAACATTATTTTCATCACAAATTGATTGTAAATCAGACTTTTTTAAATGAAGTAATGGTCTAATAACATTAACTCCATAAATCATCGTTTCCGAGCTAATTCCATAAAAAATTGGGTTATTTTGACGTTCTTTTTGCATTAAATAGGTCTCAATCAAGTCATCTTGATGATGAGCGATAAGTGTTGCGTCATAGCCAAATTGAGCACATAAATCTTTAAAGAACTTATATCTAATTTCCCTGCAAGTAGCTTCGACATTTTTATTGATCTTTTCTTTTACATCGTAAACATGAACTTTGATGTTAAAATTACTAGCGTATTTAATTAAACCATCAACCTCAAAATCACTTTCTTCTCTTAAATGATAATTAACAATCGCACAGGCAAAATTATACTTATTTTTAACTAGCAAATGAAATAAAGCCATTGAGTCAGGTCCAAAGGAACACGCCAATAAATATTTCTTATTTTTATCTAGATTCAAGTTGGTCATAACTTGCTCTATCCTTTTTACCTACTTTTTCTACTTTTGCAACAATAGAAAACTCATTATCACCAAACTTAATTGAGATAGTTTCTCCACCTTCAACATCAAAAGACGGCTTAGCAATTTTATCATTCACTTTAACTAAACCTCTTTCGCAGAACTCTTTGGCGATAGTTCTTCGTTTGATAATTCTAGAATCTTTTAAAAACAAATCTAATCTCATGCTGTTTCAATAATTTTATTCGTATTAATAATGTTCACTAATGATTTTAATATATTTTCTAAATCTATTAACCAATTTCCTTTTTTATTCATCACAATTTTAAATTTATGGTTAAGGTAACTAATCTTAATAATGGATAAATATGGTATTAAAGCTTCAAATAAGATGTTTCCTATGCCCTTGATATTAATAAAGTTATCACCAAGATATAATTCAACGTTCATCTTGTTTTCTTTAATATCATTTATTTCACATTGTTTAACCATTAAATCAATAGCGCGTTTATAGAATAATTGTTTAACTTCTTCAGGCAATCGACCATAAACATCCCTTACCTTAGCTTTAATCTCATTTAAGGAATCTATCGAAGATGCCGCTAATATATCGTGATAAAGTTCAATCTTGTCGCTATCAGATGCATACTCTTTTGGGATATATGCATCAAATGCCAAAGATAGAGTTTTATTATATTGAGCCTCTTTATGATCTGCCCCTTCCATCTTCTCCTTAACTGCTTCGTTTAAAAGCTTAATATACATATCTAAACCAATGGAATCAATAAAGCCAGCTTGTTCAGGGCCTAAAATATCTCCAGCACCTCTAATCATTAGATCTCTTTGAGCAATTTTATAACCACTCCCTAAAGCAGTAAAATCCTGTAACGCTCTTAAACGTTTTTGAGTGTCTTCTTTTAATACTTTATTACCGTTATACATCAAATACGCATAAGCGATACGATTGCCTCTACCGACTCGACCTTTAATTTGATATAACTGTGCTAATCCATATCTTTCAGAATCATCAACAATAATCATATTTGCGTTAGGAACATCAATTCCGTTTTCAATAATTGAGGTACAAACCAAAATTTGAATATCTCCAGAATAGAATTTAATCATTGTATCTTCGATGTCATTTCTGGTCATTTTTCCATGCGCAACAGCAATATTCGCGGATGGAATTGCTCTTTTTAATCTAGAGGCAATTTCATAAATTGTTTCAATGTCGTTGTGTAAATAGAATACTTGACCGTCTCTACCTAATTCTCTTTGTATTAGCTCTTTTATTACTTGAGCGTTAAAAGGAGTCACATAGGTTTGAATTGGCATTCTTTCTCCAGGGGGAGTAGTAATTTGAGACATGCTTCTAACTCCTAATAAAGAAATCTGCAATGTTCTAGGAATTGGGGTAGCGCTTAAAGTTAAGACATCAATATTAGACTTTAATTCTTTAAGCCTTTCTTTTTGTTCAACACCAAAACGTTGCTCTTCATCCACCACTAATAAACCTAAATCTTTATAAGTAATGTCATTCGATAGTAAGCGATGAGTGCCAATAATAAGATGGATTTTACCTTCTTGGATTTCTTTAATGTATTCCTTTTGCTTCTTTTCTGGTATAAGTCTAGAGAAGATAGCAATCTTTATATCAAATTTAGAGAATCTTTCTAACGCTACTTCATAATGTTGTCTAGCTAATAAAGTAGTAGGACAAAGTAATACAGCTTGTTTACCAGAATTTATACATTTAAAGATTGCTCTAAAAGCAACTTCGGTTTTTCCAAATCCTACATCTCCACATAATAAGCGGTCCATGGGATGAGTCGACTCCATGTCAGACTTAATTTCTTCCAAAGAACGAATTTGATCTTTAGTTAATTGGAATTCACAGGTATCTTCAAACGCCTTTTGGAACTCATCATCTTTAGCGAAGGCATATCCTTCTATATGACTACGTTCAACATATAGGTTGAATAAGCGTTCTGCTAAGTCATGTATTCTTTCTTTAATCTTTGCTTTAGTTCTTTCCCAGTCTTTTGTGTGTAATCTACTTAATCTCGGTCTAGCGCCTTCTTTACCTAAATATTTACGGATTAGTTGAAATTGAGATAAAGGAACATATAAGATTTCTCCACCATGATAAGCAAGTTTTAAATAATCCTGATGCTTTCCTTCTACTTCAAGAGTTTGTAATTCTAAAAATTGACCAATTCCTTGATATTCATGAACAACATAATCGCCAGGAGTCAAATCTTCATAACTTTTCAGAATAGTAGCTTCTTTAAAGCGATTATCAAATCTAGTGATTCTAATTTTCTCATTAAATAACTCTTTTGAGGTAAGAAAAACCACTTTCTCATCTTCTAAAACAAACCCAGTTGGAATGTTAGATATTGATAACCCTATTTGGTGTTTAGAAGGCAAACCATATTCCTTAACCATTTCAAAAGGAAGATGGGAGGCATTTAATAAATCAATAATAGAGTTTAGATGCTGTTTGGAATTAAGTGAGATATTAACTAAGTAGTTTTGGTTAACGTAATTATGAATAATGTTTATTACATCTACATCTTTAGATACTTCAAAAGGAATATTTTTACAGTTAAAGCAAATATCTTTTTCATTAGATTGAAGTAAAGAAGTATGAATTAGATTCGCTCTATTAAAATTAAGTTCGCTAAAGTCATAACACAATTTTAAGTGCGAAATAGACTTACCAGACTCAAATAACTCTTGTAGAAAAGAAATAGATTCATCCACTAAAAGATAAGAATTTGCTTTAATTGAAGACTCATCAACTAAAATAGTAGTAAATTCTTTAGTGTAATCTAATAAAGAACATAATTTATCGTCTAACAAAGAATAATATCTATAGAGTCTAGGCGAATATTGAAATTCAATTAATTCAGAAACGTCGTTATCGACCAAATCTCTTAAAGAATCAAAATCAGTTGGATTTAAAACTTCTTGGTCCTTCTCTAATTGTTCATAAATTTTATGAGAGATTACTTTTAAATCTTCATCAGTTAAGATGAAATCATTAGCGGGTAAGACATCGACTTTTTCAACACTATCTTTACTAGATTGACTTGCTAAATCAAAGAACCTAATTGATTCTATTTCATTATCAAATAACTCTATTCTAATCGGGTCATCATAATTCACAGAATAAATATCTAATATGTCTCCTCTAGAAGCAAATTGTAAAGATTGATCAACTTTATTCACCTGTGTATAGCCCGACCTAACAAGCGATTTTTTAAGTGTATTTAAATCAACCGTTTCACCAACTTTAAATTTGAAACAACTATTTAAAAATACTGTTTTTTCCGGCAAAAACCTACTAATTGCTGAGATATTTGCTATTACAATGTCGATTTTACCTTTAATTATATTGTTTAAAGTGTAGATTCTATTCGCGCTCATTTCTTTAGACATTGCTAAGGTTTCAGCGCGTATCAACTCATCAGAAACATATAAAGAAATATTAGCTTTAACTAATAAGCTAGATAAGAAAGTATAAAGCTTTTGAGCCTTATATAAATTAGAAGTAATTAATAAATATTTACTTTTTTCTTGTTGATAAGAAGTTGCAGTTAATAAAGAGATTCCAACTAAATCATCCACGACAAAATGCCCACTTTTTGCTAAGTAGGGGGGTATCGCTTTATTCAATTTTAGTTTTTCAAATAGATTCGTCTAACTGCCTCCTTAATTAAATTTATTCATAGCACTATCGAAACCATTTTTTATAATTACTTTCAAAGCTTCAACAGCGTTATTTATTGCTTCATCAATTAATGGTCTTTCATCTTTTAATGGTTTAGATAAGACATAATCAATTGTGTCAAAGGTTGGTTCTCCAATTCCGATCCTAATGCGTTTAATATCTTGAGAAGATAAATTATCGATAATATTTTGCATTCCTTTATGTCCACCACTAGATCCTGATAAACGTAATCGGATTTTACCTGGTTCTAAAGCCATATCATCATAGATAACAATAATATCCTCTAAAGGGATTTTAAAATATGAAACAATCTCTCTAACAGATTCCCCGCTTAAATTCATATAAGTTAAAGGCTTGAGTAAATAAACATCTTCATCAAAAACACGTCCACGCCCAACCATTCCTTTAAAAGCTTCTTTATCAATATCAATTTTTGCTAAATCAGAAAAACAGTCGATAACATCGAAACCCATATTATGACGGGTGTGTTCATATTTTTTGCCTGGATTACCTAAACCAACAATTAATTTCATAATCGCTTAATATAATATCAAATTAGCAAATAAACATATATGTTAATTTGAAAAATGTTATATACTAACAAGGTATGAAAAAATGGGTAAAACTTTTATTAGGCGGAATCGGCATTGGAGCTGGTAGCGCCGTGCCAGGAGTTAGCGGCGGCACCATTGCTGTTATTTTTGGTGTCTATAATAGAATTATTTGGGCAGTTAGTAATATCATTAAGCACTTTAAACAAGCTATTGTAATTTTACTTCCAGCTTTATTAGGATTAATTATCGGATTTATTCCAACTTATTACTTAATGCATAAAGCATTATATGGCTTTGTGTTTGGAGTAATTTGTATTTTTGCTGGTTTCATTATTGGTTCAATCCCAGGAATTAAAGACGAAGTTAAAGATGTTAAACCAACTAAAAAGCACTATATTATCCTTATTATTAGCGCTTTAGTGGCAGTCGGCATTGGTGTGGCTAGTGTTTTAGTTAAAGCCGATGTATCAAGTTATTTTAATAACACACCTGTGTGGTTTTATTTTGTTTTAATCCCCGTTGGCTTTGTAGCTTCTGTTGCTTTAGTGGTCCCAGGAATTTCTGGTGCCATGTTGTTATTATTAATGGGATTTTATGTTCCTTTATCAGATTTTATTTTTGGAACTCTTGACGCCTGCTTTAAAGCTGGAGACTGGTCAAACTTTGGACATTTCTTAGGTATTGTTGGCTGCCTCGCTATTGGCATTATTCTTGGATTCTTCTTTATCTCTAAATTAATGCATTATTTATTAAATAAATATCACGACTATACATTCTACTCAATTATCGGATTTGTTATTGGTAGCGTTGGCGCACTATTCTATAACTTTGAAATTAACAAATACTATATTAATTGGGCTTCTGGATTATCAGGATATACCCCAATGTATGTTGAAATACCAATTGGAATTGTTTTATTAATCGGATTCGCTGTTCTTTCATATTTATTAGTGAGATATAAAAGAAAAGTTGAATCTAAAGAAAATGAGATCGCTGAATGATCTCATTTTTCTTATCTATAAATTAGAATTTAGATTTTAGTTAATTGAATTGTTGCGGAATAAATATCTTCTGAAACATTAGATATATTTTTAACAGTGAAACTCCATCCTAAGGAGACGCCACTATTAAGACGCCCATTATTTTTATAGAATTGGGAAGAATAATCGTTCATATTGAAGACGCTATTTTTAACAAATAAATCAGCGGTACTTAAATCAGTTTTAGAAGTGAAGTTTTTGCTTGTATCTTTTCTAATTAAATGAAGCATATTAAATCTTTGATAATCATCATTGCCAAATAAACTATAGGAGAATGAATTACGTCCATGTTCAGTATCTTCTTCTTCTGTTTTATAAGTATTATTAAAAGCAGTATAGAATGGAGAAGAATTATTTACATTAGTGGTAAATTTATTATTCATTGTATAAAGTCTAGCGTCGACATGCCATAATCTAATACCAACCATATCAGGTCCTTGAGGATAACGACCTTGATATTGGTAATTGCAATCAAATTTATTCAATCCGGTTGGAGAATATAACTCAAGTAATAAGTATTCATCAAATGGTGAATTATAATCGTTCCAATTTGGTGTTAATAGAATTAAATCATGGCTAGATTGGAAATCGTTAATTGTGATTTCACATGTTTCAGTTGGAATATAAGGATCAGACCAACCAAACGCCATTGTGGAATATGGATCATGTCCGCCAACATTATTATCTTGCATAGCAAACCCAGCAATAGGAGAAGTAGATTGTGAATAGTCATAATAATCTTCTAAACCAAACATATGACCCATTTCATGGATATATGTGTGTCCATCGATCAAACAGTTGCTAGTATCACCATTATGATAGTTTCCACCTGTTCTACTATATGCTCGATTACTTCCATATAGGAAATCATAGCTTGCCCAGAAGAAAGCATTAACGCCTGGATTACTAGGATTCTTTAATGAAGTTTGTTGGACATAGAAACAATATGCCCACATATTACTTGTAAATGAACTATAACATGAATAATCAGGAGCGGCGTAAATAAGCATAACACCATCTAAATAGCCATCACCATCATAATCATAGTTTGTTCTAGAATCGCCACTGTGGTTATCAAAATACCATTTTACTGTGTTTTTAACAAAAGTCGCTTGCGCGGTGTTACTATATGAACTAGCATCACTAGCGCTTATGTTAGTAGGAGAATACCATTCACTTACTGTGCCAGTAAGATGTAATAAGCCCTTACTCTCTTCTTCGTAATATGAGCTAACACTATGCCAGCCTGTTTGTTCTTTAGTGCCAAAGAAAGCAGTTTCTATATCGCTTCTAATATTGTCTTTAGAAGAAGTAGAGACAAAAGAATCACTATCACTAAACCAAACAGGAATAACTAAAAGTTTAACATCTCCAGAAGTTGGACAAGATGAAGTTGCATAATAATTATTCTCGACAAATTCACTATAGGTTTGGTTCATTTTAACTTTTTGATTAATTGTAACTGTCACATGAAATACTGTTTCAAAATATGTAGTAGCGTCTTTTAACGCTTTAAAAGTTAAATCAGCCTCACCAATTTCTAAACCTCTAATAAAATAGGAAGTATCGTTAACCTTACTAATAGATACAACACTAGAGTCAGAATTCTGATACAGAATTGGAACGGTATATCTAGTTGGAGAAACAGTTAAAGTTAAAGAAACATCTTTAGAACTATTTTTCTCAATCGTACTAGTGGAGTTGACTTGAATACTAGAAACATATTGAGTGCTAGCATAAACCGAAATTGTTAATGTATTACTAACAACACCCTCAGCAGACACTGTTAATTTATAAGATCCTTCTTGTTCAAAAGGAGTATTAATATCTTTAGTGCTTGACCCATAAGTAAGATTGAACACCACTTGATTTCTTTCAAATGTAACTTCGTTACCATTGTTATATTTACCTTTAATTGATAAGTTACACTTATCAAAGAAAGAATCTCCAACAATATAAGCAGAAGTAGAATCGTTTAAAGTAATGGATTTAAGTTTGTTAGTTAAAATACTTATGTAATTACAACTAGAAACACATAATCCAAGAGTTACTATTCCAATAAAAGATAATGTCTTATTTCTCATAACTTATAGTTATTATACAAGTAATAAAAAATAATGCCAAA
>CACXNV010000001.1 GCA_902769185.1 uncultured Erysipelotrichaceae bacterium | reverse complement strand
CTTCTTCCTTCTTGTTAAGTTGGTAGGAAGAAAACAAACCAATCTGTTTTATGGTAAAATAAGGCATATCAATACCTCCATCGACAAGAGATATTGTAACAAAAGAGGCGATTTCTTACGATTTCACCTCTTTTTTGTAAGCTAAAAGGGGCCTAGTCACCTTTTAGGTTTCTTAACAGCCCCTTATTTTGCCATTAATTCGTTAATGAATGGAACTTCCACTGCTGGATCTAATCTAGGGAATAGCGGGTTTCCTTTATCAGTTTTTAAATTATCTAATAAATGTTTATCGTTAATATTTTCATAACCAGCTTTTTCTAAACCTAATTGCTCAAAGGCTTTGTCAGAGGCAGTAACTAAGACTGGGTGATAGAGCCTACTAGCAACATAGATTGCTCTAGCAAGATGATTCATCACACTAGCGAGCTCTTCTTTTTTAGATTCATCTTTAGCAAGAGCCCAAGGAGTAGTTTCATCAATATATTTATTAGCTCTATTAACTAATTCATTAACATAGATAATCGCGTCAGTGATCTTTAGATCATCCATCGCTTTTTCATAATTAGAAATCGTGACATCAATCATGCTTTCTAAAGAGGCATCAAATTCGTTTAACGCACCTTTATATTCAGGAATAACTCCATCAAAGTACTTACCAATCATAGAAATAGTTCTATTAAGTAAATTACCATATGAATTCGCTAAATCAGCGTTAATTCTTTCCACAAATTGTTCAGGAGAGAAGCTACCATCACTACCAAAGTTAATTTCTCTAGTAAGATAATATCTTACCGCGTCTACTCCATAACGTTCTACAAGTGGATATGGATCAACGACATTACCTTTAGATTTAGACATCTTAGAATCTTTCATCATAAGTAGGCCGTGGACAAATTCACGATCAGGTTTTCTTAATCCTAATGATTCAAGGAACATTGGCCAATAGATCGCGTGGAATCTAGTAATATCCGCTCCTAAAATATGAATAATTTCTGTATCTTCGTCTTGCCAGAATTTTTTAAATAATTCTTCATTATCAGAGCAATAGCCTAAAGCAGAAATATAATTAGTTAAAGCATCAAGCCAAACATAGACAACATGTTTCTTATTTTCTAAAACCGGTACGCCCCAAGAGAACGATGTTCTAGAAACACATAAGTCTTCTAATCCTGGTTTAATGAATGTATTAATCATTTCGTTTTTACGAATTTCAGGAATCAAGAACTTTGGATTCTCGTCATAAAATTTTAAAAGTGAATCAACATATTTACTGGTTTTAAAGAAATATGCTTCTTCTTCTGCCTTTTGTACTTCTCTATTACAGTCAGGACAAATATGTTCTTTACCAACTTGAGTGTCAGTCCAGAAGGCTTCACAGTATCGACAATACCATCCTTCGTATTTGCCAAGATAAATATCGCCTTTATTTAGCATTCTAGTAAATGCAGTTTGAACAACGTGTTCATGTCTAGCTTGGCTGGTTCTAATAAAATCATCGTTAGTGATTTTTAATAAATCCCAAAGTTTATAGAAACCTTCCACTATTTCATCAACAAACGCTTGTGGAGTAACTCCTTTGGCTTCAGCATTTTTTTCAATTTTTAAGCCGTGTTCATCTGCTCCAGTAAGGAAATAGGTCTCATATCCTCTTTCTCTTTTAGAACGCGCTAAAACGTCACATAAGGTTGTGCAATAAGCATGACCAATATGTAACTTGGCGCTTGGATAATAAATTGGTGTTGTAATATAAAATCTTTTTTTCATAATCGTAAAAAAGAACCGGCAAGCCGGTTATTTTCTTATTTAAGTCCGTATTTACGGTTGAATCTGTCGACACGTCCGTCTGCTTGGACATATCTTTGTTTGCCAGTATAGAATGGGTGGCAATTAGAGCATGTATCAACTCTAATTTCTTTTTCAGTAGATCCAGTTTCAAATGTTGCTCCGCAGCTAACACATGTAACTGTGCATCTGTGATAAACTGGGTGAATTCCTTTTTTCATTTTTCTTTCTCCTTCCGCCTAGGACTGTTCTTCGCCTAAGAAAGTTTGCTTAATGATATTACAAGATTATGTTGCTAATAGCAATATAAAAATTAATCAATTCTTAAAAGCATTTTTGGAAAGTATTCTCTCCAATCTCTTTCATTATGTTCTTTATCAGAATCATAAATAAGCTTTATTTGCTCGTGAGAATAGCCTTTATCTAAAAGATAATTGTACACTCTTAAAGTAGTTTCAACGAATATTCTTTCAAATCCTTGTCCGCCGATATAGAAATATATTCTAGGAAGATTATCATCAACTTTTCTATCTAAGTAAGCTTTAAAATTATCCCATCTAAATAAGAAGAATGCCGGTGAAAATGATAAGCAGAATTTAAAGCCGTGTTTATATTCCACTGCCATATAAAACGCCATAAGGCCACCCATAGAAGAACCACCAACGCCAGAATAATCTGGAATTGTATAAAAAGTTCTATCAATGTCTGGTTTTACAACATTCATAATAAATCTACCTAACTTATGAGCATAGCCATCTCCATGTGGTGGGTATTTTTTATTTCTTTTTATTCCAGTTGGGCTCATTTCTAAAGAACGATTAATATCAGTTTCAGGAGCATCAATTCCTACAACTATATATCCATCATTTATTCTTTGTTCAATCATTGACTCAATAGATTCATCGATCCCCCATTCACCAACAAAAGAGGTATAGTCATCAAATAAATTCTTACCATCGAACATATAAATAACTTTAAATCTATGGTCAGGATTATGAAAATCATAGGTTGAAGGAATATAAACTCTAATTAACCTATTAGTAAAAGAATTATTAGTGTCTATATTGAAATATTTATAGTAGATTCTAGCATTAGGATGAATGGTGTTTGGCTCGCCTAAATATCGTTCATATCCATTTATATAATTCATAGTGATTTATTCCATTATTTTACTCATTTATTGCCTTAGCTGGATCTTTTCTACTTGCTAAAATTGAAGGAATTAAGGCGGAAATTACCGCAGTTAATATACCTAAACCTATACAAATTGGGGCTACCCACCACTGATATCCTTCTAGATCAAAATTGACCGTAGAGATAAGATAGAATTTGTATTTGTAAATAGCATTTTTAATAAGAATATTTACAGGACTAATAACTAGTAAAGTAAATAGTATACTAAGTACTCCTCCAAATAACCCACAAAATAGAGATTCAGTCTCCACCATTACAGCGATATCTTTCTTCCTTGCGCCAAGGGATCTCAATAGACCAATTTCATTAGTTCTTTGTCTAACAGAAATAAATGTTAATATCGCGTTAAGAATCGCACTAACTATTACCGAGATAATAGCAAATACATATAAGACAGAAGTCATTAAAGATAACGCTCCATCAAATTGTACGCTCGCTTTTTCTAAATAGTCATAAGCAGATACACCAGTCGGTTCAGTTGAATAATCAAAGAAGTATTTATTAAAATAGTCTTTTATTCTGACTCTGCTATTATAGTCGTTAGTGTAATAGTCTAATTCAGTCACTTGTTCTAATGAACCAAGTTCATGAAGACTCGCTTCGTAATAATAAACTTGAGATCTAGTAGCGGTATCTCTAAAGCCGCGACCATCTAATACATTACGGATGTCACCAGCTTTGTATGTATCTATCGTTTTATCACTTCCAGATACTTTTACGTGAGCGGATAAAGAAGTCACGACATTTAATGTAGTTTCGTTTTCAATAATTAAACTAAATAAACGTTCGTTATCCATTCTTATTACTTGTAAACAAGTTGATTCAATATGCTCTCGCTCTTCTTCGTATATGATTGGAGAATCAGATAACCAAACTTCACCCACTCCATGTTTATTATCCCATTCGCCTTTTTTTACTACGGTACCACTAATTTCAAATTTCTCACCGTTATCAACAAAGATAGTTGGATAATTAACATTAACAGAACTTAAATCCAAACTATTAATTTTATTAATAGCTTCACTAACATTAACTTTAGTATAACCTAATGGTTCTAAGTCGCCGCTATCAATTCTAATAGTAGGAACCTCTCCTGCTTTCTTTTGATCAATAACAACATTAGAACTATTAGCGTCACTCAAGACTTTCTCTTCAAATGCTGGAGTGTAAATAATACCTTGTCTTAAAGCAACTCTATCATAAGCTTCTTTTTGTCTTAAAATGCCAGTAATCTTTAATTCAAAATTAGAACCTTCATATAACTGTTGAGCATTTTTATAAGTCACGTGATAAGTATTATTTGTCTCATTTTTAACATAATAAGAGATGTCGGGATTAGCACTTGATTGAGTTGGAATATATTTGAATGTTTTATTTAAAACATCATCGAAAGAGAATGTAACATCAGAAACTACTGAAGTATTAACATCAAAACCTAAAGAATATAAATAGCTGACATTAACGCGGTTTCTATCATCCACTACTAAGGCTAATTCATTTGCTTCTTTAGGGAAATTTCCTTTTAAACAATCATATTGTCTATCGATAAAATCAATGTCTTTAACACCTTTATAAAAATAATAATAAGAAGCAGGAACTTCAGTATAAGTAGTGTCATTTCTTTTAGTAAACAAATGGAAGTATGTTGTAGAGCGTTCAAAATTACCTAAATAATAATCTGAAGGCATTGAACGCATATAAGTTAAAAATGCTTCACTCATATAATCATAGTGATATTGCTTGCTATAGCTTGAATAATCTGCAATCACTATTTCTTCATCAGAATATGGAGGATATTTAGAAGCGTCCCATTGAGGGTCAGTATTAGTGTAAGAAGAAAAAGATACAGGGTATTTAGAAAATGATTCAGCCTGAACTTTATCAAAAACATGTTGAACGCCTGAAGAAACCGAAAGAATTAAAGACACTCCAGTTAAACCAAGAGCAGCGGCCACAACAATAGAAATTGTAGAGAATTTCTTAACAATTAAATTTTTTAATCCCCAATTTAAAGTGGTTTTACCAGGAATAGAAACCTTTTCTAATTGTTTTGGATTATTAACTACTTCATTTTTAATTGGCTTAGAATCATTAACGATTTGTCCGTCTTTTAATTCAATAACGCGATCAGCATATTTACTAGCGTATTCATTATTATGCGTTACCATCACCACTAAATGGTCTTTAGAGGCTTCTTTTAATAACTCCATTATCGAGGTTCCAGTTTTACTATCAAGCGCACCGGTTGGTTCATCCGCTAAAATCACAGTAGGAGAGCCGACTAACGCTCTAGCAATAGCGACTCTTTGCTTTTGTCCACCAGAAAGAGCTTTAGGTTTATCAAATTTCTTATCAAATAAATCAACTCTTTTAAGAGCCTCATCTACTAACTTATCAATATCTTTTTCTTTACTATGAGAAATTTGTAATTTAACTGCGACATTATCTCTAACATTTAAATGTGGAAGTAAATAACAGTTTTGTAAAACAAATCCAATCTTTTGATTACGATATGAATCCCAATCTTTAGTAGAAAAATCATTAACGGATAGCCCATCGACAATCATATTTCCAGATGTTGCTTTATCTAATCCGCCAATAATATTTAATAAAGTAGTCTTCCCACTTCCTGAAGCCCCTAAAATTGCAACAAATCCATTATCAGGCAAATCTAAAGATACGTTATTTAAAGCAATAACATCTTCTTGAGATTGTTTTCTGGTATAGATTTTAGAAATATTATTTAAAACTAACATAAGTTTTATCTACCACGTCTATCTTGTCCACTCTTGATGTAATAATCGTTTTTATCTTTATACATCAACTTTTCAGCTTTTTTCATCGCTTCATCAAAAGTGGTATTATCACCTTTTTCAATAAAGTAACTACCCATCGCAGCGCTATATTTGCTGGTGGATAATTGCTCTTTTATGTTACTTACAACTTCATCTAATTGTTCTTTTTTTCCTTGGAACATTAAAATTAAGAATTCATCTCCGCTTAAACGATAAGCACACATGTTTTTAGAAACAATTGAAGAAGTAAATATGTTGGCCAAACTGACTAACGCTTCATCTCCGGCTTCATGACCAAAACTGTCGTTATAGTATTTAAGCTCATTCATATCAAGTTGAATAATACCATTAATGAGATTTTCATATTTAGTTAAATCTTCATAATATGTTCTACGATCATATAAACGAGTTAATGGATCTCTAGATGCATTAATGGAGATGATGAAAATATAATCAATCATAATGCAAATACCACTGATGATATTTAATAAATCAGTTCTTTTAGTAACCATCTCTGTTATAACAGTGGCTAAAATAATAAGTCCACATAAAATAAGAACGATTCCATCTCTTCTATGCTTACCTTGGAAACTTGCAATAGAGAAATAAATAAGTACAACTAGGAAGAATAACGCAATAGCGTGAGATGTATAATTTAAAAATCCGCCATATTGGAATACTGCTTTTCCGTCCACTAGTTCATAGTGGAACACTGCCGTAGACATCCAAGGAACATTAAAGAACCATGGAATTACATATACTAAAGCATTTACACATAGTAATCCGATAAATACACGGTAATACCAAATACTTCTTTTTTCATTCATGTTGGCTAAAAGAATAAATATCAAAATTAATACTGGTCTAGCCGCATAGCCAATTGAAGTAAAGATTGTAGCTAAATAGATGTTGCCAGTCACAGAGGCATATTGCTCCATAACCACGACGACCGATAAAATAAGTAAGATGCCAGTAAAGATTAAGAAATAAACGCTCTCTTTTTTACGAACTTTAAAATTCCTGATCGATATTAAAATAAGCACCAAACAAATGGAGAATAATGGAATATTAGAAGCAAAGAAATTTGAAACATCCATAATTATTGTTCTATATTAACATTTTTGAAAAATATGTTAAATAACACAAATAAAATAAAAGGCTATTTCTAGCCCTTTATCTTTGATTTAATTCTATTCCAAAGTTAGGAAATCTATAAATCGTATTAATCAAATTAATACATCCTAATCAAACAATAATAGAACTGAATGCTTTCAACATAACTTGGATGCGAGAGATCACCAACACAATTAAATTCACTGAAGCCCCAGTTTTCTGGATTTCTCCAGTGACCATGATCTTCATTATAATTGACAAATCTGTTCATATATCCAGAGGCAGTAACTTTCATGATATTTTCAATATCGCTAAATTCACCTTTTAAGCCCCAGCCACGATAATATTTAAGTTCACGTTTTGAGTCTGTTTGGAACCCTTGAATCTTTTGGTCAAGTTTGAAATAATCTGGATTTTTATCATTGTCATTTTCTTTAGTAAAACTTCTAGAACAATAGGCATAAAACTCTCCTTCGGTGTGAGTGCCTAATTCTTTAAAACCTGTATAAGCATAGACAAATCGATTTGTCGCACAGATAGCTTTAGTAACGTTGTCCTCATTTGTGAATTCTCGTTTATTGATATCGTTATTATTTATCATGTAATTCCTAATGAAACCAAGCTTATCCTTTAAATAATTAAAATTAGAATAAGATGGGAAATTCTGCTGTTTACGAATTAAGAGAACTCTCATATCTTCTAAGCCGAATAAATATGGCTTGACCGAACTCATTGGTGTGACATTATTCATATTTGATTGGAGTGATCCACTAATTTCGCCAGAGACATCAGCGATATCAAAGTTTTGCCACTTTCCTTCTTTAGTTTTATCGCTAGTCGCTTTAAAACCGGTCATTAATTGGCCACCACGTACCCAACTTTCGCTGACGTAGCAGTAATCAAGTTTGACGTCTTGAGGAAGAGTAATCTTACTTCTATCCATAACAGCTTTTTTATCAGCGTTAGATTTCACCATCTTATTTTGTTTTAGGTAAGCAATCGAAGCTTTATAGGCTTTTGTTAAATCGCCATAAGAAGAAATATCTGGATCAATTGCGCAGATTGTTGTCGCTAGGTTATAAATTTTAAGCAAACGATCAGCAGCGGTGATACGGTAATTATGGATCTTATCTTCTGCTTCGGATTGGAAACCATATGTAAGTTTGAGCATCTCGTAGTCAATATCAGCAGCAGGTCTAGTATAACTTCCAGTTCCAGAGAAACGTTGCATATAATCAACAGCTTGAAGAACAAAGGATTCGCCATCAACGTCACGTAATGCTTCACGTTCGGCAAAAAGATATAAAGCACGATAGATATCTTTTGCAACTGCTTCAAGTTTTGCATCAGTGCTGATATCAGGAATTTCGCTACCACTCCAATCGTTGGTTTTGAAAGTAATAAGACCATTTTCGATTGCGGCTTTAATGTCGCTAATTGCAGCCGCTCCTACTACCTTATCAACTGTTTTTTTGTTTTTATATTTTGAAAGTGTATTTTCTTTGAAAGTGTTTTTTAAATTGTTTTTGCTTCCAAAAGAGAAAGCATATGAGGAGACAATAGTTCCTTCGTCAAATGTTTCATCAAAGCTATCATCATCAAGTAAAATTGTTGATGTTTTTTCAAGTTCTCCCTTTTTATTTTTACCTTCTACAACGACAACGTTATAGTCATAAGGTGCATTATATTTACTTGCTTTTTTATTGCTGTTTCCATCAAAAATAGATGTGAGATAACGATTAGCAACTGTAAGCATTTTCTTTTCATATTGTGTAACTTTTGCATCTTCAGATTGGAATTCTAATTGACGCGCACGTAACGCGATGAGTTTATTTTCATCAGAATTAAGTCTTTCTCTTAAAAGTACCATATCGGTCTTATAGGAAACTTCAGACAAAGTTTTTTCCATTCTTTTTACAGTTTCATTAATTCCCGAAACAACATTAAGAATTTCTTGTAACATAGCTGCAGTTGGATCAAGAACAGCAGCGGCACCAGCAAGACCTAGCGCTCCTAAAAGAATACCAATAATACCACCACAAGCAAACTTGCTAAGTTCTGAAGCAGCGAGTTCAAAAGCAACAGAAAGAACGGTTAACACTGTTTGAACAGTAGCATTAACAGCGCTAATCGCTGTTGATTTATCTTCAAGGGAAGAGTCATAGGCATATTGAACATATGTATCATCCATATTCGCTAAACTAGTTGGAGTGACATATCTATATATTGCAGGTTTTAATAATCTATTTTGTTCGGAATCAACTTGATAATAATCACATCCAAAGTCGATACTAGAACCTACAACTGTAAACTTATTTCCATTAGGATAAGAAACATCAACAGAATCAATAGTGAGCGTTCCATAAACTGGGTAATCAATCTCTTTTTCCCAAGTTAATTGATATCCTTTTCCAACTTTAGTAAGAGTAGCCTCATCTATTGAAAGAAGCTCTTCTTCCTCTTCGTCAACTTCAAATTCGGATTCAATAGTAATTGCAGATCTTTCTAAAGAAAGGTCTCCATCAAATGAATAGATGTCAATACAAACTTTTTTATTTTCATTAGACGCAATCGCGAACACTTCTGGTTCATGGAAATCAAAGGCTACTTCTTGGTCAAATTCACCACCAATTGAGATTGTAAGTTGTTCAAGTTCAGCGATAACTTCAGTTAAGGAATCATACTCTTCTGCATCTAAAACAAATGTAGCAGTTTTTGTTTCCGCGACATAATATGCTTCATTAATAGTAAATCCATCGATTAATGTCACATCTTTAAGTGAGAAATCTTTTTTAATTTCACAGTCGATTAATGCAACATCGAAAGAGAACGTTTTATCATCCTCATCAAATCGAACAGAATTCTCTACTAAAGCAGCACTTGGATATAAAACACGATAAGAGAAGACTCCTCCTCTTTCTTCTACGAAAGTACTGTCATCAAAAATAATTGCACCACTTTCTTCACTAGAAGCTAAACCACTAGTTTCTAAAATGATAACGCCTTCTGTATCAGTATGAATGTCTTTAACAATCCAATTTTCAAAAGCGCCAAGAAGAGAAATATCTTCTACATCGAAATCTTCGCTTAATGTGAGGTTTTCATATTTAAAAACAAATGTATGATTCTCATCATAGCCACCAACATAATCTGAACCAATTTGCTCAAATTTACCTTCACTTAATGTAATTACAGATTCAGAGCCAGAGAAAGAAGAATAAGCAATAACTCCTTTATTATTCGCATATGGGGCAATAATCGCTGCAAATGAGGATTCTTTTAGATTTTTAGGAATAGTAATCTCAACAGCGGTGCCAAAAGAAACAACATCCGCTGCATAATCAGTAAGAGAAACAGCTTTAATATCTTCATATGATAAAGTGTTATCCCCTTCTTTTTCAGGTAACTCTAATCCCATATCACGAATAAGAATCGCATCTTTTGTGAAGTTAGAATTAAATGTCACTCCTTCTGCTTCAAGACGCACAACTAAATCGCGCTCGTGTGAGACAATCAACGAATTTAGCGGTATAGCGTTTTCAATAGTCTGATCATCAATGACCCATGAGTGGTTATCAGGATCGGCCTTGCCACATCCAGATAGGACCATCGTTAACGAAATAAGAGTAATTGATAATTTTTGTATGTGTCTATTCATATGGACACCTCCTGGTTTTAATTTTCCACGCGCATAGCATAGACAAATTTGTGAGTTTACTCACTAATAAAGTAATAAATCAAAATAATATATTCAATAAAAAGATATCAAAACTATACTTTCGCATATTTAAAGTAAACTTATTTGTTTTATAATGTAAAAGTTGAAAGATGTATAGATATGGGAAATATAGTTAAAACTAAAAAAGAATTCGCAAACGCTTTATTTGGATTATTAGAGAATAAGAACTACCACGATATCACAATTAACGAGATATGCGCTGTAGCAAATAAAACAAAAATGACTTTTTATAAATACTATAAAGATAAAGAAGCCTTATTAGCGGAAGCCTCTATTGAATTAATCAATACAGAATATAACGAAGATTACGCTAAGATATTAAGAAAAGAAAAAGATACAGAAGAAATTGAATATCAAACTTTAGTGGCTACTTATAACTGGGTAGAAAAACATTATAATCAAATTGCTAATCTCACTTATAAAGGTGAAACTCTTCCTCTGGAGATATTTAAAACTGCTTTATTTAACAATTACAAAGCATATATGTCTGAAATAGTAAATTCTGGAGGTTATGATATTCCTAGCGATTATATAGCGGTCTTCTTCTTTGAAGGATTATATAATTCATGTATTTACTACGCTCAACAATTAAAAACTAATAAGAGTAAGAAAAAAGTAAAAGAAGACAGTAAAAAGATTTGTCGTTTATTAGCTAAGATTAGTATGTCAATGATGAAAGCAATGTAATTCTAGTGATAAAAAAGAGCCTCTATTACAAGGCTTCTCTTTAAAATGTCAAATTAATATGCCTTAACATTTAGTGGTCCATTTATGACCACATTCTGGGCAAGTGAATTCCTCATATATATAACTATATGATTGTTTATAAGCTTGCTTAGTAACCTTTGTACCACACTTAGGGCATGTTGCATAAACTGTTGTGTCGCTACAGAAGCCACCGTTAACCGCAGCCAATTGTTCTTCGCTAAGAGTAACGCCTTCTGCCTTTGCGAGTTTTAATAATTCTTCTTGGCTTTTGCATGCTTTAGCTTTAGCAATTTGTTCTTCGGTTAATCCTTTTAATAATTCTTTTTTCATAGATACAAACTCCTTTTTTACATTAATACTTTATCAGTGCAGGTGTCACAAATGTGCCACACAAACAAATCTCTAAAACGTTAATAACCATTTATTAACTTCTTCAATCATTGTTTCTTTAGAGACGTTATAACCCGCCTGAAGAGTTGGAAGAAATTCTGGCCCAGTAAAGATTTTATTGTGTTCAATATTAAATTTTATAGGAATTTCTGATTTTTTAAATTCTTTTCTAACTTTATTATTTTGAGTATTTAATATCACTAAATATTTTTTGATTTCTTTTTTATCAATAAAAGAAGGATCTGCTAAAGAAGCAGTATAGGTATCAACTAAATGCTTAAATGGATTTTCAGTTTCATTTGTAACAGCATCGATCTTTGTTGAAATAAGATATTCTATAGAAACTCCTTTAAATGATAAATCATTAATTTTATAGATAATATGTTTTATTTCATCAAAAAAATCTAATCTAATGCCGTCTATTTGAACAATCTTTCCATTAACATCAATTAAGCACATAAAAGTTTCTAAAAAATATAAATATGATATTGGAGCAGATTGAAATTTAACAACATTGAAACGTTGTCTAAATGCTGATTCAACTTCTTTTAAATCACACTTTATGACAATATCTATGTCTTTAACAAATCTAGCGTGTTCTTTAAAAAAGAACTTATAAATAACTCCACCACTAATGTAAAAATCAAAAGGGAGTTTATTTAACTCTTCAATAACCCAACAAATATCAAACTTAAATTCATTTTGATAATCTTCTTTGTTAACAAATATTTGATTAGTAAATTTTTCTTTCATACTTTATATGTAATAAAAGCTCCCAATCTATTGTACCAATTTTGGTCCAAAATAAGGGAGCATTTTCAACGATTTTGGCAGGGGTAGTAGGAATCGAACCCACATTAACGGTTTTGGAGACCGGAGTACTGCCTTTGTACGATACCCCTAGTAAGCAGGTGAATATTCACCGCTTAAAGATTATAAACTACGAAGAACTCTATTTACAAGAGACATATCAACTTGACCAGCGTAATTCATCTTAAAATGTTTCATCACGCTAGGAACACTCTTGTCTTCTAAGGAATCAATAATCTTTTTAATCTCTTCTTCGCTTAATTGTTTTGGAAGATAAGAAGAAATAACTTCCATTTGTTTTGAGACATTATCTGCTCTTTCTTGGTTATTAACTTTTAAATAACCAGCTTTTTCATCTTCAAGTTCTTTAATGACTTTTTGAATAATTGATAATAATTCAGCATCACCAATTTCCTTGCCTTGACTTTTTAATTCCACTTCTTGGAGTTTATATTTTGTTAAGACAATGGATAAGACTGCTCTAGAGGTATTATCTCTAGCTTTCATGGCTTCGATATTGGCAGATTTGATTTCATCAATAAGCATGAATATATTCCTCCTATTCGAGATATAAAGCCCCGATTTCTCGAGGCTCTACTTTGTTAACTGGTGATCCCTAAAGGATTCGAACCTTTGACCCACTGATTAAGAGTCAGTTGCTCTACCAGCTGAGCTAAGGGACCAACTAGCGAAATAAATGATATATTATTTGATTATTCAAATCAAGTAAAAAACCGACTACTTTTGAATAGCCGGTTATTTATAGATAAATAGGACAAAATATTATTTTTTTGTAACGTATTTCTTAATGCTACTTAAATACGCTGTATCATAATCTTCGTCTGGCTCAAGATAACATCCTTCACCCCATTCATTCCACGCCATTAAAAAGATAATTGGGAGCGAATACTCTTTTAATGTTTTCTCACATAATTGGCCAAAATACAAATCAAACTTTTCAGGATTAGCGCCTTTATACATAACGCCAGTTTTTACTCTTGGAGTGTTATCAAAATCAATAAATCCGCCAGAAACAAGTTGTTTGGAATTGATCTTTCTATTTAAAATCCTATTCCAATCTTTGTCATAATCTCTAATAGTCAATTTCCTATTCTTGTCCTGCTTTTTATCTAAGAATCGTTTAAAATGCAATTTAATCAATATCTTCTTAATAAATCTTTTTAAAGATTTACTTTCATGTAACTCTTCGATAATAGAGTAGCTAGGCTCATATTCAATATAATAATCAAATAGTTTTAAGTTCTTCTTTTCAAAATAATAGAATGGCTGCTGAATGAAAAAGAGAACATTACCAAATCCATATTTTGTAAAGCATCTTTTCATTTCCGCGATATATTTTTTTAGATGAGGAATAAGATCAGGTCGATATAAAACAAATATTGGTTTACCATCAAGAGTCATATATCTATCATCTTTCATAAATTCGCATATATATTTAACATGCTCTTCAATATCTTCTAACTTGTCATACTCTTGATAAGCAATAACTCCGTTATCTCCTCCGTCCCATTTATTGGTCCAATTTTCATTTGCCCAACATAAGCAAAATGGAATATCAATTTTTTTATTAGCAAGCATTTCTTCTAATGGTTTTTCTAAAAGCTTTTTCCCATGGGCAAAATAATAATGATAGTAGCAGAAGCCAGTTATACCATTAGCCTTTGCTAACTTTGCTTGTTCTTCCATGGTCTTGCCGTTATCTAGAAGGCAATAATAATTGTTATCTTTTGGTACTCTTGGTTGTCTATGACCCTCAAATAAAGGTTTAGCTTTTCTGACATTGGTCCATTCTGTAAACCCTTTCCCGAATGCGGCATTGTTTTCTGGTATTTCGTGGTATTGAGGAAGATAAAAGGTTATAACATTAAGTTTATTCTTATCAATTTCCATAATAATCGTAAATTCCCTTTCTATCTAAACAAGACATTAAATATGTTCAAATCCTTCGTATTATATCAAATTATTTTTTTCTATGACGATAAAGATGTTTTATTAACACTTCAATTTCGTGAGCAACTAGTGGAACAAAAGCTGCTCCAGCGGTAATTAACCATTCTTGCCAGCCAAGAGAAGAAGTTTTAAATACTTCTTGTACACCAGGAGTTAAAACTACAAAGAATTGTAAGCCAACACCAAGAACAAAGGCTAATAACATCATGTAGTTCTTATTTCTAAATACTTTAAAGGCACTGTGTTCGGTACTACTCATACAAACCATATGGACAAGTTCAGCAAATCCTAAAGCGGTAAAGGCCATAGTTTGTGCTTGAGCTAAAACATCAGGTCTATAGAATTCAGTTCCTTTAGCGCTAATATGAGCAATGGCTTCATAAGATGTAATTCCATTAATCCAGAATGCACTTAAATAAGCAATAATAACTGCAATGGTAATAAACGCACCATGCATTAATGTATCTCTTAATCCACCATGAGCAAATATAGTTTCGTTAGGATTACGAGGTTTTTCATTCATAATACCTTTATCTTTAGGATCCATACCTAAAGCAATAGCAGGTAAACTATCAGTAATTAAATTAATCCATAATAAATGAATTGCAATAAATGGAGTCTCAAATCCAATTAAGATAATAAAGAACATTACTAATACTTCAGCAATATTACTAGAGAGCAAGAAGATGATAGTTTTCTTAATATTAGTGAAGATACCTCTACCTTCTTCAACAGCTTTTTCAATAGAGGCAAAGTTATCGTCTGCAAGCACCATATCCGCGGCACCTTTAGCAACATCAGTACCAGTAATTCCCATAGCAATACCAATATCCGCAGCCTTTAAGCTTGGAGCGTCATTAACCCCGTCTCCAGTCATTGCACAAATATGTCCGTTAGCTTTAAACGCTTTAACAATGGAAACCTTATTTTCAGGAGACACTCGAGCAAAGACTCTGACCTTTTTAACGAGGTTTTGCAGTTCTTTTTCGCTCAAATTGTCAATTTCTTTACCCATGACACATTGAGATATATCTTCAGCAATTCCTAACTCTTTAGCAATTGCAAAAGCGGTATCTTTATGGTCGCCAGTAATCATAATTGTGGTAATGCCCGCACTCTTAAATTTAGCAACAGCAGGTTTAGCTTCTGGTCTAGCAGGGTCAATCATTGCCACTAAACCAACAAAGACTAATTCTTTTTCACTAATCTTATCCTCTTTAGAATATGACAACGCTAAAACACGTAATGCTTTAAGAGAGAACTCGGTATTAACTTCATAAATTCTATCGATATCTTTTTGAGTGATTTTTCTTTCTTTGCCGTTTTCTAAGATATAAGAAGTATTAGCTAAGATTGAATCTAAAGCACCTTTAGTAAAGATAATATTTTCCTTATCCCAAGTATGTTTAGTGGACATCATTTTTCTTACTGAGTCAAATGGAAGTTCGTCCACTCTTGGGTGTCTAGTCTCTAAATCTTTTTTATGTAAATCAAAATCATTAGCAAACACTACTAAAGCAATTTCGGTTGGATCGCCATATAATCCTTCATCTACAGTAGCATTACTACAAAGTGACATACCTGTAGCGAGTAACTGTAGATCTTTATTTTCATGGTCTTTTTTAAAGTCTTCTCTTTTATAGAATGTATTATCTACATAGGCTTCTAATACAGTCATCTTGTTTTGAGTTAATGTACCAGTTTTATCGCTACACACAACAGAAACAGCGCCTAAGGTTTCTACTGAAGGTAATTTCTTCACAATAGTGTTTACTTTCACCATTCTTTGTACACCGATAGACAAAACAATAGTAACCACTGCTGCTAAACCTTCTGGGATTGCAGCAACTGCTAAAGCGATTGAGTCTAATACTGCTTCTATCCAGTGATCAACACTACTAGCGTTACCTCTAACGCACATCCAAATAATTAAAACTACTAAAACAGCAACAACAATAACTAAGGTTAAGATGCCTAAGAATTTAGATAATTTGTTTAATACTTTTTGTAGTGGGGTATCTTCGTTTTCTTCATTATCAAGAGCCTTAGCAATCTTACCAATTTCGGTATCCATGCCAGTACCTACTACAATACCTTTGCCTCTACCATAACTAACTGGGGTAGACATATAGGCCATATTAACTCTATCTCCAATAGCGACACTATCACTAAAGGTAATAGACGCATCTTTTTCTACTGGAACACTTTCTCCAGTTAAAGAAGATTCATCACACTTTAAATTAATGGCTTCAATTAATCTTAAATCCGCTCCAATTGTGTCTCCTTCTTCTAGAACCACAATATCTCCAACAACTAATTCAGAAGATTTGATTTTAAATCTTTTCCCGTCTCTAATAACTGTGGATTCAGGAGAAGATAATTGCTTTAAAGCCTCTAAAGAAGTTTGAGCTTTAATTTCTTGAACAGTGCCAATAATCGAGTTAAGAATAATAACTGCTAAGATGATGATAATATCTGGCCAGTCACCAATATTAAGAAAATCAAAGTGTCCAGCCTTAATAGTTTCATAAATCGAAATACCTAAAGTAATCGCGACTGCCCCAAAAAGAACATAAATCATTGGGTTAGCCATTTGTTCAAAGAAGATACGAACCCAAGATTTCTTTTTCTTTTCTTCTAATTTATTAGGTCCATATTTTTCTAGTCTAGCTTTAGCCTCGGATTCACTTAATCCTTTTTCAGCATCAGAAACTAAAAAAGAAACGGCCTCCTTATCGGTTTTCGTTTCAAATTGAGTGTTTTTTATTTCTTCCATAATGCCTCCGAAAAAATGTTATTTTCTCAAAGGTCTTGTTCCTAATCGGTCTATGATCCGGACTATCGCTAGTCGTGTTGACGAATTCATAGATTCACTACTCCCCTATTGGAATACGTTATTATTTTAACAATATATAAATATATATCAAATAAAAAATGTCCCTCACGAGACATTAATTATGAATTTTTAGTGTATAACTTTTTCTTATAGGAAACTGGCTCTTCAGTAACTCTAATTCCAAGTCTAGTCAAAGTTTGTAAATCAACTTCGCTTAATAAAGTAGAAGAATGAGCCTCACAGCCAACTAATTTAGGGAGTTGTTTTAAGGCCTGATCCGCTAATGGATTAGTTTTAGATTGGATGGATAAAGCTAGTAATACTTCTTCAGCTCTTAAGCGTGAATTACTACGATGTAGATATTTAATTTTCATTTCTTTTAAAGGTTCAATAACCATCGGCATTAATAAGAACATCTTCTTATCAATCTTGCCAAGAGTCTTTAAGGCATTTAACAAACACGCTGCGCAGGCACCAAATAAAGCAGAACGATGACCAACAACAATCTTGCCGTTAGGTAATTCTAAGGCAATAGAAGGTTCATTTTCTTTTTTAGAATCAGCTAAAGCTGCTTCAATTACTTTTCGGTCACTAATTTTAACTCCCGCCTTATTCATTAAGATCTCCATCTTTTCGATAGAGTCTTCGTTTAATCTACCTAAATAAACGTTCTTTTTAGTTTGATAATATCTTCTAATGATTTCGTTATAGCAGGCCTCCGCAACTTTTTTATCATCGCTTATAGCAAATCCCACCATATTGACCCCCATATCCGTTGGAGAATAATAAGGAGATTCACCATATATTTGTTCAAAAATATTCTTTAATAATGGAAATACTTCTACATCTCGATTATAGTTAACTGCTGCTACACCATATTTTTCTAAATGGAATGGGTCAATCATATTGATATCGTTTAAATCAATAGTCGCAGCTTCATAGGCTAAATTTACCGGATGATTTAAACTTAAATTCCAAACTGGGAATGTTTCATATTTAGCGTATCCAGCATTAATTCCATTTTGATGGTCATGATAAAGTTGAGATAAACAAGTCGCCATTTTTCCGCTTCCTGGTCCAGGAGCGGTGACCACTACTAAAGGTTTAGAAGTTTTTATGTATTCATTTTTTCCTAAACCATCTTTAGAAACAATTAAAGGTATATCTTGTGGATAGCCGTTAATCTTATAGTGTTTATAAACTTTAATATCGTTTCTTTTTAATTTGTTGATAAATGTTTTAATAGAGGCATTATCTTCATAAAAAGAGATGACAACACTAGAAACATATAAGCCAACTTCTTTATAAGTATCGATTAATCTTTCTACTTCTTCTTGATAAGTAATTAAAGTATCATTTCTAACTTTGTTAGAGATAATGTCATTCGCGTTAACTACCACTACCATCTCTACTTTTTCTTTAATGCCTAATAACATTTGAAGTTTAGAGTCAGCCTTAAATCCAGGAAGCACTCTAGAAGCGTGATAATCATCAAAAAGTTTTCCTCCAAATTCTAGATAGAGTTTATCTCCGAATTTAGAAATACGTTTTAAAATAGATTCTCTTTGAATCTTAAGGTATTTATTATTATCGAACGCTTCTTTTTTCATATACAAAAAAGATAATGATTTTATTAATCATTTTCAATAATAAATATTATTTTATTTTTTAACTAAACCGGCAATTTGAGAATAAACGCGATCAGATGTTTCTTTATCTAATAATAGTTCAATAATCTTCAAACCAAATGGAATACTATAAAGCATACTTCTAGCAGTCACTATATTATCGCTTACTACAACTTCCTCTCCGGTATATATGCCGTCAAGTCCTTCATTACATCCTGGATAACAAGTGTAAGGTCTATTATATAGTAATCCATTTTTACCTAGCACCATCGGAGCAGCGCATATTGCACACACTAATTTATGTTTAGCATAGAACTCTTTTACTAATCTATCTACTTCTATACATTTTAATAAATTATTAACTCCTTTACTTCCACCAGGAAGAATGATTGCTTCAAATTCATCAACATTTATATTTTTTAAGCTTTTAAAGCCACTTAGAGCAACTTTATGACTAGAAATGACTAATTCCTCATCATCATTAATTTTTGCATCTATAACGCTTATTCCTGCTCTTACAAGGACATCACGAGTCGCTAAAGCTTCAACATCTTCAAATCCATCCGCGTAAATCATTAATACTTTCATAACAAATTAAATCCTCTTAAAAATTATAACAGTTTAAAGTCTATTATAAAAGGAGGTCCAAAGACCCCCTAGTATAAAAGGCTTGATATTAATTATGCAAGAGTAATAGATTGAACGTAACCAGCACCTTGTTTGCTTGGGTGTTTGGTAATGGTAATACCTTCGGTTGCGCCTTCGAGTGTAACTTCTAATGTATAAAGATAAACTTTATATTGTTTTCCACTGGACTCGGTGTAGTATTCAGTTTCTACTCTATTAGCATTCATTTGAGTATTATCACCATAATTTCCATTAACACCAATTGTTAAATCCCAATCATATGTTGAATAGACTTTAAGAGTAACTTTTGTGAATGCACCTTTTGTGAAAGTTAATGTACCTTCTTTAGCTTTGAATTGAATTACATCAAGAGATTGTGCAGCATATGTATTTGGCATGACAGAAGTTGTACTAAAAGCATAGTCAGTGAAATCGTGAACGCCATTATATTTTGCATATGTTGATGATTGAGATTCGTCAAGCATAGTAATAGATTCTTTTGTTAAAACTACAGGCTCAACAGGTGCAACTTCTTCTTCGTTTTTAACAACGATAGAGAAGGCTTCAGAACTGGTTACAGTGCCATTTGAAGCAGTAAATGTAACAGTCTTGGAATCGCCACCTTCAGCAACATAATCTAATGGAATAGTAACTAATCCAGCTTCAGAAACTGTGACAGCCTCATCACTAGATTGCCAACTAACTGTGCCTAAAGCTGCCTTTGCAGGAACTGGTGCAGCAGTCAATTGAACTGTTTGAGCTTCAGTTTTGCCGTATAAATTAACAGAAGCAACACCACTAATTTCGATATCTTCTAAGGTTGGTGGAACGGCTTTAGTAACGCTAATAATTGATGGGTTAGTGTTACTTGTAGCAGCAGGAGCTTTTCCTGGAGCTAATTCGTATTCATTGCTATAGACTTTTGCATAACCTTTAGCAACGACTGTGTCATCTGCTTCAGGAGTAGCAACGCCTTCTTCTGGTAAAGCACCGTAGAAGGTCATATATTTGGCTTCATATGAACCATCAGTTTTACGTAAATTGACGGTGACATTGTCGCCACTTTGATATGTCTTATTAACAGCTTCAGCAACGCCACGGACATATAACATCTTGACGGTTTGAGAACCATCAGCAAAGTTTTCAGCAATTAAATCATGGGCTTGTTCTGGAGTTAATGGTTCTTCTTCACTACCATAATTTAAGGCACCAGAGATAGTAACTTTACAGGAAGCAGAGACTTTACCAGCAGTTGCGGTAATAGTAGCTTCGCCTTCTTTTAAAGCCCAAATTCTGCCATCTTCAACATAAGCAGTGGTTGGAGCACTTGATTCCCAAGAAACCACGTCAGTTGAGATTGCTGGTTCGATGGTAGCGGTTAATTTAGCAGCTTGACCATCTTTTAATGTTAATTCAGTTTCGCTAAGTGTAACACTAGTAGCAGGAATTGGATCACCTAATTCAATAATTCTTGCATAACCAACAGCAGGGATGCCTGTGCCTTTTTGGAAGGCAAGACGTTTTGTATTAGTGCCACCATAAACAGCTAAGAAATATTCATCAGCTGCGGTTGGAGCAGATTCACCAACAGGGATAAGACAAGATAATGAATAGTCAGAATTTAATTTAAATAAAGTTTTGGCATAACCAGTTTCACTGGTAAATCCGATATTGCAGTGAGAAGCATCTCTTTTTTGTCCGATAGTGCTACCGTTAGAGAAGGTAATTGAATATTTGTAATCGCCTTCAACATCTTCAACAGCAACAGATAAATCCATGGCAGTATCAAGATTTTCAGCAGGATCTAGATAGTATGGGCTCTTGGTATCAACTTGGCCTTTTGTACCAGCAGCATAGTACGCTTTTGGTCCAATATACCATCTTAATTTGTAATCATCCTTTTCAGGATCAAGAGTTGTTGCAACTCTATAAGTAGGTCTTGATTTAACTTCGATTTCTACAGAATCAGATTTCGCATTCTTATAAACGGCAGAAATTGTGGTTTTACCAGCACCTTCAGCGTGAACTTTTCTAAATGTGGTTTGGTCGATAGAAGCAACAGCAGGATTACTAGAAGTAACAACTAAGTCACCAGCATCAATAGCGTCAGAAATTCTTACGCCTTCAATTTGCATAGTGATGCCGCGGTCATCATCTTCGACATACCAATCGAGTTGAAGTTCAGCTTTGTTTGTGATTTTAACATCAGGGACGTTAGAACCACCACCGCCACCACATGCGACCAAGCCCAACGTGAGTGCAGCAAGTGAGGCAGTAAATACAAATCCTTTTTTCATGTTTTTCCTCCTTTTTAGAAATTTTGAAATTGGATTTTGTTCAATTTTATAAACTTATTGAACGAAAGTTTTTTGATTTATCTCTTTTAATAGGTTGGTGTAACGTACTTTACGAGTTGCTCCACGAGAAGTAAAGAACGTTCCGAACACTATAAGGATAACAGCAGTAAGCCCGAGAACGGCCGCAACCCAGAACTCAGGACAAGTAAAGCTGATGGCCATTTGTAAATCAGCTTTTCTTGATAACAAGAGGAAAATGAAGGCAGTAATTCCAAGAATGATAGCAATAATAAGTGCTGACATTCCTCTAGCCAAGTCATTTCTTCCTCTTTGTAATTCAGCGTGGCAAGCAACGGAAAGGGATTTTGCATCCTTTTCGTCAAAGCCTTCGTGAATTAAATGTCCACAACGAGGACAAACATAATTGATTTTTGAATCTAAAGAGGCAGATTCAATGAATTGTTCTCTACTAGATTTTTTGGCCTCAATCTTGTTTTGATCTATTTTATATCCGCAGTGATAACAATACATGATACCTCCTTATTCACCGATGATTGGACGATCTAACCAAAGTAATTCGCCATTATTTACAGAAGAGAAGACGATTTGGTAATTATAGGTCTTTCCACCATCATCATCGTTAAATGCGTGATAGGTATAAACGCCTAGATTAACTCCCATTCTCTTGTCTTTCCATTCTTCATCGGTGTCCCAGTTTGCACCAGTAGTAGGGTCACCTCTAAATGCGGTAGTTACATATAAATCAAATTTCACATCATATAATTGGATAGTCCATTTATTATTTAATGAATTTGGTTTACATCTTTTAACAGTAACTGGATCTAAATCAGATTCATGTTCAGCTTTTTGTCCGCTAGTTTTAACTAAGGAAACTGGAGAATTTAAGATAGATAAATCTTCTTCGGTAGCGATTTGAGATAGTTCTGCAGCAGTTAAATAATTAACATAAGGCATTAAAAGTGGGTCTTCGGTATTTTGAGATGCAGGGACTAAAACTCTAACATCACTTTCAGATAAATATTCTTCATCGTCTAGTTTTGGGAAATGGGACTCAACGTCAGTAATTTGGAAACCAAATTCATCGCTATCCTTGCATAGTCCGTTTAATCTTAAAACTGCACCAAAGGCACGATATTTTCCAGGAATAACCTGCATACCACAGAAGATGTTAATGGAATAATATTTTCCATCTCCGTGTTCGCCTGTTTCAGGATTGACAAATTCTGGGTCATCATATTTTTGCATATACAATGTACCAGCACTATAACCAACAACAGTTCCTTCAATTCTTACTTTCTTGCCATCATAAGGATTATCGTAAGTTGGATCTTTTAATTGTTTATTAATTTCACGGCAAATATCAGGAATATAGGCTTCTTCATAATCACCATAGTTAAATGTTGGATCAGGAAGACCAGAGTGCATGTTAAGTTTTAATGCTTTAGCTTGAGACAAAGCGGCTAAGAAGACACTCTTATATTCAGGCATATCATCAAGACTGCTAATACCTGAATAGCCTTCTTGGACAAGCCATAAGTTAAGGTTTACTAAGGTATCATATGGTGCATTCTTTCTTTCTTCGTTAATCCAAATACAAGATAAATAACGATCGTTACCATCTTTATGGGCCGTTGGATCTTTATATTCGTTACTATAGCAAGCAACGACTATAGTTCCGTTTTCAGCAGCGTTTTTTAAATGTTTTTTAGTAAAATCGGAAGCAGGTTTACCATAAGGTTGAACTCTACCAGTAGATTCAGGAGTATCAACACCATAGAAACGAGATTTTACGATTGCACGGCTAGTTGACGTAACTAATGGAGAAAAGTGAGCAGTATCTCCATCAATACATGTCCATAAGTCAAATTGACCAATACCGTCTTTATAGAAATCTTTACCTTCGTAGTCGATAGTTAAGCTACAAGAGCCATCATGAACATAATCGACTTTTGTTGGTTGAGAATTTCCACCACCACAAGATACAACACCAATACCAAGCATTGAAATTGTAGCGGCTAGGATTGTCTTTTTAATCATTTTCATATAAGCGTCTCCTTTCGATTACATGAATTTCTTTGTTTCTCTAACGAGCGTAGCTAAAATGTCATCAATAGAATCATCAGATTTAATAAGATCTTTAACCGCAGTAGTCACATTTTCACGATATTTATCACTACCTTTGAACACTTTGGTGCTATAGAAGTGATAATCAATTGATTGAACAACATTAGCGGTGTGGGTGTAATAAGTAATTTCTTCACCGGATTCGGTATCAGGAGAAATAATTTTACCCCAAGTAGGAGTTGCATAAGCAGACTTTCTGATAGGTACATAACCTTGAGAGTCATTAACTGTAAGAGCAACGTTAGTGTTTGGCATAATTAAATATTTATAGAATTTCCAAGCATATTTTAATCTAAGTTCATTGACTTCATTAGAAACAGAGGTGTCTCTAAGGAAAGCAATGCTTGGACCTTGACTAACATAATCAGGATGTAAAGCGTCGGTTCCAAAATATGGGACTCTAGCGTAACCGGTATTGAAATCGCCTTCATCAGGAACTGAATATCCAGCACCACCAGATGAACCAACGATAAAGATACATTTACGAGATTTGAATGATGTA
Organism: uncultured Erysipelotrichaceae bacterium; assembly: GCA_902769185.1. GTDB lineage: Bacteria > Bacillota_I > Bacilli_A > RFN20 > CAG-826 > UBA2450. Next base: position 47,262 of record CACXNV010000001.1, on the reverse strand, counting down.
GATGAGTAGTTACCATAAGCGGCTTTTGTGGTTAATAAACCAGATTTGCCCCAATTTCTTATTTTTTGTAAAAGAGTTTTAGCTCTAGTAACATTTTCACTCATAGAAGCTTCGCTGGCGTCTAAGCCAAGAATTGGTTGACCGTCTTTAAAATCAGAATAAACTAATCCATTTTGAATAAGTTGAGTAATCGCCATGTTAGAATCAGAATCGTAGAAAACGACGTTTTCTAAGTCTGGACATTGGAATTCAACTTTGTTATCCTCAATAATTTGAGCAATTTCCATCATTTCTTCAAATGACATGCTTGAAAGGAAGGTTTGTTTTTGAGTAGCATCCATTTCTTTAGTTTTGCTATATTTAGCAAGTGCTTGAAGAACAACATCAGCGTTATATTGAAGAATTTCAGTTGATTTCATGAATGGTAAGCAATAAGTACCAGTTCTGGCAAATTCTTGGCCTTCTTTTAAATAAGTAGGAATAATATCATTTTCATCCCAAGCAGGTCTTTCACCAAGCCAGCTTTCTTTACCTAAACCAACTTCGCTACTTTTCATATATGGATCCATATCCACAATCCAACGTCCTGCAGTTCCTTCTCTAGCTTGTAAAGAAGCAACGTGATCAGGATAAGCAACTGTCATAGTTGGACCACCAGTAGTTAATTCCATGCCAACAGTATCAACAATAGCCTTATAGGTCATTGCAGGTGGCATAATAAGTTCAAGTTTAACATTATCATGAGCCTCAACGATGCTCTTGAATTTTGCAAATTGAGCTGCAACGCCTTTTTCAATGCCTTCACCAAATGTATGGTCAAAGGTTATTTTGATAGTTCCATCATCACTAGAACCACCACCACATCCGGCTAATGTGGATGCTGCAAGAATTGTACTTGCAAGTAATAATAATTTATTTGCTTTCATAATATTTTCCTCCAATATTACATATTTTTCTTAATTTCAGTGACCGTAGCGTCGAACTGACTTAATAACCATTCATCGTCTCCGTATTCTGCTGGAGAAGCAGTAAGAATCTTAACAAATAAAGATTCAACTTGTTCTCTACAATATGCAGAACCAATAAATACATCATTTGTGAATAAGATGTTGTCATAAGTAGCACAGTATTTTGCGTTACGTGCAGTTAATAAATCAATACCAGTTTTCATGTTACCATCTTCATCGTATTCATCAATAACTTTGCCCCATGCAGGTTTAGAAGTAACAGTCTTACGAATTGGATAATATCCAGAAGTAGCTGCCCATCTTAAGCATTGTTTTTCTTCAGTAATGTATTTATAGAAAAGCCATGCTCCTCTAATTCTTTGTTCAGTATATTGAGCGTGTTTTAAAATGCACCAGGAACCACCTTGAGAAATCATTTTTTGTCTTGAAATTTCATTGCTAGCTTGTGGTAAACGTCCACATTCAATTTCCCAATCAACGCCTTCAATAGCAGTTTGAGTATATTGAATACCACCGGTAGAACCAATGTAGAATAAACATTGACAAGTTTTAAACCAGCTAGAAATACCGCCTTGTACAGAGCCATCGGTAATGAAATAGTGATCAGCCTTAGCTTGAGCGAATCTCTTAGTTAGATCTCTAACACCTTTAACGTTAAAATCGATTGATGCATCAGCGGTAACTTCATCAACGTGTGTATATGAGTAACCATGTTGTTCACAAAGAGTGATAAAGAAGTTATCTTCATCTCTAACCCCAAGAAGTCCATAATTTTCATTTCCGTCAGGATTCCAAATTTTCTTTTCAAGTCCAGCGTTATAGTCTTTAAATTTTGGAGCGAAATTACCTAAAAATTCATCCCAAGTTAAGGAATTGATGTAATCCTCATCAATTGGCTCTCCGCCATTAACGCCTTCAATTTGAATACCTAAAACAGCAGGATTATAGAACATACATTCTGTAGATGTTGAGAAAGGTAATACGTATTTACCAGATTTTGGGAATTCAATAGAGAATTGGTCACGTGCTGATTCAGTAAAATCATTCATATCCTTAGTAGAAATACCAATTTCAGGATCGTTAATAAGACCAGATAAGTCCGCAGCAGCCTTGAATGTCATCATATAATCAACAACATGGTCAGGATAGCAAACAACTAAATCTCCCCAGTCGTCGCTAGCTTGGTCTTGTAAGAATAATTTTTCTTTACCAAATACATCCTTATAAGTACCAGAAATCTCTTGATCAACAATGACGTTATATTGCTTGTTAGCCGTGTTAAATTCAGTAGCAAACTGATCAAGTAGTCCTCTAGGTCCTTTACCATATTGGCAATGAACGTAAATGTTAATAGGTCCGGTAGGAGTAGGCTCAGATCCACCACCTCCACAACCAACAATTGTTAGTGCACCAACGGCAACTAACGAATTAAATAATAGGTTTTTTCTTTTCATAATTTTACCTCTAGTAATTTATAATTATTTGCAAAGCAAAATAATTAACCTTTAATACCTGCTCTTCCAACACCTTTCATGATGTACTTGCGGAAGAAGACGAATAATAAGAATAATGGAACGGTAACGCAAACTGATGCTGCCATTTGATAACCGTATTCAATAATGCCACTATCAGGATCATTGAATGCCGCACCTCTTAATCCGTTAGAAATTAAACGGAAAGCTTCTTTTTTGGTAACTAAGTTTGGCCACACATAGGAGTTCCATGTTCCCATGAATTTTAAAATAGTAATAGAAATAAGAGTTGGTGCTGCAAGAGGAACCATTACTTTCCATAAGAAGTCCCAATCGCTCTTACCGTCAACTTTAGCAGCAAGATATAAAGCATCAGGAATTTGTTTGAAGTTTTGTCTTAACAAGTAAATATGGAAAACACTGACCATAAATGGAATAACCATTGCTAAATAAGCATCGGTACGAGTTTGATCTTTAATCCAGCCAAATGCCGAAACGGTCAAATAGTTAGAAATAACCATCATTTCGCCAGGAATCATCATTGTCATTAAGAAGACAAAGAAGACAGTGTCACGTCCTTTAAATCTCAATCTAGAGAACGCGAAAGCGGCAAAGATTGTAGTAATCAATGTACCTAAAGTAGAGAAAATCGCAACAACAATGGTGTTGCCCATATAAGTTGAGAAATCAAATACTTGGAAAACATAAGCGTAGTTAGACCACATTACAACATTAGGGAAGAATGTTTGATTGATTTGTTCAATTTCTGCCCTTTGCTTTAAAGAAGTAATAATCATCCAATAGAATGGGAATACGACAATTAAAGCTAAAGCTAAAATAAAGGCATAAGTTAAAATCGTGGTAATAATCTTCACTACTTTTTCTGTTGATTTAATAGCCTCAGTGGTTTTTCCGGCTTCTTCAATAGATAAAACAATGTTGTTATTAACTTTAACTTTTCTAAAGTTGATATATTGATTTTCGCTTTTCTTAAATAATGCAAATGCCATAATATCACCACCTTAATAATGGACTCTTGACTTGGATACCTTCATTTGAATGAAAGTAAACACCAAGACAATTACAAATAGGAAGACACCGGCAGCAGCGGCTCTACTTGTAAATCCAGCTTCAACGTTTGCGTAAACGTAATAAACAATAGTTTCCATGTTAGGATCACTAGCACTAGCGGCACCATAAGTACCAGGACCATTAAATAAGGCAACAACAGAAGTATATTCCTTAAATGATCCAATAAAGCTTGTGATCATAATGTATAAAATTTGAGGAGATAGTAATGGAACAGTAATCTTTGTTAAAACTTTCCATTTTGGACAGCTATCAATTTGGGCAGCTTGATAGTACTGCTTATCAATGCCTTGAAGTCCAGAAAGGAAGATTAAAATCTTAAATGGAATTGAGTTCCAAATAATGAATAAACATAATGGAAGCATAGCGTCCCAACGATCAGCTGCGAAAATCCATGCTTTGTTAATGCCAAAGATGTAATTAATAATACCTTTTTCTTGGAACAAGACAGAGAAAACAAGACCAACCGCCATAGCGTTAGTAACGTAAGGGAGGAAGAACATTGTTTGTAATGTCTTTTGGAACCATTTAATACTGTTTAAAGCGACAGAAATAATTAATGCTAAGACAATTGAAACAGGGACTGTAACAAATGTGATAATTAATGTATTTGGAATCGCGTATTGAGTAAAGAATACTTCTTTTCCGCCTTTTCCAGCAGTGGTAATACCAAAGATTTGTCCAAAGTTATCTAAGGTAACACCAGAAAAATGTCCAGTAGCGTATTCATAGTCCTTAGCAAAAGAAATGAAAATGGTATTCACTAATGGATATAACAAGAAGACAGCAATCAAAACAATAACAGGAGCTAAATATAGCCAACCTTTCCAGTTATTTGTAGCGGCTACATCATCAATACCAGTAATTTGATACGCCTTTTGGTTCTTTTTCTTTTTATTAGAAACCAAACGAATAATCGTATCGCTTTCTTCATAGTATCCTTCTACATATTCTGGACGAACTTCCGGTTCTGCAACCAAAAGACCGTTGCTAGCGACTTCAACTTGTTTCTTTTTCTTAATATGTAAGAATGTAAGGATTTTATTCCACATGTTAAAGCCTCCTATTATTTTGTATAAATTCTCTCTTCAGTTTCACTATCAAAAATGAATATTTTGTGAGGTTTAATTTTAAAGGCAACTGGTCCAGCTTTGACATCATCATCAGCAGAAATAATCGCCTTAAATGTTGGTTTAGTACATTGTTCGTTATTAGCAACAACGGAAATATCACGTCCCATAACTTGAATCATTTCACAATTAGCGTGTAAAACGTTTTTGTCGCTTGGTTTAGCTAAAATAAATCCTTCTGGTCGAATAGCAACCCAGACATCTTTTTTGCCTAAGTCTTCGCCTAATTCATGGACGACATCTTCTCCAATGATGACTTTTTTGCCATCAACTCGTCCTTTAAAGACATTAATTGGTGGAGTTCCTAAGAATTGAGCAACAAATAAGTTTGCAGGAGAGTTATAAACTTCTTGAGGTTTACCCATTTGTTGCATAACACCAAGTTTCATAACGACGATTTGATCAGAAATAGACATCGCTTCTTCTTGGTCGTGGGTAACGAAGACAGAAGTAATTTTTGTTTCTTGTTGAATACGTCTAATTTCTTCACGAGTTTGTAATCTTAATCTAGCGTCTAAGTTAGATAACGGTTCATCTAATAATAAAACGCGTGGGTGTTTAACTAAAGCACGAGCAATAGCGACACGTTGTTGTTGACCACCAGATAATTGAGATGGTTTTCTTTCAAGATATTCGTCGACTTGAACAAGTTTAGCAGTATCGTAAACGATATCTCTTCTTTCTTCTTTGGTTAACGCTCTATGGGCGATAGCTTGAGCAACATCGAATTCAACTTTATCGAGTTCAAGGAGTTTACCAAGTTCTTCGACTGCACTCTTAGCATCTTCAGTTTTTGTTCTATGTAATTTGAAATAAATACGTGTATAGGTCTTATCAAAATATAACTTATAGTCAGTAAATTTCATTTTCTTCGCTTTAAAGAAATCTTTAATTACGCGATCAACTTCATGGTTATAAGCTTCATTAACAATAACGTTCTCATTAGAGAGTTGTAATTCAGCAACAGCTTCAGCAGCGAATTCATCTTTCTTGCTGGATAAAACTCTTAAAACACGACCCATGATTTCATAACCGTGTTGACCTCTAGAGATAATACATTCACCAGCTTTACCATATTTAGAGGCAATAGACTTGAAAGCATTAATAGTTTCATCTAAATGATCGGTCGTAAATTCTTTAGGGAGTCTAGCTCTTAAAGTAACATCAAGGGTTTCGTTATCAAATCTCTTACCAACAACCGCTCTAATTGTGGAGTCATATAAAGCGTCGCTTGTTTGGACTTCAGATTCACTAACGAGTTTGAATTTAACAATACGTTCCATATTAAGTTTGAACATATCTCTAACTGCGGTAGAAACATTCTTAATTTGAACGTGCACTTTTAATAAACCATCCACTACTTCGTGTTTGATATCGAATTGTTTTCTTTTTAAACCAATCTTCTTTAACAAAGAAACTAAACTCTTAATAATACCATCTGGTACATCAGATTCATTTAGCTTATATTCATAATCAAAATCGAAATTAAAGAAGGTAACTAAAGGAATTTCAACCTTTAAATTTGTAAGTGGGAATTCAATATTTTTGAAAATAGTCATATGAGGATATAAAGCATAGTTTTGGAAAACTAAACCAATACCTCTTTTTTCTGGAGACAAGTTAGTAACTTCTTGATCACCAAACCATACTTCGCCAGATGTTGGTGTCTGTAAACCACTAATCATATAAAGAGTTGTAGATTTACCACATCCAGAAGGCCCTAATAAACCAACAAGAGTACCATCATCGACTGTAAAATCTAAATCTTTAACAGCGATTGTGTCACGAATGTTCTTTTTGGCGTCACCAGGGAAAATTTTGGTTAAGTTCTTAATTCTAATTTCCATAATTTAAACTCCTAACTTTATTTAGTACCATCATCGGCCACTTCATCAAGAAGTCCGAGTTTGGTTGCTTTTTTCTTTTGTCGTCTTGCTTTAGTAGCAATAATCATATTTCTGACATAGTATCCAAGAATAATAATGGACGCGATGCCAAAGATAACAATAAATGTGTCAACCGGATTATAAACAGCAATTGCAGCCGTAAATGCAGTATTTCTTAAAATGATAAATGTTAGAGCAAGAACAATAGCTAGAGAAGTAGCCCAATAAATAATAGCTTTTCTAATAAATTGTTTTGGTTTTAATCTCTTAAATTCGTCATTCCTATAAATCTTTTTATAAACAAAGAATAATGTTGTTGCAATAATTAAAGCTAGTCCGGTATAACCAACCGCTAATAAGATAACAAGTAAATCAGCATTAAATGTTTTTGCAGCATCAACAGGTGCTTTGATGAAAATAATACCAAATCTTGCGGTCTTATAACTTGACTTGATAATGCTGCCGTTATTGACAACATCGATAGTAATAGTCATACCTTTAATCGCGAATGATTTCACGTCTTTAACGGAATAACTATTTAATCCAAGGCTAGAGTTTTTGTAGACGAAGCCGAGGGTGTTATTTAAATTCTTTTTAATGATATATTGAGTAACTTCGGTAGCAGGATCAATTTCAATTTGTCCATTTCCTGCATCCACTAAATAAGAAGCCTTGTTTAATTGAGTTAAACGATAACGAATATAAGCGCTGCCGTTTTCAAGGTTATCTTTATAGATATTGTAATAATATTCCTTGTTTGCTTTATAAACATCAAGACCAGAATTAATTTTAGAAACACTGGCCGAGACTGAAGAATATCCAGCAAAAGCTGAAACTGTTTTGAACTCAATAGAAACAAAATCTTCTAAATAGTTTACTCTACTAAATGCATGACCAGGTTTGACATAATAACGATGATCAAAATCAGGAGTCCACACTAATGAGCCAGAAGAACTATCGCTCTTAGCTTTAAAGATGTTATGAATGACAATTGATTCAAAATCAACCTCTTCACCATAATTGATATCAATATCAATAAAGAAAGAATTGGTATACTTGTTAGTTGAAGCACCAGTACCAATACCACCGCCAACACTATCATAATCAGTAGTAGGGTTAGTTTTCTCTATCGGTAAGAAATAAACTTTATTGTCACCAATAAGCTTATATTCGACAGTGATTGGATAATTACCCTTAGATTCATCTCTTGGAACATAACCAAACATATAGTTTATTGAATCGTCACCAACTGTGCTGAATTGTGTAAAAGATGGATGGCGATAACCACTTTGAGAGGAAATAGGAGCGTAAGAATAAATGTCTTCTATACCATAATGAACAGTTTTTCCTGCATTCCAGCCTTCTGCCCATCCAACAGGAATATCGCTTTCATTAAATTCGACATAGATATCAGATAGATTTGGAGCCTTTACAAATGCTTCAGCAGAAATAACTTCAACAGTATCAGGAATATACAATTTTTCAACAAAGGCAGTAGATGTAAAGGCGTTATCTAAAATAGAAACAACATTAACATCGAAAATTGAATCCCAGTCATAAGTACCACGAGAAATGGTTTCTGGAACAAAAACGTCGGTTTTTTGGGAATTAAATCTAAAAACATGACCATCATAAAGTTCAGTTTCTAATTCACCAATTTCCACTAAATAATGCATTGCTTCTTGTTCATCAGCTGGTAAGTTGTGAATCTCAGTAGCACGCTTAATTAAAGCGTCCTCGCCATCAACAACATCACCAATGACATTGACAAAACTACCACCTAAAGCATTATCAACAATGGCTTTACCACCAGTTGAGTAAGTAATTTGGTATGAAGTAGAGAAATTGGTTTGGGAGGAGCTAGTTGCATTAACAGACATATCTCCAACGTTAAATTCTACTTCACCAGTAAAATCAGGAGCGGTTTCTGTTGCTCCCCCATCAGCATTTAAAATAGCAGGTTTGCTGCTTTGAGTGCTGATTACAATGCCTAAAACAGATATGATAGCAAAAGAAAATGCACTTATGGACAACTTGAAAAAAATCTTTTTCATGGATTTCGTGACCTCCAACAATTTTCTTATTGTGTGAATCATAAAGACACTATTATTATAGTCAACAACTAAAATATAGGCAATTAATAAATAAATATTAATAGGAGTTTTGAAAACGACTATGGACGCTGAATTAACCTAAAATCAGTAGGACGTTTGTGTCGCTCAACATCATTTAATTCAATCTCTTCATATGAGTAATAAATTTTGTTATTTGATGTATCAATTTCTTGTAATCCAAGAATATAATCCGGAAATCCTTGTTTGTTTTTAGAAAACGCCATCATCGTAAATGAAAGGATAAAAATTATACCTAAAGAGCAAATTCCAAGAATAACCTCCAAAAGGAATAATGCCCATCTAGCGGTATTACGTCCAAATCGAGGTGAAAGGAATCTCATATCAACTGTTCCAATTCGGTATAATGCTTTTCCTAAAGTTCTTCTGCCTCTTCTAAAGAAAAGGGTTGGGACGTAATATACAAATACAACACTTAAGATAATCGAAACTGGAACATCAAGGAACACTAAATAATAGAATAAGATTCTAGTAGCTTCGTAATAAGCCGGAGTTGTTGAAAAATAACCTTGAAAATATCGATCAATATAGTCCAAATAAAAATCACGATATACGTATTTATGTCCTTCATAAAAGTCGTTATTTTTAACAATTTCATTATCACCATTTTTTTCAAAAAGATGATATGTGACCGAATTTTCGACATATGTCTTTTCTAAGCGATCGTTATCATATTTCTCGCTCATTTGAGTATAACGGTCTAAAGAAAGATAATCCTTTTCAAAAGTGAAGAACTTTTTAATGCTAAATTCTGATAAAACAACCTTACCTTCATTTGTTAAAACATTACTAATGTTCATATATGAAACGATATCAATCATTTGACCGTTATCTTCTCTATATAAACCACTATCAAGTCGCATTTGATTAACAGTAGCGAAAGTTCTGGAGTGATGAGGAGTTAAACTTACTAGATAACGAGATAAAGAAAAGAAGCCAATAAAAGCTAAAGCAAAAAGAATTAAATCGATAAGATTAGCTAAAACTCGATGTGCGAATTTTGGTCTTCGATAATTAATATTGATTTCATTGCTTATCGTGTTTTCTTCTACAACATTAATATTTTCAACATTCTCGTCATTCATATTATAGATAATATCCTTTTGCACGATAAACTTCATCTAAATCAGCAGTCTTTAAATGAATCACCCCTAATAAGCGATCAAATAACGATCTATTGTATTGGTCAAATAATATAACTGTCATGTTTATAAGCATAAACGCCAATGAGAATAGCAAAATAATAAATAGCAATTGAATTCTAAACATTTCTACAAATGGAATAGAAGTCATTGGTACAAAAAATGAAATCAGAAATACTTGGAAAAGCGAATAAATAAATCTCAGAACTTGTTCTCTTTTTTTCAAATAGCCCAAAGAGCGAATATTTACCACTTCAATATTCATAATAAACATACCAATAGTTTTTCGTCCCTTATTACATAAAGGAATGATTAAGTATACAACTGATGAAGATAAAAATACCGCAATAAGCGCTGTCGCAGTAATAAGGTTTAATGTAAATTTCTCATAACCTATAATCGCCGATTGAGTTTGATTATAAGAATGGTCTTCAAAAATTAGATCTGAAGTCTTAATCGATTCCATTATTTCGGAAAACATTGGTAAATATACAGAGCTCTTTATTTTAGAAACATATTCCTTACCAACTTGGGAGCATTCTTCTCCTTTAATGAAGTTTGGTTTAACTTGATTTCTAATTTCACTTTTTAAAGTTAAGTTGACTCCACTTCTTTCAAAATAAGAGAACTTCTCATTATACTTATCGAACAAAGTAATAAATTTATTTTCGTCCCCCAAGATATTGATGAAATAAGTATGAAAAACTTTATTATCTTCCTTATGTCCAAATTGGTTGTAGCGCATATTAGAAGGACTTTCTTCATCAAATGCGTAATAAGATAAAAAGCAATCAGATGTAAAGTCAACATTATATGAGATATTATAAATATCTACATCATGGGAATTATGAATTATTTTACTCCCAATTAATATTTGACCACGTAATTCTAGATTAGCGTTATAAACATCCTTTTTAGCGCTAAAACCAGTCATTACCTTTCCTAAAGGATAAACCATGACTACAAAAAGTAGAAATCCCAGAATAAAATCAATAAAATAATCAGCTAAAAATAATAGGATACGTTTACCCTTTTTTAACGGATCTAAATTAATTACTTTCTTTTCTTGATTGTCTTCCATTTATCTAATTTTTTTAATAAATATTAATATTATCTATATAACCTACTATACTGATAGGATGTCAATAACAGAATCCAATGTTTCGCTGCTTAAACCAATTACTTCGTTTAAATAAGAATAGACCTTTTCTGATAAACTCAATTCTTCAGTTTTATATTTCTTTAAAGTATACCCATACATCTCATCAATTCCACGTCTATTCACGCGATTGTCATAACTAGATAATGAACTATATAAATAATCCATATATAAAGATGTGGACTCCACTCCCATCAAAGCTTCAACTAAGTATGCTAAGCAGCCTGTACGATCCTTACCTTGTGAGCAATGCATATAAATAGGATATGCGGTTTCATCCGCTAATAAAGTAAAGAATGATTTAATTTTTTGAGGATTATGATAATCATCATCCCAAGTTAAGATGTTCTTATTATTAAATTGCATTGGTAAAGCCACATAATTTAAACCATCAACTGTGCTTTTAGTTAAGTCGCAGTTTTCGTGTTCGCTAGGATCATTTCTTCTTAAATCGACTTCAGTTTTTATTCCTAATTCATTTTTAACTGTGTTAATACCTTTGTCAGTTATTTTAATTTCCACCACTTTTTTGGTTTTATTATATTTTTCAAAAGCGCCACCACGATAAATCATGCCTTGCTTTATTTGACCATATCCGCCTATATCACGGACGTTATTAACTCCATCAATATCAATTCCTCTTATCTTGGTCTTGTTAGTGGAAAAACTAGCAACATTACTTTTAAAGCCATAAGCTTCAATTTGCCAATAATAATCAGTGTCTACTTTTAAATTAGAGATATCTAAAGAAATTGAGTTAGTTGTATAACTTAACTTATTAGACATATCTTCATATTCAGATAAATAAACTTTATATTCAGAAACACTACCTTTATCAACTTCTACTTCCCAACTTAAATGAACTTTATTAGGTTTAGTTAAATCTTCTTTTAATAAAATGTTGTCATACGGTTTTAAATAATCATAAGAAACATCATCATAAACAACATCAAAATTATTAATAAAAGCGTTTAGTTGAGTTTCACTATGAAGTTCAATGTCTGTAGAAAAAGAGCAAGGAGTAAATTTTATATCGCTAGGAATAATAACTTCGCTAGAACAGCCAAGTAGCATTAATACGCTAATAGGAATTATAAAAAATTTAGTGTGTTTCATAGATAATCTCCGTTACTTATATATTTTATATTAAATATATTAATAGATAAAGAATTATACAAAGCATATTAAAAGGCGAATTTTATTATCGCCTTTTAATACAATCAAATTTTGTGTTTAGAGCCCTAAATTGTCCTCAATGATTTTTTTCAACTCTTCAATAGTATACATTCTGCCGTTTTTAACATCATCAATACCATCTTGAATAAGTTCCATAATTTCTTTATCACTTAATTTGCTTGAGTCAATAGGTGGTTTTGTTTCAAATCTAGATTCAAAAGGTACTTTTCTTGTTTTGATTATCTCCAAAAATAAAGAATTAATCAACATCATAGGTGAGATATTAAGTTCTTTTAGAATTGGATATACTTCTTTTTTAAGTTGATAATCAATCATGAATGTACAATTTTCATATTGATTCATAGTTATGTCTCCTTTCTAAAATCATTTTATAAATAAAACATAATCATCTCAACAAAAAAGGAGACTCCGAAGAATCTCCTAATTTATCATATTTTAGAATTCTTGACTCCAACCGTGTCCAATATCCCAGTGTTCATCAATTACAAATTCTGTGTTATCTTTAGGAAGCTGAAATTCAAATAATATTTCATCTTTTGCCTCTGGATATTTATTTATCCACTCGCCAACAAACACTTTAAATCCTTCATCTTTAAATTCAAACACTCTACCTCTTGGTTTTTGAGTATAATCTCCAGAAAATCTATGATCTTTGTGCCTAAAATATTCTCTTTCCCAAATTGATTTATGAAGAGCAGAACCAGTTCTTACTTCTTTATTCCAAGAATGCGAATAATAAAATGGTCTATCTTTTGCTAATGCAACTACTTGTCCGTATATTTCTTTTTTATCAGGATCATACCAAAAAGGGCCAACCATCGGTTCATCCTGTTCATTAAATGAATCAATCATTACTTCAATGGCAGCGTTAGTAGTCTCATCTTCACGTTTTTTGACTTTTTCTTTTGCTTCTTCAACATTCATGTTTTTATTATATATTTTATTTTAGATAAATAAAAGGAGACTCCGAAGAATCTCCTAATTGATTAATACGTTAACTAAATTATTTAACGATTTCGTTAACTGTACCAGCACCAACGGTTCTACCACCTTCACGGATGGAGAATTTGGTACCTTTTTCAAGAGCGATTGGGTGAATTAATTCAACGGTTAATTCAACGTTATCGCCTGGCATAACCATGTCGGTTCCAGCTGGAAGAGTGATAACACCAGTAACATCAGTTGTACGGAAGTAGAATTGTGGACGATAGTTGCTTAAGAAAGCTGTATGACGGCCACCTTCTTCTTTGGTTAAAACGTAAACAGAAGCTTTGAATTTGGTGTGTGGAGTAACGGTTCCTGGTTTTGCAAGAACTTGACCACGTTGGACTTGATCACGGTTGATACCTCTTAAAAGGACACCAACGTTATCACCAGCTTGGACAAAGTCACAAGTTTTTCTGAAGGATTCAAGACCAGTAATAACTGATTTTTGAGTTTCTCTAATACCAACAATTTCCACTTCGTCACCGAGTTTAGCAGTACCTCTTTCAACACGGCCAGTAACAACTGTACCACGTCCAGAAATAGTCATAACGTCTTCGATAGCGAGTAAGAATGGTTTATCGGTATCTCTGGTTGGAGCTGGGATATAGGTATCACATGCATCCATTAATTCCATAATTGCAGCTTCAGCTTTTGGATCTCCATCAAGAGCGGCTCTAGCGGAACCACGAATCACTGGGACTTCATCTCCTGGGAAGCCATAGCTATTTAATAAGTCACGGACATCCATTTCAACTAAGTCTAATAATTCTGGGTCATCGACTAAGTCAGTCTTGTTAATGAAGACGACGATGTAAGGAACACCGACTTGACGAGCAAGTAAGATGTGTTCACGAGTTTGTGGCATAACGCCATCAGTACCGGCAACAACTAAGATTGCACCATCCATTTGAGCAGCACCAGTAATCATGTTTTTGACATAGTCAGCGTGACCTGGACAGTCGACGTGTGCATAGTGTCTTTTTTCTGTTTGATACTCAATGTGGGCAGTATTAATTGTAATACCACGAGCTTTTTCTTCTGGAGCAGCATCGATTTGATCGTATGCTTTCTTTTCAGATAAGCCTTTTTTTGCTAAGACAGTTGTAATAGCGGCGGTTAATGTGGTCTTACCGTGGTCAACGTGACCAATGGTACCAATGTTAACGTGCTCTTTAGATCTGTCAAATTTTTCCTTTGCCATTGTATGAATTTCTCCTTTCAATAAATGAATTCAACATTTTTAATATATAGCAAGTTTACTTTATAATCAATACCAATCTATTGGTAATAATTATCTTACATTAAGATTAGCGAGCGCTAACGCCGCTTTTCTTAATAATTTCGTCTTGGACGTATCTTGGGCATTCACCATAATGATCGAATTGCATTGCGTAGTTGCCACGTCCTTGGGTCATACTACGTAAGTCGGTAACGTAACCAAACATTTCTGAGAGTGGTACTTCCGCTTCAATAATTTTAGCATTACTTCTTTGAGATTCGCCAGTGACGAGTCCACGTCTACGGGCGATATCGCCAAGAACATCACCATAATATTGTTCTGGAACAGTAACTTCAATCTTCATGATTGGTTCTAAGATCACTGGGTTACACTTCTTAGCAGCTTCTTTAAGAGCCATACTAGCAGCGATCTTATAAGCAGCTTCGGAAGAGTCAACATCATGGTAACTACCATCGAATAAGGTGGCTTTAATATCCATGACTTGGAATCCAGCAACCATACCTCTGCCTAAGGCATCAACTAAGCCGTCTTGAGTTGGTTTGATATATTCTCTTGGAACACTACCACCAACAATCGCATCGACGAATTCGAAGCCTTTTCCTGGGTTTGGTTCAAATTTGATCCAAACGTGACCGTATTGTCCACGACCACCAGATTGTTTGATGTATTTACCTTCACAATCCGCAGTACCTTTAATGGTTTCACGGTATTCAACTTGTGGAGCACCAACATTAACCGCAACATTGAATTCTCTTCTCATACGATCAACGATGATGTCTAAGTGTAATTCACCAACACCAGCGATAATGGTTTGACCAGTCTCCGCATTAGTTCTCACTCTGAAGGTTGGATCTTCTTCAGCGAGTTTTTGAAGCGCGATAGACATTTTTTCTTGGTCAGCTTTGGTTTTTGGTTCCACTGCTTCTTCAATAACTGGATCTGGGAATTCCATCTTTTCAAGAATGACTGGGTTCTTTTCGTCACATAAGGTATCACCTGTGGTGGTATTCTTAAGTCCGACAACCGCACCGATATCACCAGCATGAAGTTCATCAACTTCTTGTCTGTGGTTAGAGTGCATTAAGACAACACGAGCAATTCTTTCTTTCACTCCTTTGGTGGAGTTTAAGACATAGCTTCCAGATTTAAGTGTACCGCTATAGACACGAACATAGGCTAATCTACCAATGAATGGGTCAGTAGCGATTTTGAAGGCTAACGCACCAAGAGGAGCGTTATCATCTGGCTTACAAGTAACTTCATTTCCATCTTCATCAGTGCCTCTTGCAGCAGGGATGTCAAGTGGACTTGGAAGATAATCAATAACACCATCTAATAAAAGTTGAATGTTCTTGTTCTTATAAGCACTACCGCAGAATACTGGGTGGAACTCACCAGTTAAGACTGCTTTTCTGATTACAGATTTGATTTCATCAACTGTTGGTTCTTCACCTTCTAAGACTTTCATCATGAATTCATCATCGAAGGCAGCAAGAGCTTCTAATAATTCCGCTCTATGAGATTCCATTGAATCAACCATATCTTCTGGTACAGGTACTTCTTTTGGCTCTTGAGCGCCAGCTTCATAAACATAAGCTTTTCTTTCAATGATATCAACTGCACCTCTTAAGGTTGATTCAATACCGATTGGAAGTTGGACAGCTTTTGCATTTGCGCCAAGTCTTTCCTTTAAGGAACGAACACACATTTCGAAGTCCGCACCAATAGCGTCTAGTTTGTTAACAAAGACAATTCTAGGAACACCATATTTTGAACCTTGTCTCCAAACTGTTTCAGTTTGTGGTTCAACACCATTTTTACCATCAAGAACAGTGACAGCACCATCAAGAACTCTTAATGATCTTTCAACTTCAACGGTGAAGTCGACGTGCCCTGGAGTGTCGATAATATTAATTCTATTGCCTTTCCAGAATGCAGTTGTCGCTGCGGAGGTAATGGTAATACCTCTTTCTTGTTCTTGTTCCATCCAGTCCATAGTGGCCGCACCTTCGTGCACTTCGCCAATCTTATGGATCTTTCCGGTAAAGAAGAGAATACGTTCTGTGGTTGTGGTTTTACCGGCATCGATGTGAGCCATGATACCGATATTACGTGTATGAGCTAAATCAAATTCACGTGCCATAGATTTTCTCTCCTAAGATTACCAACGGTAATGTGCATAAGCCTTATTAGCTTCTGCCATCTTGTGGGTATCTTCTCTCTTTTTCACTGAAGCACCAGTGCCGTTAGCAGCGTCGATGATTTCGCCCGCTAATCTTTCTTCCATGCTCTTTTCGTTTCTAAGTCTAGAATAGTTAACTAACCATCTTAAACCTAATGTAACTTTTCTTTCTGGAGAAACTTCAGTAGGTACTTGGTAGTTAGCCGCACCAATTCTTCTGACCTTTAATTCAACTTCAGGCATGATGTTGTTGATTGCGGTAGCGAAGACGTCCATTGCTGGTTTACCGGTCTTTGCTTCAATTTTGTTGAAGGCGGAATAAAGAATAGTTTGTGCTGTTCCTTTTTTGCCATCAATCATGATTTTGTTAATTAAACGTGTTACGAGTTTTGAATTGTAAATTGGATCTGGTAACACATCACGTTTACTTACGCTTCCTTTACGTGGCATCTTTCTTTCCTCCTTCTAATTATTTCGCCGCTTTTGGTTTCTTAGAACCATATAAGCTACGTCCTTGTCGACGTGCTTCAATTCCGGCGCAGTCAAGTGTTCCTCTAATAATGTGATAACGAACACCTGGTAAGTCCTTAACACGGCCGCCTCTAATCATGACGGTTGAGTGTTCTTGTAAGTTATGTCCTTCACCACCAATATAGGCTGTAACTTCATAACCATTGCTTAATCTAACACGAGCGTATTTTCTTAAAGCAGAGTTTGGTTTTTTAGGGGTCATGGTACCAACACGGGTACAAACACCTCTTTTTTGGCTAGCTGCTTGGTTGGTTTCTTTTTTCTTTAAAGAGTTCCATCTTTTACCAAGAGCAGGAGCTTTTGATTTTACAGTGGCGGTTCTACGACCTTCACGGACTAATTGATTAATTGTTGGCATATATTGCTCCTTTCAATTACTTATTAGTTTTTGACTTGTGAATTTGTCCACGTTACCGGGTGTGTCGGCTTCTTTCCTTAAAAAAGCGACCTCAACGGTCAACGTGTTCCAATTTCACACGCTCATATATTATATATAGGTAAAAAAATCGCGCAACAAAAAAATGAAAAAATTTTTATTTATATAACTTGAAGAACTAAATTCCGTTTTCTGAATTAAAAAAATATTTTGAAAGACTAAATTCTATTTACAAGCTTGTTTTCCAGCAAGAAACGGAATTAAGTGTTTCAAGCTACAATAAATTTGTAAAAATGAAAATGCCACCTTATTTCAGGCAACATTTTCTCAAATTATTCTTTTTCATTTAGCGCTTTTTCAAGCAACTGCTTTAGTATAGGAATATCATTTTCTGCTGTATCAAGCAAAATGCTTAAACTTACACTTTCATAATTATGGGCAACTCGATTTCGTATTCCTCTTAGCTTATCGATGTGTAACCAAGGGTGATTTAATCTAAATTCAACAGAAAGCCTAGTGCTATCTTCATACATTTTTTCAAATTCGAATTGCAATGCATCGCTAAGAATATATTCATTTTGAATTCTATCTCTTCCATTTTTTGAATAGATTTCTATTATTCTATTCGCTTTTTCAATCATCATTGAGATAATTCTATAATCTGTTTGTTCAATCATATTAATCTAATACCTTCCTTCAATATTTCTAAGATAATCGGGTTATCAGCGCGTAGATCTTTTAGCCTAACTAAGTCGATTTTTTTCTTTAATACAACTCTCATTTCCTCTGCTAGGTTAAAAAAATCTAATCCTGTAATATTTGTATCTATAAGTAAATCGACATCACTATTTTCTCTTGCCTCATTACGTGCATAACTGCCAAATAGATAACATTTTGCAATATTTTTTGATTTTAAAATTGGAAGCAATAATTCTTTTATTTTATCTAATGATAATATGCCGTGTTCTTCATCGATTTTTAATAAATCATAAAGTTTTTCAGTTATCATCTTATACTTATATGAGTCCGCATACGTCTCATTTTCTTCATAGCGGATATAAGTACGATATGGAATGCCGAGCATAGTCGCCGCTTCTTTTTGTGTTAATCCATTACGTTTTCTAATCTCTACTAAATTCATACACTTATAATTTACCATTTTGGCATATCTTGTCAACATTAAAGTTACCATTTTGGCATATTATAATTTATGTAAATTTGCCATTTTGGCATACATCAAAACTTAAAAATAAAAATAATTTCTAGTCAAAACTATAAATTAGGGTTCACACCACTAATTAAATAAGCCACTAATGCCGCTCTAGCGGTAATGTCATAATTCTTATAACTTTGTTGATAATAATGAGCGTATTTATATTCAGTAATATAGGAAATACTAACCGCGTGAGTTAATCCACTAACATACACAGGATCGCCTTCTTTATAAGTACGATAATAGGAAGAATCTTCCATATTTGAAATATTCGTGGAATTACATACTTGAATTGAGAGTAGATTATCAAATGGGAATACTTTTATTAATTTTCTTCTAGTCATTACCCCAGAATCAACTGTACTTCTAATTCCGCCTGTATTATGGCTAGCAAAATAGATAGTGACGTTATCAAATTCACTCTTATGGGAGTTGACGTACCAATACATTGCTTGGCAAACAACATAAGTAAAGTTTTCTTTAGAATAATAATTAGCAAAATTATAAATAGTATCATCTGCATGGGTAATCATATCTTTGTATTCTTCTTTTTGAGTGATTGCTTCAATTGCGGTATCTGGAGTAGTTGCCTCGCTATAGGCATTAATCACACTTGGAGAGCCACTACTAACAATATAGCGGTTATTTTGATAAGAAAGAGACAAACTCATAATACCAATATATTTACCGTTTAATCCTGCCTCTAAATAAGGGACACCATTATATGTGCCTTTTTTATAAACGTGGTCATGTGCAAAAAACATCGCATCAACATATTTCAAATTAGTGGATGGATCAGTTTGAGTTAAATCAGAAAATTTACTAGGATCACCACTACTTCCTTCAAATCCTTTATCATGAAAACTAGCGATAATGACGTCACACCCTTTATCTTTTCTCAAATAGGTCGAATATTCTTTAATATAACTATTTGAACTTGGAAAATAGAATTTTTCAGAAATACTACCAGTAATTGAAGTCTCAATACCCTCTTGAATCGCCCCGATAACGCCAATCTTCACTCCGCTTTTTTGAATGATTGTGTATGGAGATAGCCAACTAGGTCTAGTGACGTTATCTGAACTATAAAAAGTGTTACAAGAAATGATATCGCAATCCAAAGTTTCCGCGAAAGTTTCAATCTCTTTTTCTCCCCAATCAAATTCATGATTACCAAGAGACATCGCATCAAAGCCAATTTCATTCATCGCTTCAATCATGATCTTGCCTCTAGTTTCATTGGATTCGTATCCACCTTGAAACATATCTCCACCTGAAAGAGTAAGAGAATAGTTGTCTCTATGAGTTTTAATATACTTAGAAATATAGCTTATTCCCGCTTCATAATTACTCGCATCACGAATAAATGAACCATGCGTATCATTTATATAATAAATAGACATATCAATATTACTAGGTGGATCAATTGGACTACTAATCGAGAAATTCACTACATTACTACTATCAGAATCTGAATAATAAACATTATCTCCTTTAGCGATAACACTAATGGAGTAATCTCCATCCACTAAACTTAAAGTAGAGACATCTAAACTAGTAGAAGTTAAAGAGCCACTCTTATTTTCTTCTCCAGCAATAGAATATTGATATCCACTAGCGTGAGAGACGCTATTCCAAGAAACAACATTATTATTAATCGAGATACTTGGCGCAGTTAATTTTGTTAATTCTGGAGCGATTTTAGCGACCACTTTAATAGTGTAGCTAACATCTACATAAGACTCTTTAGAAATGGTGACATTAAAAGCTTCTGATTTATCACTTTGAGTGAAAACATATCCATCATTTAACGATGATGTATAGTCAGTAATTCGCTCAGATGTTTTATTATCAACAACTACTAAACCTTCACTAGAGAAAGCTTCACCTATTTCGAACTTAGTTTTGTTTGGATAAGAATATATTCTAAGTTCTTTTTTTAAAGGTGCAGAATAGACACATCCAAATAAACAAATAGAAATAGGGGCAATTAAAAGTAGCCACGCTTTGTTAAGTTTATTCATGACTACATTCTACTCTTTTTACAACTTTTATCATAATAAAAAAACCAGCAATAACGCTGGTATATAGGCTATACGCTAATAGATGACTAGCACTAATCCTTGTAGGACTAAGGATACAACCGCAAAACAAAGGCTAAAGGCGATGAATATAGGAATAAGTATTTCTATTCCTTTCATTTTGATTGCGTTAACCTGTGGGAATACTTTCTTATTTAAAGATAAAGCGAGTACAAGGAAAGTGACACCAGTGGCTAAGCCAAAAGCTAGCATAATGATTCCCGGAACTTGTAGGCTACCACCACCAATGATTCTCACCATTAATGAGCCAAGCATAGCAATAAGAGTAAAAACAAAGGCAATCGCACCAAAAACAACCATTTTTATTAATCTTGGTTTATAAGTTGGTAAACTTCTAAAATTCTCAACCGTAATTGCTTCCGGACTACTAGAGCTTGTTACTGGTCCACTACCTTCTTTAATTTGATTAACAGATGTTTCACTAACTTCTTCTAAATACGCACCACAAAATGGGCAATATTTACTACCGTCCGGTATTTCTTTATTACAATATTTACAAATCATATGTTAAAACCCCTTATATTTAATTTTAGTATACAACATAAACATAAAAAACTGCCTAGAAATTAATTTAAGCAGTTAATAATCATAATTTTAATGTTGAGATTATTGGATATTTTAGAATTGTTTCATCGCTTGTAATTAATGTCATAGATTCTTCTAACGCAGTTGCAATTAGTAGATGATCAAATGGGTCTTTATGAATATTTAAATCAATTACTTGTTTAAGCTCTACTAAATATTCATATCTAACTGGTAAAACGATATAGTCAGTATACACAAGAGCGTTAATGATATCTTTTGCATTATATGGCATTAAATCTGGGTGTTTATTATGTTTGAGCTCAATTTCCCAGATGGAAACAATAGAAACAAAAATTTGATTTTTCTCATTGGCGATAATGCTTCTGGTTTTATCTGATATTTTCTCATCATTAAATAACGCTCTTAAAAGAGTATTCGTATCTAATAAGTATTCCATTATAAATTAAAGTCATTAGCAATCTCTTCATCTAATTTTGGATCATCAAATCCAACTGGTAAGCTAGGTAAAATTCCAATCGCAGCACCTAATCGTTTTTTTGTTAATTCTTCACCAACAGGAACGATTTTTGCTATTTTCTTGCCTCTACGACATAAGAAAATTTCTTTTTGCTCACCACTTTCAATCATATCAACGTATTTCGACAAATTCGTTTTGGCTTCATACATGTTTACATTGCACATAACTTTATCTCCTTTCTAGTCTAGTTGACTAAGTTATCTTACAGCTTCACTTATATTATAAATGACAACACTAGAATGTAAATAAAAAACTGCCTAGAAATTAATCTAAGCAGTTAATTATTTTGTTTAATTAAGCGTTACGAGAATTAATCTTCTCTTTAATTTCGTTGATTGCACGATCATAGTCTTCGACATATTTGTCTTTAACTTCATGCATTGTGCCTTCAACAGTAAAGTCTTTTAATAACTCTTCGCTAGCTTCTTCGCTCATAAGTCCACGTCCGGCTGGAATTAAGTGTCCAGTAATGACGTTTTCTTTTAAGCCATGTAAGTAGTCAACTTTGCCCTTAATAGCAGCGTCAGTCAAGACTCTAGTAGTTTCTTGGAATGAAGCCGCTGATAAGAAGGAATCAGTTTCAAGAGCCGCCTTAGTGATACCTAAGATAAGTGGAGAGAAGACCGCTGGACGTTTGCCGTTAATAATCGCTTCGTTATTTTTCGCGGTGAAGGTATTAATCGATACACGGGTACCCGCAATCATATCAGTATCTCCAGCGTCGATAACGTAGACTTTTCTTAACATTTGTCTAACGATTACTTCAATGTGCTTATCAGAAATTCCGATATCTTGTAAGGAATAGACTTTTTGAACTTCTTTAATGATGTATTTCTCAACCGCAGTGACATCAGAAACTTCGAGTAATTTCTTAGGATCGATAGCACCTTCGGTGATCTTACCACCATTAGTGACTTTTTCGCCTTTTTTGACACGTAATTTCGCACCAAAGGCAGTAGTATAAGTCTTTTCTTCTAAATCGTTACGAACAGTAACTAAATAGCAACCATTCTTTTCTTCAATCTTAGTGATAGTACCTGGGATTTCAGAAATAAGAGCTTCACCTTTAGGGTTACGAGCTTCAAATAATTCTTGAACTCTTGGTAAACCACTAGTGATATCGCTACCAGCAACGCCACCAGTGTGGAAGGTTCTCATGGTTAACTGTGTACCTGGCTCACCAATAGATTGAGCAGCCATAATACCAACAGCTTCACCAACTTGGACTTCTCTACCAGTCGCAAGGTTACGTCCATAACAGTGGATACAGACACCATCTTTAGTTTCACAACCGAATAAGGATCTAATTTCCACTTCTTCAATGCCAGCGTCAACAATTGCTTTAGCGCTTTCTTCGTTAATCATGGTGTTACCCTTAACAAGGACTTCACCAGTTTTTGGATTAACGACATCGTTAAGAGCGTACCTACCAACTAAACGGTCATAAAGTTTAACGATAATCGCGTTTCTAGAAGTATCTCTAATTTCTTTAACTTTGAAGCCGTGGTCTGTTCCACAATCGACTTCTCTAACGATAACGTCTTGAGAGACGTCAACAAGTCTTCTAGTTAAATAACCTGAGTCAGCAGTCTTAAGCGCGGTATCAGCACCACCCTTACGAGCACCATGGGTCGCAATAAAGAATTCAGAAACAGTCATACCTTCACGGAAACAACGTTTAACTGGGAGTTCGATGGTGCCACCAGAGGTGTTACCCATAAGACCTCTCATACCGGCTAACTGTGTAATATTGGAAATATTACCACGAGCACCAGAGTCAGACATCATATAGATGGTGTTTCTTTGATCTTTATTAAATTGTTCAGTTAATTTAGTTCTAACTTCCACAAGAACTTTGTTCCAAACGTCACAAACGCTCTTATGTCTTTCTTCTTCGGTTAACATACCGAGTTCGAACATTTCTTGAATTTCCGCGACTTTCTTATCGCCAGCTTCTAAGATTTCTTCTTTACCTTCAACGATATGAATATCGTCAATTGAGATAGTAAATCCAGCCACTGTCGCGTATTGGAAGCCTTGGTCTTTCATCTTATCAAGAACAGATGAAGTCTTTGGATTGCCTTTACGGTCATATCTTTGGAAGATTTCATTAATAATTTTTCCTAAATCTTTCTTTTTGATTGGTGATCTCACAGGCATTTTAGCAATAATTGCTTTAATATCGCTACCACGTGGGACGAAATATTCAGGTAAATCATGAGCCATATTTTCGGCTGTGACAGCGTTTAAATATGGGAAATCACTTGGGAAGATTTGGTTGAAGATGATTTTACCAACAGAGGTGATTAAATAAGAATTATTCATCTCTTCGGTGAATCCTTTCTTCATTAAAGCCTTACCGATAATCGCGATTCTATTATGTAAATGGATTTGCTTAGTTTGATAAGCAAGAATCACATCATCAACGCTTCTAAAGACTTTACCTTCACTAGCAGCGTATAATTCAAATCTCTCTGCTTCTTCAGGATCAGTAGCTTTTAAAGCTTTAGCTTTCTTTAAGAAATCTTCTTTAGTGGATTCTAAAGTTAAATAGTAGTTTCCTAAGACCATGTCTTGAGATGGGGTAACAATTGGTTTACCATCTTTTGGTCCTAAGATGTTATTAGAGGCAAGCATTAAATGTAATGCTTCTTCTTGTGCTGCTTTACTTAATGGGACATGGACCGCCATTTGGTCACCATCGAAGTCAGCGTTAAAGCCTGTACAGACGAGTGGGTGTAATCTAATCGCTCTTCCATCGACTAAGCGTGGTTGGAAAGCTTGAATACCAAGTCTATGTAAAGTAGGAGCACGGTTAAGAAGAACTGGGTGCTTACCAATAATTTCTTCAACGATATCTAAAACAGCAGGATCATATCTATCGATAATTCGATCTGCGGTCTTATTCGCATTAGTAATACCTCTTTTAATTAATTCGCACGCGATAAATGGTCTTAATAATTGGACCGCCATTTCTCTTGGTAAGCCACATTCATACATTTTTAAGAATGGACCAACCGCGATAACAGAACGACCAGAATAGTCAACACGTTTACCGAGTAAGTTTTGTCTGAATCGACCTTGTTTACCTTTTAATCCAGAGGATAAGGATTTAAGAGGTCTTCCACCAGGACCAGTAACTGGCTTATTTCTTCTACCGTTATCAATTAAAGCGTCCACTGCTTCTTGAAGCATACGTTTTTCATTCATTAATAAGACAGCAGGAGAATTCATATCGATTAATTTCTTTAAACGGTTGTTACGAGAAATTACTCTACGATATAAATCGTTCAAGTCACTTGTAGCGAATCTACCGCCATCAAGTTGTAACATTGGTCTTAAATCAGGTGGAATCACTGGAATAACATCAAGGACCATCCATTCTGGTTTATTATCAGAATGTCTAAAGGCCTCAATGACTTCGAGTCTTTTAGTTAACTTCGCTCTATTAGAGGAAGTTGAATTTTTAATCTTACGGGAGATTTCTTCTCCTTCAGCGTCTAAATCGATTTCTGCGAGTAAACGTTTAATCGCTCCAGCACCTTCAGAGAATTCAGCACCTGTAAATTTACGAATGAAGTTGTAGCAGGTTTGGAAGTCAAAGACTTCGTTATGATTTTCTAGTCTTGCAACAAGTTCTTCACTTCTTGCATAGTCATCACTACCTGGGATTAAACCCCATTCTTCTCCTTTTTCTTGGATTTCTTTTAAAACTGGAATAAAGATTTCTCTACCGTTTTTCTCGTTAATGAATTCACGATAAGTAAGAATAGTACTCTTTCCAGGATTTAAACAGATGTGAGCAGCGTAATAGGCTACTTCTTCTAAGTGTTTAGGAGAAACATCTAAAAGTAATCCAATGCGGCTAGGAATACCTTTTAAATACCAAATGTGGGTACATGGGCTAGCAAGTTCAATGTGGCCCATTCTTTCTCTTCTAACTTCTTTAGAGATAACTTCAACACCACATTTTTCACATACGACGCCTGCGTATCTAATTTTCTTATATTTACCGCAATGGCATTCGTAGTCTTTCGCAGGACCAAAAATCTTTTCACAGTATAAACCTTGCATTTCTGGTTTTTGGCTACGATAGTTGATGGTCTCAGGTTTTAAAACTTCACCATGGGACCACGCTCTAATAGTGTCAGGAGAAGCTAATCCAACTTTAATCGCTGATAATTTTTTTACGTCAAACATTGTTAATTTCTCCTTTCATTAATCTTCACTATTACTGGTTGACATGCTTGTCATAGAGACATCTTCGTCAATACCAGTTTGTACATTAGCCTCATCACCGACTAAGTTTCTTAAAGATGTGTTAATCTTTCTTTCTTCTTTATCAGCTTCTTTTGCTAATGCATCCATATCGATGATATGACCTTCATCATCAAGAAGTTCAACATTCATCGCTAAGGATTCTAATTCTTTAACTAAGACTTTAAAGGCTTCTGGGATACCTGGTTTTGGAAGAGGTTGATCTTTAATAATCGCTTCATAAGTCTTTCTTCTACCAACACGGTCATCAGATTTGACGGTGATAATTTCTTGTAAGACGTGGGCGGCGCCATAAGCTTCAAGAGCCCAGACTTCCATTTCACCAAATCTTTGACCACCGTTTTGGGCTTTACCACCGAGTGGTTGTTGTGTGACTAAACTATATGGTCCAGTAGCACGTGCGTGTAACTTATCATCAACCATGTGGATAAGTTTAATCATGTACATGACACCAACTGTGATTCTTTCATCGAATTTTTCACCAGTACGGCCATCATATAAGACAGTTTTACCATCTTTTGCCATACCTGCTTTATCCATCATCTCGAAGATTTCTTCATTGGTGATACCGTCAAAAACAGGGGTTGCAATCTTATATCCTAATTTCTTAAGAGCCATACCTAAATGGACTTCTAAGATCTGCCCGATGTTCATACGAGATGGAACACCTAATGGGTTTAACATAATGTCAACAGGGGTGCCGTCTGGAAGGAATGGCATATCGCATTCTGGTAAGATACGGGAAATAACACCCTTATTACCGTGACGACCAGACATCTTATCGCCTTCAGAGATCTTTCTCTTTTGGACGATATAGACAGTGACAATTTCATTAACTCCTGGTGGGAGTTCATTGTCTTTGGCTTTTTCTTCTCTTTTACGGATCTTGACATCGAGAACAATACCCGCTCCACCATGAGGGACTCTAAGAGAAGCATCTTTACCTTCGTTAGTTTTCTCTCCAAAGATAGCCATTAAGAATTTATCTTCTGGAGTTGGTTCGGATTGTCCACGAGGAGTGACTTTACCAACTAAGATATCTCCTTCTTTAACTTCAGTACCAACAACAACGATACCTCTGCTATCTAAGTGAGCCTTGGCATCAGTACCAACATTAGGAACATCCGCGGTAATTTCTTCATCACCAAGTTTTGGAATGGAACGACATTCACAGTTGTATTTTTCAATGTGAATTGATGTATAGACATCGTCTTTAACGAGTCTTTCAGACATAATAACCGCGTCTTCATAGTTATAACCGTTCCAAGTCATGAAGGCGATGGTGACGTTTTGACCTAAAGCAAGGTCACCGTTTTGCATTGCTGGTCCATCAGCGATAATTTGTCCTTTTTTGACTTTATCGCCAACTTTGACGATGCTTACTTGATTAATACAAGTACCATTGTTACTACGTTCGAATTTTTGTAAGTGATAAGTGACTGGTTCAGATTCACCTTTAGGTAAAATTTCAATAGTCTTGCTATCGGTGTAAGTGACAACACCTTCACTAGCGGAGACCACTGCTAAACCTGAGTCTCTTGCCACTTGATGTTCTAGACCAGTTCCCACAAGTGGGGCGTGTGGTCTAAGAAGTGGTAAGGCTTGACGTTGCATGTTAGAACCCATAAGAGCACGCATGGTGTCATCATTCTCTAAGAATGGAATGCTACCAGCAGCAATTGAAACGACTTGTTTTGGACTAACATCAACGAAATCAATTTCTTCTTTTTTGGCTAAGATATTCTCACCTTTATATCTAGCAACGACAACATCATCTAAGATGGTGCCATCTTCTGCTAAGTGAATATTAGCTTCAGCAATTTTATAATCCCACTCTTCGTCCGCGGAAAGATAAACGCTATCTTCAGCTTTGGATAAGACTCTAAGAGTCTTGTGATCCACTGGACGATATGGGGTTTCAATAAATCCATAATTATTAACTTTCGCGTATGTCGCTAAGTTATTAATAAGACCAATGTTTTGACCTTCAGGAGTTTCAATAGGACAGATTCTGCCATAGTGAGAAACGTGAACGTCACGAACTTCAGTAGATGCTCTATCTCTAGTTAATCCACCAGGACCTAAAGCAGATAATCTTCTTTTATTAGTTAATTCTGCTAAAGGATTGGTTTGATCCATGAATTGAGATAATTGTGAGGATGCAAAGAATTCTCTAATAGAGGCCACAAGTGGTCTAGGATTAATTAAAGCTTTTGGCTTCACATTTCCTAAATCAGAAATAGACATCTTTTGTTGAACGGTCTTAAGCATCTTAGCTAAACCAACTCTAAATTGATTTTGAATTAATTCGCCAACACATCTAATTCTTCTATTTCCTAAGTGGTCGATATCATCGCAGCTACCAAATCCGTCTTGGACATTTAAGAAGTAAGAGAAAATCGCCACGATATCACAGACATTAACGTGTGTGCATGTGTTATTTAAGTCAGTACCAATAACAATAGAGACTTTTTCTTTCTTGTCATTGTTATAGACTTTAACAATATTTACTTTGCCGTTATTATCGAGTTTTTCGTTAATCTTTAACACTCTTAAATGCGCACCTTGTTCAAAGAAATCTTCATTACGTAAGGCTTCAACATCTTCTACGGAAAGTTGATGACCTTTCTTAAATCTAATTTCTCCATCAGCAGAGACTAAGTCTTCCGCTAAGATACGGTTTGGTAAACGGTTATAGATACCAAGTTTTTTAATAAATTTATATCTACCAGCGCGACCTAAATCGTAACGTTTCTCATCAAAGAATCTTTGGACTAAGAAGTTAACTGTACCTTCTTCGGTGATTGGCTCACCTGGTTTCATCTTTCTAAAGATATCCACTAAAGCGGCTTTAGAAGATTTGATTTTGTTTTCTTCTTCTTTTTCTAAAGTATTTCTTAAAGCTACTGATCCACCAAAGAGTTTTAAGATATCATCACTACTTTCAAAGCCTAAAGCTCTAAGTAAAGTAGTCGCATGAATCTTTCTTTGTCTATCGATTCTGACAGAAAGCATATCTTTCGCATCAGATTCGAATTGTAACCAAGTACCTCTACCAGGAATTAAGTCAGCTTCGTATAAGAACTTACCAGCTTTAAATTCTTTAGATAAATAAGCACCTGGAGATCTCACTAATTGAGAAACAATAACTCTTTCAGCACCATTAACAATGAATGTTCCACTATTAGTCATTAAAGGTAAATCACCCATAAAGACTTCGGATTCTTGAATTTCACCTGTTTCTTTATGAATTAATCTCACCATGATGTACATAGGGACGTTATAAGTTAAGTCTCTTTCTTTACATTCAAGGAAAGTGTGTTTTGCTTCACCAAGACGAATAGATAAATATTCAATGGTTAATGTGCCAGTATAGTTTTCAATTGGAAATGATTCTCTAAAAACTTCATCTAATCCCTTTTCTAAAAATTCAGCGTAACTCTTTGTTTGAATTTCCACTAAATTTGGAAGTGGGAGATCACCAGAAATTTTGGAGTAATCGTATCTTCCGTTATTAATTTGTCTAAGTTCAGTAATATTTCTGGACATTATAATGGCTCCTTTTTCGATAAATTATATTTCGTTCACTTTGTGGCTTTGATTATCCAATAGCCTTTTTCTTTATGAAGCACAGAAACGTTTTCAAATACCGTTTCAATGTATTTGAGAGCGCTCTCCGCTCCTTGCTTTCGTCTAATCACCACATATAGCGAACCGCCATCAATTAAGTATTGCTTGCTCTCCTTATACATTTGGTAGGTAACGATTTTACCTGCTCTAATTGGAGGGTTCACAACAATTGAATCATATGGTCCTTCAATCTTTTCATAGATGTCACTTTGAAGGAAGGTGACTCGAGATTTTAAATTCAGCCGTTCACCGCTCTTTGACGCTAGAGCGAGTGCGCGCGAATTAATATCGGCAAGATCAACTCTTGCCTCACTAGAATTTTGAGCAATGGTTAGTCCAATCGGACCATAGCCACACCCTAAATCCAAGATCCTCCCGTCTAGATGAAGAGGAAGTAATACCTTAAGAAAGATATACGACCCTTCATCGATTCGAGATTTGGAAAATACTCCGTTATCGGTATAATAGGCGTACTCTTGACCATATAAGGAGAACTTAATCTCCCTGATATTTGATTCCGAAGACGGACTCTGGTCAAAATAATAACCCATAATGCCTAAGAGTTTGATAATAAAGTTAAATTATTTAACTTCGACTTCAGCACCAGCGGCTTCGAGAGCTTTCTTGTGCTCTTCAGCTTCAACTGGGGAGATGTGTTCTTTAACAGCAACAGGAGCTGCATCGACCATCTTTTTGGCATCCATTAAGCCTAAGCCAGTGATAGCTTGGACAGCTTTGATGACTGGGACTTTAGATGCACCAGCAGATTTTAAGAATAAGCTAACTTCGGTTGGTCCTTTAGCAGCTTCTTCTTCAGCAGGGGCAGCAGCTGCAACGGCCACAGGGGCAGCAGCAGTGACACCAAATTCTTCTTCAACAGCTTTGACTAATTCATTTAATTCGAGAACAGTCATTTCTTTTAAGCTGGCGATAATTTCTTCTTTTGTTAATTTAGCCATTTTTCTTTTCCTCCTAAATTGGCATTATTTTGCATCCGCAACAGCCTTAACAGCGCAGGCAAATTGACGGACTGGTGCTTGTAAGCACGATAACAACATGGCAAGTAGACCATCTTTTCCAGGTAATTTAGCGATTTCTTTGACACCAGCTGCATCAGCAAACTTTCCTTCAAAGACGCCACCCTTGATATTAAGATTGTCTCCATATCTTTTTGCGTATTTAGCAAGCACTTTGGCAGCACTATTGACTTCTTTAGAGAAGAAGATAGCGTTAGGACCACTTAAAACTTGCTTTAAGTCAGCGTAACCGAGTTCATCACTTGCACGTTCAACAAGAGAATTCTTATAAACGTTCATAGATGCACCTTCAGCACGTAAGGCTCTTCTTAATTCTTGAAGTTGTTCCACGGTTAATCCACGGTATTCAGCAACAACAAGAGCAGAACTTTCCTTAGCTTTAGAAACGATTTCGCTAACTGTTTCTTGTTTCGCTAATAAGACATCCTTATTCATGTTTTGACCTCCTTTTCAATTTGTTTTTTTGTTTTGAGGCTCCAATATACAGTGAGAATAAATGCTTTATTTCTTCACCTCGGTAACATTATTAAGACTCCACGTCCGTTACTGTCTTGGGTATATTAGAATCTAGTTAATTAACGACCTTCAAATGTGAAGTGGATAGCTGGACCCATGGTCGTATGGATAACAGCGTTTTTAATGTAGGTACCTTTGACTGAAGCTGGTCTAGCCTTTAATAAAGCGTCAACTAAGGCTTGTAAATTTTCTTCAATCTTCTTTGCATCAAAGCTGACTCTAGCAATAGACACATGCATATTTGCTTCTTTGTCAACACGGTATTCCACTTTACCGGCTTTGATTTCTTTAATTGCTCTAGCGATATCTGGATTGACGGTACCAGTCTTTGGATTTGGCATTAAGCCTTTAGGACCTAATACACGAGCAACTTTACCGATGACAGGCATCATGTTTGGTGTCGCAACAATGACATCGTAATCAAACCACCCACCGGCGATTTTATCGATCATTTCTTGTCCACCAACGAAGTCTGCACCAGCAGCTTTAGCGTCTTCAACTTTGTCAGTAATGGCTAAGACCTTTTTGGTTTTGCCGTTACCATGTGGGAGAATGAGAGTTCCTCTAACTTGTTGATCAGCTTGTTTTGGATCGACATTGAGTTTGAATGAAGCGTCGACTGTCGCATCGAATTTGACAGTAGAAGTTTCTTTGACGAGTTTCACTGCTTCTTCAACAGTGTATAACTTACTGGCATCCACTTTTGCTAAAGCGGCAACATATTTCTTACCCTTTTTCATAGTGTCCTCCATTAGTCGTCAACGACGATTCCCATATTACGAGCACTACCTTCAATGATTTTCATAGCCGCTTCAATGTCATTAGCGTTTAAATCAGGTAATTTGTACTCGGCAATCTCTTTGAGCTTGGCTCTTGAGATATGACCCACAACAGTTTTGCAACCAGTCGCAGATCCTTTAGCAATTCCAGCGGCCTTTAATAATAATGGGGCAACTGGAGAAGTTTTGATGACAAAGTCACAGGACTTGTCTTCATAAGCAGTGATGATTACTGGAACGATTTCTCCACGTCTATCAGCAGTCTTGGCGTTAAAGTCTGTACAGAATTTCGACATGTTAATGCCAGCAGAAGCGAGTTTTGGTCCTGGTTTAGCTTCGCCACCAGGGAGTTCCATTTTCAACACTTTCGCGATTTTTTTACTCACGTGACTTTCCTCCTTTTTTAGATTGTCCGTGCCGTGGTATGAGTGAATCACCACTCTTCCACAGGCTTTGCGTGTGCGATACACTCTCTCATACGTGTGAAGGCAACATGCTTATATATGCTATCAAAATAACATATGCGCTTGCAATCACTTTTTTCAAATTTTTTTATCTTAAAATATAGTAAAGCGTCTTACAAAAGAAAAATATTTTACAAGTAAAATATCTTTATGATATAATTTTTGCATAATTAATAGCAAATTTGCTTTTAATTTTGCTAAGAGTATAATACAAGCAGATTAATATGAAGAGCGAAAGAAAGACCAAAACTAAGCAAATATCTCCATATCTATTAGTCATCCTCTCCTTTGTTGGAGTTATCTTTTTAGGCTCATTTTTATTGTCCCTTCCATTTGCCCACAAAGACGGTAATTGGGGTAACTACATGGATGCTTTATTTCACGCTACAAGTGCGACCTGTGTGACTGGACTATCAACATATAGTTTAGGAATAGGAGGAGAACTCACATTATTTGGTCAAATTGTGATGTTAATTATGATCCAAATTGGTGGTCTTGGTTTTATCACAATTCTTACATTCTTTGTATCTTTGATACAAAAGAAGATTCAATTTAAAGACCGATATATGCTCGCTCAAGCGGTTAACTCCACCTCCATTGCCGATGTTGGTAAATTCGTCAGAAGAGTGATTGTGATTGTCGCTACCGCTGAGACAATTGGTTTTGCTTTAGGTCTACCTGTATTTTTAAATGTTCCAGGCTATACTGTTCCTAAAGCAATTTGGGCTAGTATATTTACTTCTATTTCTGCTTTTAATAACGCAGGATTTGACATCTTTGGAGGAACTAGCTTAATCCAAGGAATGGGTACAATTGTCGATACCATGCCTCAATGGGCATACTATTATATGCAAGGCTATATCATGATATTAATCGTAATGGGCGGGTTATCATTCTTAACCATTATCGAATTAACATTCCAAAGAAAAAAGGTCAAACAATTATCTTCTTTTACTAGAATTACCTTATTAATGACTGGTTCTTTAATCGTCTTTGGGTTTGGCATATTGATGTTAACGGACGGCATTTCTGGAAACATCACCCCATATCAGGCATTATTCCAAAGTGTCACTACTAGAACTGCTGGATTTGCATCTTTTGATCAATCAACATTATCCCCAGCAGGAAAGACAATTAGCTGCGTTTTAATGTTCATCGGTGGCTCACCAATCAGTACTGCTGGTGGTATTAAAACCACCACTATCTTCGTTTTAATCCTTTGCTTTGTGAGATTCTTACAAGGTAGAAAGATCTCTGCCTTTAAGAGAGAATTCACTAATTCATCTATTATTAAAACAATGACTTTAGTGTTCTTGTCAGTTGTTGTTTTATTAGTCGGGTTCGTCTGTATTGCCTCGTTTGAAAGAGGAAATTCCGCCGCGACAACAGACGCAGTTTTATATGAAACATTCTCTGCCTTTGGCACAGTTGGCTTAAGCGCTAACTTAACCACTACGTTATCATTAGGCAGTAAGATTGTTATTTGCTTATTAATGTTCTTTGGAAGACTTGGTCCAATCACTTTATTCCAAATCTTCCAGACAAATATCGATAATGAGAAAAACACTCACTATCGCGAAATTCCAACAGATGTTATTATAGGTTAGGAGGAAATCTCTATGGCACACAAATCATTTGCAGTTATCGGACTTGGACAATTTGGTCGATCAATCGTTAAAGAATTAGCGGATAATGGTATGGACGTTATCGCTATTGATAATAACGAACAAACCGCTAAAGAAGTCGCGGTGGATTTACCAACCACATTTATCGCCGATAGTACTGATGAAAAAGCCTTAAAAGAATTAGGTATTGGAGACGTTGACGCTGCTATTGTCGCCTTTGGCGATAATCAAGAAGCTAGTGTTTTAACTACTGTTATTTTAAGAGAATTAGGAGTTAAAAACATTATCGTTCGTGTTGATGATGACTACTACGTTCCAATTATGAAAAAATTAGGAGCAACTGAAGTTATCACTCCTCAAAAAGCCGCTGGTAGCGCTCTAGCAAACCGTATTGGTAACGAAGACTTCCAAGAATATTACAAATTAGATAATAAATACTCAGTTGTTTCGATTATTATTAATCCAGGCTTCTTCCCTCAAACATTAAAGGATATGAATCCTAAAAATGTGTATGGTGTTAATGTTGTATTAATTAGAAGAGCAAATAAGTCATTTGTCCCTGGCGGTAATGATTCATTACTCCCTGATGATATTGTTTACGTAGTTGGCACTACTAAAGAAATCTACGCCTTTAGAGAAGCGATTAACGGAAACAAAGCTAAAAAGAAATAATTAATTCTTTAATAAAATTAAAGCGGCTCAATTACAAGCCGCTTTTTTTAAAATAAAAACTCCTGCGTTAACAGGAGAGATTATATTAGATTTTATCAATTTCAGAGAAGTCAACTTCCACTCTAGTTGGTCGACCAAAGAAGACGGTTTCAAGTTCGACAGCACCAGTTTCTTTGTTGATAGAAATAATTCTACCTTCGGTACCTTCAAGAGTGCCGTGGATAACTTTAACATAGTCGCCTTCCATGTATCTATCATACATAGATTCATCGACCATGCCCATTCTCTTAAGGACTGGTTCAATTTGTTCTCTTGGAACTGGGAATGGTTTTGTACCTTTACCAGCAGATCCAACGAATCCGGTAACACCTGGAGTGTTTCTAACAATATACCAAGCATAGTCAGTCATAATCATTTCGACGAAAACATAACCTGGATATAAGTTTTTCATTCTGGTTTTACCAGTTGGTAAGCCATCTTTCATCACTGGAACTTCTTGTTCCACGACAATGATTCTGAAGATTAAATCTTCTAAGCCCATTGACTCTACACGTTTTTGTAAGTTATAAGCAACTTTTCTTTCATGTGTAGAATATGTGGAAACCACATACCAGGCTTTATCACCTAATTTTGCTTCTTTATTTGCTTGTTGCGCTTCATCACCAATATCAGTATTGGTATCAGAGAAAGCTGTTTTATTATTGTCTACCATTATTTTGTCCTCCAATTAAATGCCTTTAAAAGCATCACTTAAGATGTCAATTAATTGCTTACCTGCTAAATCTTCTGCGAAAAGTAATAATCCAGTCACCGCAGCGATAATCACAACCACAATGATTGATGGAATTAATACTTCTCTTTTTGGCCATCTAACTCTTTTACCTTCTTTGACGACCCCTTTAAAATATTTTCCAAGTCCCATTATATGAGCCTCCTATTTGCTAGCCTTATGGAGAGTCTGCTTATTACAGTTTTTACAGAACTTCATTAATTCTAGTCTTTTGTTATTTTCTTTGTTCACTGTTGTAACATAGTTTCGAGCTAGACATTCGGAGCAAATCAAAATCACTTTTTCTCTCATCTTAACCCTCCGCTATGTGAATTACAGTAGCATTACTATATCACTAGCAATTTTTGATGTAAACAACAAAAAAGCACTTTTTCAGCGCTTTTATTAATAAAATATAGAATTTGAAGGTTAATTACTTAATGACTTTCTGGTTCTTTAAAATATATAAAACAGAAATCGCTGTCGCTCCTACTAGAGCCACTACTGTAGCAATAACAATAATTGAAGATTGATCTAGCTTTTGTTTTTCTTCTTTGACCTTATTGTGGTTTGGATAATATTTCGTAACTAGAGTTCTAATAACTTGACCAATCGTGTAGCCTTCTTCCACCCCATCAGGTTGAGCGTTAACATAATCTTTTTCTTCTTGACTAAGTCCCGTATAGACAATATACATCTCTTTAAATTCTTCTTTAGTGATATCGCACACTGCAGGATGAGCTTCTCTAAAAGAGGCCCAATAATCTAAAAATGGATGTTCGTCATTTAATCTAATCGCAAAGGAAATTACGGGGGTTTTTGATTCAAATACTTCATTTTTGACAGTATTTTTACTAAAAACCCCAAACATCATAGGTACTAATAATAAAGGTAGAAGAAATTTTTTCATATTATCCTTTTTGTTTTATTAATCTATTAGATAGATACATTATATATGAAACTAGAAAAGTATTTAATGGAATATTAAAGAAAGCAACAATAATTTGACTGACTAAAATAATTAAAAAAGTCGAACCTGAAAACGCCCACCACTTCATTAACACTCCAAACGCCACCATGATAGTTAATTCAATTACAAAACAAGCAAATCCAACAGAAATAACGTTAATGTTTATCTCGCGTTTTTTAAAAAATCTAGAGACAAATATTTGAGTAAATAATGTAAGTCCAAGTAGGATAAGAGAGCCAACAGGAATTAAAATGCGGTAGACAAGCGCTAAATCAACATCATAATCTAAGGCAGAAAATAAAGTTAAGCCCACTAATAAAATAGTGAAAATCACTACTTCAATTGATAACAAAAGTTTTTCGTTTTTAACAACTTGAAACAGCTTATAAATAAAGAAACTAGCAAAACCTAATAAAGCATAAATAAAGGTGATTTGAAAAAATGGAGCACTACCAAACATTTTAGGATCAAAGATATAAAATCCGACAATATCACTAGCGGCGCCTACTAATAGGCCAAACCAAGGACCAAGTAAAATTGAAGAAAAGATAATTAGCGCTGGTCCACCAAAAGAAATACGAACAAAAGGTAAAACCGGAATATAATTCACCGCAAAGATTTTTTGAAATAAAGCGATGAGTATAATAAAAATGCCCGCAAGAGCGATTTTTTGAGTCATTGAAAGATTATAAATTCTTTTAAATTTCACCATTAGTTATCTCTTTTTTGACTAAGTTAGCAAAAGCTAAACTACCAGTAACTAAAATCACATCATCTGGATAATTATCTTTAAGTGATTTAATTAAGGCTTTATGGTCGCCATGAAATTTATAATCTTCCAGATAAAGGAAATAATCGCTTTCTTCTCTAGCGCGACTATGCTCAAACGTGGTTAATAATAATTCACCTAGTAAACCAATTTCAGGAAGCATGACTGTAATATTTTTATCTTTAAAAGAAGCAAATACGATATGAACTGCTTTGCCAGGGAACACTAGTTCCATATCTTTTCTTAATTTAATAATTGCGTCAGGATTATGAGCCCCATCAATAACAAATATTGGCTTACCTTCAATAATATTAAATCGACTATCTAAAGTTGGTTTATACAAACCCTCTTTAACTACGTTAATATCAATAGGGAAAGTATCTTGAAGAATATTTATTGCTTCTAAAGCTAAACAAGCGTCTAAAACGCTAGAAAGAGACTTAGAAGGGATTTTAACTTCGTTATAAGGGCGATATTCAAAAGTATAGCCTTCATTAGTGAGATTTAAACTATGATAATGATCGACTTTATAAATCTTACTTTTAGTTTCTTTAGCTTTATTTACTAAAACATCTAAAGCGTCACCTTCAATTTCTCCAATTAATAAAGGAACTTCGTTTTTAATAATTCCCGCTTTATGTAAAGCGATTTCACTAATAGAAACACCTAAGAAATTAGTGTGTTCACTAGTGATATTAGTGATAATACTTAAAATTGGTTTAAAGATATTAGTCGCATCAATCTCTCCGCCCATTCCGCATTCAATAATCGCGATATCAACTTTTTGATCGATAAAATATTTAAAGGCAATAAAAGTGATAATTTCAAAGCTCGATAAATCGAATTTATCAAAATATTTCTTATATTCTTTAAAAATATTTTCAACATAACTAATAGAGATAAATTCATTATTTACTCTAATCATGTCTAGCATAGATTCATAACAAGGAGAAATGAATAGCCCCACTTTTCTGCCACTAGCAATATAAATATTATTCATATAGTTACAGGTACTACCCTTCCCGTTAGTGCCACTAACATGGATACTAGGAATATCATATTTAAAGCCTATCTTACGTAAAAAAGCATCAAAGTTATCTCTTTGATAATCATTACGGTTATAAGTATTAATCTCTTCCAAAACACTCATTTTATAAACTTTTATCTAATTCTCTTTGAAGATCGCGCTTTTTAATTGTTTCACGCTTATCGTAATTATGTTTACCTTTTGCTAAAGCAATCTCCACTTTTACTTTTCCTTTGGAAAAATAGATTTTAGTAGGCACAACAGTAAATCCTTCAGTTTTGATTTTTTGGGCAAGCCATCTAATTTGATGCTTATGTAAAAGGAGTTTTCTATTTCTTAATGGGTCATGGTTAAATAAATTCCCATGGTCATAAGGTTTAATATACATATTAATGATTTCTGCTTCTTCATTACGGATAACGACATAAGAATCATTAATTGTCGCTCCAGTCACTCTTAAAGATTTTATTTCTGTGCCTTTAAGCTCAATCCCGGCTTCCATAAAGTCGCTTAAGAAATAATTGAAATGCGCCTTTTTATTACTAGAAATAATTTTAATCCCTACGCTTTTCATTGAAATCTCCTAATCTATCAGTTAAAACATCATTTTTGAGTGAATATAAAAGTGAATCATTATAGTCTTTAATAAATTCTTTTTGGTCCTTAAACGGCACTAAATAAGAAGCTAAATAGAAGGCGATTAAACACATAATCGCAAATAAAATATAAGAGATTGGAGAAACTAAATCTAGATATTTGCTAATTAAGCAAGTAACTAAAACCACTCCTCCTACAGAAAGTAAACCCATAAAGG
Organism: uncultured Erysipelotrichaceae bacterium; assembly: GCA_902769185.1. Classification (GTDB taxonomy): domain Bacteria; phylum Bacillota_I; class Bacilli_A; order RFN20; family CAG-826; genus UBA2450. The sequence goes on along the minus strand of CACXNV010000001.1, from coordinate 8,043 downwards.
AGTTTTTACTCATTCCGATTAAAGTTGGCAAATAATTTTTAAATTTCATCTTTTTACCAACTCCAAAGATAATGGCTTCACCAACTAAAATTAATATCACTAATATTGGTAAAGTCCATTCCCCTCCTTTAATCGCCCAAGATCTATAGAAGTAGAATCTTAACGCTAAATAGACGACTGGACTAGCGACAACTAAGAAATTAACAATCGATAAGATAGTCGAGGCTTCTCGAGAATGATTTTTTGCAATACAAGAAATAATAAACGGCACAAATAAAGCACAGATAAATAACAAAACAATAATATTGATTAAGAAATACATCGCGTGTCTATTTTCTCTAAATAATGGGAAAACAAATAAAGCAATAGTCACAGCAATTAACGCCATAAATAATTTAGCTAGAGACTTACTAATTGAGCTAGGTTTCATTGGTTTTGGTTTATTAACTTCAATTACATCATCGCCTAAAGCAGGACGCTTATAATGTTTCCACTTATTCAGCATTGGTAAATAGAAGAACGCAGTAATTAATAAACCTAATGTACTAGTGGCTAAAAACATAATACTTTCCATCACTGCATAGCCAAGTAAAGCTAAACCAATAATTAAGAATATAAAAGCAAATCTCGCATCTTTTTTTATTAAGCGAATAAAGCAATATAGATAGTAAACGACAAATAAGAACAAGAAAGTTATTCCTAAAACACCGAAATTCATTAAAGCTTGGATATAGCCAGAATGAGCGGATAAAGTAGTTATAACAGATCCTTTATAAGCGTTCCAGAATCCACCGATAATATGATTGGCGTTTTTAAAGCCAAAGCCAAAGATGAGATTTAAAGGATGTTCACCAATATAGAATATCGAACTACTCCAAGTAAATGTTCTCATTGATAAGGTATCGTATTTAGCGGATGTAAAGTTGAAATATAAGAATCTTAAAAATGAGGAGAAGCCTCCTAAATTATAATTAAGTCCCACCGCTAATAAGACAACAATAGAGCATATAATTGTTAAATATAATGTTAATAAAACTATTCCTCTACCATAATGCTTTTTAATAGTGAAAATAATCTCGATTAAGAAATAGATGCTTAAAGAAGCAAACATAATTGCAACTGCGGTTAAAGAAGCAACCACACAAGTAAAGAATCCAAAATAAAACATCGAGATATAAGAGAAAACATTCTTTTTATAGTAGTTAAGTCCAAAGCAAGAGAAGATGCCTAATAAAAGCATTAAACTATACATATTTGGATTCCAGAATATGGACTTAACATCAGATGGCAAATTACTCGCGGTCAAATTATAAATAATGTGATCTGTTTCTTTAATCCAGGAATAGACTGTGGTTAATAAACAGAAAATAATAATGATGATGTAGATAATTTTAATTTTTCTGATAGAAGGGTGATTCTTTGTGAAATAGAACAAAATCCCATAAATAGAGATTAAATAAATCGCTAAAGAAAAAGTCTGAATAACTTTATCTGAGTTGGTAACACTATATTCAAAATGTTGAACCCCATCTAATACCGCTCCTGAGAACTGCCAAATCGCGATACATCCACCCATAAAACAGGTAAGTAAAATAGACATTAAAACAAAATCTAACTTCACTTTGTTTTTGATATGTTCAATGATGAAATATGCTAGATAACAACTAAAAGCGATAGAAAAATACATTAAAAAATGAATTTTAGATAATGGACCAATTGGGTTAACTGATAAGAAACCAACATCCTCTAAAATCAAGCAAGTCGCGATTAAGGCGACGTATAATAATATATTGGACAATGTAAATTTAAATTTACCCATTTGAATATGATTATAATGACTAGATGTCTAATTGTCTAATTATTATTAAATAATTGTCTAATTAGATAGATTTAGTGAAATAAAAAAAGAAGCGTTAAGGGGGATTAACGCTTCTAAGGGGATTTATAAGATACTAAGATCTTATACAATTAATTGGGAGACAACTTCTTCTACTTTTTCTCTATCACACTTGAAGGAGATTGCGAATTCATCGAATAAAATCGATTCTGCGTCTTTTAACATTTGTAAATCAGTAGGGCCTAATTTTACAAGTTGTCCATGAGAGTTGTAATAATTGAAGAAATATAATTGTCTAGATAGATAGGCGAGATCATAGACATTACCGCTTAATAGCTTTTTCTTATACAAATCTCTTCTTTGTTTAGTATTGCTGATAAATCCAGCTTCAACGGTCTTCATAAAGTTAATGACTTCTTTTGCTTCCGATTCATTCATTACTGGACGAATGATGTTCTCAGTACGTGACTTTAAAACGTAAATATTTTCTTTTGGATTTTTACGTGACACAATCACAAAATATGGGTTTCCAGCAATCTCAGTTTCTCCAACAATCGTGGAAAGTCCTTCTCGGCAATGAACAACGATTTCATTAACTTTGAATTCCATGTACTTATTATGCCAAAAAAATAGCATTTTTTCAATTATTTTTTTTATATCAGTTTTGAAAAGTATTGATGTAATCGATATTTTTTTAATGTTTTTGATTGACTTAAATATACTACATTTTAAAAAATAAAAAAGGCCTAATTTGTTTAGGCCTAATGAGAGTTTTTTTAAATTACAAACTACGCAATTTTTGGTAACTTCCAGATATCTTTAACGTAAGATTCAATGGTGCGGTCACTAGAGAAGAATCCACTACTAGCGATATTGATTAAGCACATAGTAGCCCACTTATCTTTATCTTGATATAGCTTTGAAGCTTTTTCTTGGGCTTCGATATAGCTTGGTAAATCTTTTAAGATAAAGTATTGGTCGTTATTATTCATAATCTCATCAAAGATCATTCTAAATTTATCTGGTCTATAACTTGTCCATTCACCTTCAAATAAAGAATCCATAATGGCTTTAATTCTTGAATCTGAATTATACATATCCCAAGGAGAATAGGAGCCATTTCTATAAAGCTCTTCAACTTCTTCGTTTTTAAGGCCAAAGATTACTGCATTCTCTGCTCCTGCTAAATCAACGATTTCAATATTCGCTCCATCTAGAGTTCCTAAAGTAATCGCTCCGTTCATCATAAACTTCATATTAGAGGTTCCACTAGCTTCTTTTCCTGCAGTAGAGATTTGTTCAGAGATATCAGCAGCAGGAATAATTAATTCCGCTAAAGAGACGCCATAATTTTCAATAAAGACAACTTTTAAATATTTAGAAATGTCTGGGTCATTATTCACAACTTTAGCAACCGCTAAAATTAATTCGATAATCTTTTTAGCGTAAGTATAGCTTGGTGCGGCTTTGGCGCCAAAAATATAAGTATGAGGATAGATTCTAAAGTTAGAATCATTCTTCATTCTTTGATATAAGTAAATAATATGGAAGACATTCATTAATTGTCTTTTATAAGCGTGTAAACGCTTCACTTGAACATCAAAGATAGAATTTACATCTACATCAATACCATTATGTTCTTTGATGTATTTAGCGAGTTTCTTCTTATTCTCAAGTTTGATGTCTTGGAATTCTTTAATAACTTTCTTATCTGTCGCGTATTTCTTAAATTCAGAAATCTTCGACATATCGGTAATCCATTTATCGCCAATTTTAGAGGTGATTAAATCCGCTAATTTTGGGTCAGAATTAAGTAACCATCTACGATGGGTGACACCATTGGTCTTATTATTAAATTTCTCAGGCATATATTTATAGAATTCTTTAAATGTATTAGCCTTTAAAATTTCTGTATGTAAAGCAGCAACCCCGTTCACTGAGAAAGCGGTATAAATCGCTAAGTTAGTCATATGGATTTGTCCGTCTTTAATAATGTTCATCGCATAGCGATCCCATTCAGGAACACCAGCGTTATTCATTTCGATATTAAATCTACGGTTAATTTCTTCAATAATCATGAAGATACGTGGAATTAAAGTTTGGACATAAGTAATTGGCCATTTCTCTAAAGCTTCCACCATAACGGTGTGATTAGTGTAGGCCATACATTGAGTGACTTCTTCCCAGGCTTCTGCCCATTCCATATCATATTCATCGAGCATGATTCTCATCATTTCAGGAATTGCTAAAATTGGGTGAGTGTCATTTAATTGGAAGACATATTTTTGATGAATCCCTTTTAAGGTACCGTGATGACGATAATAAGAATCTAAAGCACTTTGAAGTCCTGCAGAGACTAAGAAATATTGTTGTCTAAGTCTTAAAATACGTCCTGATTCAGTAGAATCATCTGGGTATAAGCCATGGCATAACTCTTCTAAAGCATTACAGTAGTCTTTAAAAGGCATGTTCTTTGGAAGAGAATGATTACTTGGTTCAGCATTCCAAAGTCTAAGAGTGTTAGTGACATTATTTCTATAGCCGATGACAGGCATATCATATGGAACCGCTCTAATACAAACTGCATCAGCAATTCTAATGCCGTATGTGCCGTCTTTCTTTTGATAAGATTCTGGGTGTCCATAGAACTTCACTTCGACAGCATATTTACTTCTTCTAACTTCCCAAACGTTACCGTTAACTAACCATTGGTCAGGTAATTCTAGTTGTTTACCGTCTTTAATTCTTTGACGGAAGAAACCATATTCATAACGGATACAGTTACCGTTACCGATATAGCCTAAAGAAGCAATAGAATCTAAGAAACACGCAGCAAGTCGACCTAAACCACCATTACCGAGTCCAGCGTCGCTTTCTTCATCTTCTAAGGTATTAATATCAATACCTAATTCTTCTAGTCCTTCTTTGACCATTTTATATAAACCAAGGTTTTGGATGTTATTATTGAGCATTCTGCCCATTAAAAATTCCATGGAGAAATAAATTAAAACTTTCTTTCCCTTGGTTGTACTTTCTAAGTGTGTATTGTTCCAGTCAACGTTCGCGTAATCTCTAATCATTTCGCCTAAGATCGTGTATTGTTCGTTAACTCCACTATCTTTAACTTCAACCCCATAACGTTGAAGTAAACGTTCTTGAAATTCCTTTTTAAAATTTTGTTTGCTACTAAACATAGTAAACCTCCTTATTTATAATAAGTAACTTATTATTTTCTTCTTTCTTTGAGTTTAAAGATACATGCTCCCATAGAAGCAAGTTTGATATTTAAATAGCCGTAGAATGTATTTATAGGCGCCCCATTATATTGGTTCGCTCCACCATAAATATCTTTATCGCTATTAAAGATTTCTTCGTATATTCCTTCTACTTCCACTGGAATTCCGAAGTTATCATAGTAATTCGTGGTCATATTAAAGACAAAGATTAAAACTTCATCATCCACTCTACGAGTGAAAGCAAAAACACTATCGACATTATTATCAACAATAAGCCACTTAAATCTTTCTGGGTTATGTTCTTGATAATACATCGCTTTATGCGCTCTATAGATTAAGTTTAAGTCTTTATATAATCTAGAAATTGAATCATGAGCAGGGAACGATTTAGATTCCCATGGTAATGATTTATTTTCATTCCATTCATCAAAGCTACCAAAGTCATTACCCATGAAGTTAAGCTTCTTGCCTGGATGCGCAAATTGATAAGTAACTAAGTTTCTTAAGAACGCAAATTTTTGATAATAGTCACCCCACATCTTATTGAGTAAAGTGCCTTTACCGTGCACTACTTCATCATGAGAAAATGGAAGCATAAAATTATCACTATAGAAATAAGCCATAGAGAAAGTAAGTTTATTATGATCATATTTCTTATAGATTGGGTCTAATGCGTAATACTTCAAAGTATCATTCATCCAACCTAAATCCCATTTATAGTCAAACCCTAAGCCGTCCTGTTCAGTGGCTCTAGTAACTCCTGGGAAATCACTACTATCTTCAGCAATCATCATTACTTGGTCATGATATAAATGCATCTTGCCGTTAAGACGTTTAATAAATTCAATCGCTCCTTCATTACGGCCATCATTCTTATTGCCGTTCCAGAATATTAAATTACTAACTGCGTCAATTCTAATGCCGTCGGCATGGAAATATTCGACAAAATAATTAACCGCACTCATTAAGAAGGATCTCACTGGATCTTTTCCTAAATCAAATTGATAACTTCCCCAAGGGGAAACACGGTGCTCGTTATTATATTCAAATAAATAACCACCATCATAATTGGCTAATGCCCAACTATCAGTGGCGAAATGTACTGGAGCAAAGTCTACGATAATGCCAATTCCTTCTTGATGGAGTCTATCCACCAAAGACATAAATTGGTAAGGATTACCATATCTTGGGTCAATTGAGAAGAAACCAGTTGCTTGATAGCCCCAGCTACCAGTAAATGGGTGGGCCACTACAGGCATTACTTCAATATGGGTATAACCCATACCTTTAATATATGGAATTAATTCATCAGCGATTTCTTCATAAGATGAGAATCTATCTCCATGGTTTTTAAGCCAGCTCCCTAAATGCATTTCATAAATGGATACTGGTTTATCAAAGTTTCTATCTCTACCTTTTAAGAATTTTTTATCATGCCAGGCAAAGTCTTCGATATTGAATGTTCTACTACAAGTATTTGGGGCAATTTCACAAAAGAAGGCGTATGGATCAATCTTATCAACATATTCTCCTTGAGCGTTTTTAAAATGATATTTATATGATTGATAATTTGTAGCACCTGGCACAAATACTTCCCAGACTCCACAGCTATCAACCTTATTCATTTTGTGAGAATAAATATCCCAGTTATTGAAATCACCAATAACGGAAACATCATCCGCACATGGAGCGTATAGTCTAAAAACTACACCATCAACTCCGTCTTGTTTAACAAAGTGCGCACCAAAATATTTGTAGGCATCAATACTTTGGCCCATTAAGTAGTTAGAAAAATCATATCCCATAAAAAATCACCTATTTAATTATATAATATGCTTCTTATTTTTTATATAAAAATAATATCAAATATATATTGTGCCTTTTAAATACCTCTAATTATTTTACTCAATGTTATTGAGTAAAATATATGAAAATGATAAAATATAGGTAAGAAAGGAGGCAAAAACAATGGAAAAATTTCAACTAGTCAAATTTGAAGACAATGATTTTGTCCTTGATGTCAGAGCAGATTTTGAAAACGATACCTTATGGCTTACACAAGAAGAAATGGCTTCTTTATTTGATGTTGATAAATCAAGAATTGTAAGGCATATTGCGAATATTTATGCCGACAAGGAACTTGATTTAATTCCAACATGTGCGGAAAACGCACTAGTTCAAAAAGAAGGTAATAGATTAGTTAAAAGAACAATTAAGCTCTATAACTTAGATATGATAATTTCTGTCGGCTATCGAGTTAACTCCAAACGTGGAATCATTTTCAGAAAATGGGCTAACAAAGTGTTGAAAGATTTTCTAATTCAAGGTTACGCAGTTAATCAAAAGCAATTAGATAATCTCAACAAAGTTATCGACATCCAAAATCGTATGCTTGCCTATTCATTAGACATGGATAAAGAAACATTATCAAACGTCATTAATGAATACACAAAAGCGTTAGATTTATTAGATAGCTATGACCATCAAACTTTAGAAAAACCTAAAGGCCAATCTAGTGATTATGTTCTCACTTATCAAGAAGCTAGATACATCATTGATCTAATGAAATTTGGCGAAAGATCAAGTGTCTTCGGCGTTGAAAAAGAAAAAGGAAAACTTGAAGGTATATTGGGCCAAGTATATCAGAATGTTTTTGGGAAAGAATTATATCCAACTATTCAAGAAAAAGCTGCTCACTTGCTATACTTCTTAGTAAAAGATCATCCATTTGCAGATGGATGTAAACGTATAGCGGCAACTCTCTTCATCAATTTCCTTTATCGCAATAATGCTTTATATAGAAACAACAAACAAATTATCTCTAATGAAGCATTAGTGGCAATCACTATTCTCACCGCAGAAAGTAATCCAAACGAAATGGAAACCATAGTGAAGTTAATTATGAACTTGCTATGAATGTGAAAAAAGCGCTTTATAAGAAGGCGCTTTTTTCATGCTCAATAAGCATTA